>DAIMYJ010000010.1:6733-30778 GCA_036734545.1 Chitinophagales bacterium
TATCTCGCACTGAACGACACAGCACTGCTGGAGATCGAGATCGAATTTCCGGATGGCAGTACCCAGCTATATCCGTATGATGGCGTGATCACGCAATTTTATCCGGCCGACAGCACGGCGCTGGCCGAGCAGAACATGGCCCGGGTGGTGATGCATCCGGTGTTCACGATGGATGGGCTTTATACACTGAAAGTACATGGCGAGGATCGTTCCGGTAACAACGCAGGCGATCTGGATTACCGCATCACATTTGAGGTGATCAACAAAGCGATGATCTCCAATGTGCTGAATTATCCGAATCCCTTTAACATGCAAACGCGATTTGTTTTCACGCTTACGGGTAGCGAGGTGCCTGATTATTTCAAGATACAGATCATGACCATCAGCGGCCGCATTGTCAGAGAGATACTGCGTCCGGAGTTAGGTGAAATACATATTGGTAATAATATCACAGAATTCGCCTGGGATGGTACCGATCAGTATGGCGATCAGCTGGCGAACGGACTGTATCTGTACCGGGTGGTGACACGCTTGAATGGTGAATCACTTGAGAAGTACGATACGAATACCGATACCTATTTTGAATCAGGGTACGGCAAGATATACATTGCACGTTAAATCAGAAGCATGCCATTAAAGGTGGGACCGCTCAGGCATTCTCCAGCCAGATCCCTGCCAGGGCGATGCCTGCGCCGATCAGGATGGCGGAGAATTTGTAGATGCTGATCCGGTGTGCTTTTCCACTCGCCTCGAAGATGATGGTCGTGGAGATATGGATGAGCGAACCGCACACGATGGCGATCAGCCTGTTATATGTAAGCATATGTTGTTCAGTGGCCATGCCGCCCAATACACTGCCCAGCGGGGTCATTGCCAGAAATGCAACGAGCAGCAGTGCAGTAAGTGCTTTGTTGCGCAGGGAAAAGAATAACACGGTGGCCAATGCAAATCCTTCGGGTATCTTATGGATCAGAATGGCTTTGAAAACGGGCGCCACTTCTCCGGCCGTGCCGGCAGACAAGGGAATACCTTCCATAAAAGCATGCACGCTCAGGCCAAACACCACGCCGGCCACATAACTGCTGTTGTGGTGTTCATGTAAATGCAGGTGTCCGTGTTCAATGCCGCGTGTGAACTGCACGATGATGAGCTGGATGAAAAAACCCAGCAACACGAACATCGCTGTCACATGGTTGTGTCCGTGTGCGTCGCTGGCACCGGCTTCGGCGTGAAAAATTTCGGGCAGCAGATGCAATACGACAGTGCCGAGCAGGTAGGCACCGCTGAACGATAATAGGATGCTAAGGAATTCGGAATGCGTTTTGTTGCGGAGCAGCCAGGCCGTTACAATGCCCACACCGGTGGCGCTCAAAAGGATAAGCATTTGCAGGTAGGTCATGGTTGTTCGGCGTTCCGCTTGGGCCCGGTAAGGTCTTTTACCAGGTATCGGTGTGCAATGTTAAACAGAATTACAGAGATAAGCGTTCCCAAAAGGGCGCCACCCAGGATATCCAGCGGGTAATGTACCCCCACATATACCTGCGCATAACTAATGCTGATTGCCCAAAACAAGGCCACCGGCGTAACCCAGCGCGATCGCCTCCTGAATAACAGTATGCACATCACGGCAAAGGCAAAAGTGTTGGTTGCGTGACTGGAGGTGAAGCTTTTTCCGCCGCCGCAGGCATCGATACGCAGGGTGACCGAATCCTGAAATGCGGGATCGTTGCAGGGACGCACGCGACCTACAGCCGGTTTGATCACGGCGCTGCTTAATTGATCACTGGCGCCAAAATTGGCGAGGAGGAGCAGCACCATCCATACACCGCGCAGGCGATAAGCATAGAGTATGATCCCGGCCAGCACCACATACATCGGCACCCAGAACATTTTATCCCGTATGGGCGGAAGTATGGTGTCGAACACGGCGTTCGCCCATTCCCGGTTGATCAGCAGGAAGATCTGTTCGTCGATATGTTGCAATGCTTCGGGGAACATCAGGGTTTTTGTGCGATGAGGATGAGTCGTTCTGAGGTGTTGAGGTCAAAGGGCGCGAGATCATAATCACCGAAAACGTCCACCGTCTGCATGCCGGCAGCAGCCATCAGTGCCTGCAGTTCGGCTTTATCGAGGGCACGTACTTTTTCGGTGATGGTATGGCGACCCTCAGGACAACGGATCTCGATATGTTTTTGCAGAAACCCGTCTTCGAAAGATTTGGTGATGGTGAACTCAGTGTCGTCGATCACCTTGCTTTCATCTTCCACCAAATGCCGTCTTGCGTATTCCATGTTCAGAAAATCGATGATGAGTCGGCCGCCGGGTTTTAGTCCCGCTGCAAAAGCGTGCAGGCAGCGGAGGTCGTCGTTCGGGTCTTCAAAATAACCGAAGGAAGTGTAGAAATTGAAGATCACATCGAAGTAGTTCACGCGGAACACACGTCGCATATCGTGCTGAAAAAAACTGACACGCTCGCCTGATACGGCTATGGCTTCGCGGATGTTGCGGAAGGAGAGGTCGATACCGGTAACGTCAAACCCCTGTTCTGCCAGCAGGGTGGCGTGGCGTCCCTTACCGCAGGCGGCGTCCAGGAACCGGGCTCCCGGCGCAGGATGCAGGTAGGCGAGGAGGTTCTGCACAAAATGGGCGGCCTCCTGCATATCGCGATGCCCGTACAGCCTATCATAATATTTTGTGCTGAACCAGGTAGCGTACCATTCGGGAGTGTGCCCTTGCCTCATGACTGTGGGCAAAAATAGGCCAAATGCGGCACCTGCAGGTCGAAAATGCGTAACTTTGTGGCTCCGTATGACACTTATTAAATCTATTTCCGGGATCCGTGGAACCATAGGGGGAAAGGCGGGTAGCAACCTCACCCCGGAAGATATCATTCGATTTACTGCCGCTTTCGGCACCTGGATCAAGCGCACCACCGGCAACCCGGTGATCGTGATCGGCCGCGATGCCCGCATCAGCGGTGAGATGGTGAACCATCTGGTGACCGGTACACTGCAGTCCATCGGCATCAAGGTGATCGACCTCGGTCTCTCCACCACGCCGACCGTAGAGATCGCCGTGCCCAGAGAACATGCCGGCGGTGGTATCATCATAACAGCATCCCATAATCCGAAGAACTATAACGCACTCAAGTTGCTGAACCACCTCGGTGAGTTCATCAGCGGTGAAGACGGACAGGAAGTACTGCGCATAGCAGCCGAAGAGGAGATCGTATACAGTGATGTGGATCATATCGGTGATTACCAGCATAAATTCTACTACATCCAGAAACATATCGATAAGATCCTGGAACTTGACCTGGTAGACGCCAAGGCCATCCGCGAACGCAATTTCCGTGTCGTGATCGATTGCGTGAACAGCACCGGCGGTATCTCCGTTCCGGAACTGCTGGTGGCACTCGGTGTGATGGATGTGGTGGAACTGTTCACCAATCCCAACGGCCGCTTTCCCCATAATCCGGAACCGCTGCCCGAACACCTGTCAACCATCGCACATGAAGTGAAACACCAAAAGGCCGATCTGGGCATCGTGGTGGATCCGGATGTAGACCGTCTGGCCATCGTCTGTGAGGATGGTGAGATGTTCGGTGAGGAATATTCACTAGTGGCCATTGCAGACTATGTATTGCAGCACCGCAAAGGCGATGTGGTAAGTAATTTATCGAGCACACAGGCACTGCGTGATGTTGCTAAAAAATATGGCGTCGTGCATCATCAAAGCGCAGTAGGAGAGGTGCACGTGGTGCGCAAAATGAAAGAAGTGCACGCGGTGATCGGCGGCGAAGGCAATGGCGGTATCATCTACCCTGAATTGCATTACGGTCGCGACGCCCTCGTAGGTATAGCTCTCTTCCTGTCACATCTGGCAAAGTCAGGGAAGACATGTTCAAGACTGCGCGCTGAGTATCCTAATTATTTCATGGCCAAGAATAAGATCGAGCTGCCTGAAGGCACCGACGTACAGCAGATATTGGCCGGCATGGAAGAGAAATACAAAAAGGAAAAGCTGAACAAGGCCGACGGACTGAAGATCGAGATGGATAACGACTGGGTGCATCTGCGTGCCAGCAATACTGAACCGATCATTCGCATCTACTCGGAAAGCAGTACGAAAACAACCGCCGAGAATATTAACCGCAAGATCATGGATGATATCCGTAATCTGATGAAGTGATCAATTACAAATAGCCTCCCACGAACCCACACGTCTACGCAATGAGCACCACCCATATCTACCTCGATAATGCAGCCACCACTGCCCTTGACCCGCAGGTGGTGGAAGCCATGTTGCCGTTCATGCATCACCACTATGGTAATCCCAGTTCTATCCATGCCCTTGGGCGGGAGACGCGCGCAGCCATAGAAAAAGCACGGAAGCAGATCGCGTCCATTTTTAAGGTGTCACCCGGCGAGATTTTCTTTACCAGCGGTGGAACGGAGGCCAATAATATGGCCATTCAATGCAGCGTGCGCGATCTGGGGGTTACGCATATCATCTCTTCGCCCATAGAACATCATGCCGTTACACATACCGTTGAGAAACTTGCCCACGAAGGCAAGGTCACGCTCGAATGGGTGCAGGTGCTGGAAGATGGTTCTGTGGATTATGCACACCTCGAACAATTGCTCGCGAAGGCACCGGGAAAAACCCTGGTAAGTCTGATGCATGCGAATAATGAAATTGGCATATTGCTGGACATGCATCGCGTAAGTGCTTTGTGCGCGCAGTATAATGCGTTGTTCCATTGTGATACGGTGCAAACCATCGCGCATTATCCGCTGGATCTCAGCGCCGTGAAAGTGCATTTTATCTCCTGTGCCGCACATAAATTCCACGGACCGAAAGGGGTGGGATTCATTTATATCAATGCGGATGCTTCCATCAAACCGCTCATCCACGGCGGTGCACAGGAAAGGAATATGCGAGCCGGTACGGAGAACCTGTACGGGATCATCGGTCTGGCAAAAGCGCTGGAGATCGCCTATGCTGAACTGGATCAGGCAGCAGCCCATATTCGCAATCTGCGCGACCATATGGCAGCGCGTCTCGAGGCAGAGATCCCCGGCATTCTGTTCAATTCACCCAAGGACGGCCTCTATACAGTGCTCAATGTGAATTTCCCGCCATCCGATAAAAATGAGATGCTGCTGTTCAATCTTGATATTGCCGGTATCGCAGCCAGCGGAGGCAGTGCCTGCAGTTCAGGCAGCAACGTGGGGTCGCATGTGATCGCCGCCCTGAAGCGTCCGGAGAATTCTGCAGCCGTGCGATTCTCCTTTTCTAAATTCAACACGATGGAAGAGGTAGACCGCGCCGTAGATATCGTGAAATCCATCGTGCTGCAATAAGTCACCCCGATAGGGGTCAGCACTTTGTTCCTTTGCCTTTCCTGTTATACATCGTGCAGAAATAGTATCTTGCAGGAGAAACCACCTGCCCATGCCTGACCGCAGAAAATTCCTGAAACGCAGCGCGGCACTCGCAGCCACTGCGGCATTTACAGAGCTCGTTTTGTCAGAAGAATTGCGCGCTGCCGTTGCACGCGTGAGCACACTTGATCCTGTTGCCGTTGCAACGGATGAAGAATTCTGGAAGATCATTCGACAGTCGTATACCACCTCTGCCACCATCATCAACCTCAATAACGGAGGTGTGAGTCCCGCGCCGAAAGTGGTGCAGGATGCGGTAGAACGGTACAATCGCCTCGCCAATGAAGGCCCCAGCTATTATATGTGGCAGATCCTCGACAAAGGCCGCGAAGGTCTGCGCCGCAAGATCGCCGATCTCGCCGGTGCCGACCCAGAGGAGATCGCCATCAACCGCAACACTACCGAAGCGCTGGATAACATCATCTTCGGTCTCGACTTTGAAAAAGGCGATGAGGTGTTGCTCACCCGACAGGATTATCCCAATATGATCAACGCCTGGAAGCAAAGGGAGAAGCGCGATGGTATCGTACTAAAGTGGATAGATCTGGAGTTGCCGACCAACGACACGGAATATCTGGTCAAAAAATACACAGAGCAGATCACACCGCGCACCAAACTGGTACAGGTGAATCATATCATCAACTGGACAGGCCATATCAATCCGGTGCGTGCGATCGCCGATGCGGTGCATGCCAAAGGACCGGAAGTGATGATCGATGGTGCACATACCTTCGGCCACTTTGTTTTCAGCGTGCCGGAGTTGGGCGGCGATTATTACGGCACCAGTTTACACAAGTGGTTGAGTGCCTCCATCGGCAGCGGGATGTTGTGGATACGCAAAGACAAGATCCATAAGGTATGGCCGCTCATGGGCGCACCGGAAACACAGGACGTGAACAACATCCGCAAATTCGAGAACCTGGGCACGCGTTCGTTCCCTATTGAATATGCCATTGCCAATGCGATCGATTTTCATATGATGATAGGCCCTGCCAGAAAGGAAGCGCGACTGCGTTATCTCAAGGACTATTGGGTAAAGCAATGCCAGGATCTGCCGAAATTCAAACTGAATACCCATCTCGACCCGCGGTATTCCTGTGCCATCGCCAATTTCCGTATCGAAGGCATGGAACCCGGTGATATCGCCACACGCCTGATCACTGAATTTAATATTCATGCCGTGTCCATCGTCTGGGAAAATATCAGCGGCGTACGCATCGCCCCACACGTCTACACCGACCCATCCGAACTCGACCTGCTGGCCAAAGCGATCAGGGTCATGCATGGATAAAGATTGATTGGAAGATTTGAAGGATTGAAGATTCGAAGGGTTCACCACTTTCTAATAACGAACACATTCTGTATCAAGATCACCACCCTGAAGGAGTCAGTGTGCAAATAAAAAGGATGAGGAATGAGCAATGAATAATGAATTCTATAACTCACCCACTCACCCCCCTCACAATTCCGTCAAAAACCGCATCGTATCCACATGGTCAGCATAATCGCTGAGTCCCGGAAATTGCGTTTGGCCGAAGGGCGTATTGCCGGGTTGCGCTGATACCACACATTGCAGATGCTCGGCAACCGCATCGATGCGCTGCTGCAGGTCGCCGGCATCGGAATATTCCTCGAGATATACCACCGACAGGGGAGAGAACAGCTGATCCGATTCCACCAGCATATAAAAATCGTTGGTGAGATAAGGTGTTTTATTCAATAACAACAGCGCGCGGTTGTAATCGAAATTGTGCTTGAATTTCGTATTGTCGATCACGTAGCGAAAGGGCTCCCAGTAACGGAATAACTCCTGACGGTCGTAACCCGCAGGCACAAATATCTTTCCGACATTCCGGCAACCCAGTCCGTAATAATAGAACACATCGCGCCCCAAAGCTTCCAGCTCGGCAGGAGTTTCATTCCCGTTCAGAATGGCGATGGACGTCCGGTTGCGACGAATGATGTGCGGATACTTACCGAAGTAATACTGAAAATAGCGTGCAGAGTTGTTACTGCCGGTGGCAATGACCGCATCGAAGCCGTTGAGTTTTTCAACAAACCGCATATTCGATGCAAGACCGGCATCCAGGCTGCGCAAAGCCTCCTGCATCCACGGAAAAAAGTATGGATCCTTGCTGCTCAACTTGATCTGCGCCTGATGACCACTCATGAGCACACATAATATATCATGCATGCCTACAAAGGGCACATTGCCTGCCAGCACCAGTCCGACTACTTTTGATGAGGCAGAAGGGGTATAGTTGGCCATCCACTGCTGCAGCGCCCCGGCCTCCAGAAATTGGGTGCGGAAGCTGTCCAGCATGCGCCACATTTCAGCGCTGTCGAACCATCCGTTCAACGCCGCCGTTTTTTGCAGAACCGCTTCCAGCGATGCGTTGCCGGGTACCATCTGCGCCCCGAATGCGGCTAAGGCCTGTATCCTGTCGTTGATCACACTGTCTGATGCCATGTAAACCTGCTGATCGTTATTTAGAATAAGTATAAATTCAGACCCCATGACCCGATAATTTTTGAAATGTGCGGGGCCTGCCCATATATTTGAACGCTCAAAATTAAAGAAAACGAACTATGGCAATTCATATTACCTCCGACTGTATCAACTGTGGTGCCTGCGAACCCGAATGTCCGAACAATGCGATCTATGAAGGTGGTGTTGAATGGGCCTTTGCCGACGGAACTACGGTAAAAGGTGCTGTTACCCTGATGGATGGCTCCTCCATGGATGCTGACCAGAAGAATGCACCTATCGCTGACGACATCTATTACATTGTGCCCGACAAATGCACCGAATGTCAGGGCTTCCATGAGGAGCCGCAGTGTGCTGCGGTTTGTCCGGTTGACTGCTGTCTGCCTGACCCTGATCATGTGGAGACACCAGATCAGCTGCTGGCCAAGAAAGCAAAATTGCACATTTGAAGATCAAATACTACCCTGTAGGCGTCACCCACCCGGTGGCGCCTTTTTTATTTTTATCACGGAGTAGTGTTTACAAGTGGTATACGCGGGCCCTTGCCTTTTCCGTTAATTTGCCTGCATGAAACAGAATATTGCCGTAGTGTGCGGCGGCTATACCGCAGAGCGAAATATTTCCCTGGGTAGCGGTGAAGTAGTGGTGCGCAACCTCGAAGATTCCGACTTTAATGCTTTCAAGGTGGTCATTGACCCGGAAGGCTGGTTCGTGGAACCGGAGCATATTCCCGTTGACCTCTCCGATTTCAGTTTCGACTGGATGGGCAATGAGGTTAAATTCGAAGCAGTATTCAATGCCATTCACGGCAGTCCGGGCGAAGACGGTAAACTCCAGGGATACCTGGATATGCTGGGCATCCCCTATACCAATTGTTCGGTAGCCACATCCGCACTCACCTTCAACAAGGCGTGGACCAAACAGGTGCTGGCGCATGCCGGCATCCCCATGGCCAAGGGCGTGCTCATAACCCGCGGTGTAGATGAGCATGAGAAGATACGCCTGGTGACCGCCGATTTCAAGCTGCCGGTGTTCGTGAAGCCGAACAACAACGGATCCAGCTACGGTGTATCCAAGGTGAAATCCTTTGATAACCTGAAAGCCGCTATCGATGAAGCCTGGAAATATGACACCGAAGTGCTGGTAGAGGAGGGGATACCCGGTAGGGAAGTGACCTGTGGAGTATACCAATATAATGGCGATATCCTCACGCTCCCGATCTGCGAGGTACTCACCGGTAAGCACGACTTTTTTGATTATACGGCTAAATACACCGCAGGTGAAAGTGATGAGGTGATCCCCGCACCCATACCTGATAACGAAGCGGCGATGGTTAGGCAGATATCCACCGAAGTATACCGCCTGCTGCGCTGCAGAGGTGTGGTGCGTATCGACTATATCATCCGCGACGGCATTCCGCATATGCTGGAGGTGAACACCGTGCCCGGACTCAGCGAGGCTTCCATCGTACCCAAGATGGCCAAAGCTGCCGGAATGTCGCTCTGTGAATTCTTCACCCGACTGCTCGAGGAAGCTACCTGCGACCGCTGAGTCGCCGCCGTATTTATTGTAACTTTGGACGTTCGCGCATGAGCAAGAAGAAGTCATCTGCCCCTGAAAATCCCGGCCTTTTGCGGTTCTTTACCACCAAGTTGTTCTGGCTGAACATCTTCGGTGCCATGGTAGCCACCATTCTGCTGGTCTGGGGTGTGCTGTTCTTTGTGCAACAATACTCCCGTCACGGCGAAAGCCAGACCGTACCCGACCTCATCGGTAAAACCACCTCAGAAGCCATGGACGCGCTCGACAACCTTGACCTCGAGTATGCCGTAATGGACTCCACCTTCGACCCTGACGAACGACCGCTGACCATCCTCAACCAGGATCCGCTGCCGGACTCCAAGGTGAAAAGCGGCCGCACCATCTACGTCACCGTGAACATGGCCGAAGCACCCAAGACCGAGATCCCCAGATTTGAAGTGGGCACCAGCCTCGTGAGCGTGCGCGAGATCCTCGAGAGTCACGGACTTAAAGTAGGGGAGATCATCTACAAACCTTTTGAGTATCGAGACGTGTTCCTCGACATGCGTATCCATGGTGAACGCAAAAGCCTGAAGCCCGGTACCCGGATCCCGAAAGGCACAAAGATCGACCTCGTTTTGGGCAATGGCCTCGGAGATACCAAGATCATTATTCCGGATCTTCGCGGACTAACGTATATAGAAGCAGTTAACCTCATACAACTCAAGGAGTTATCGATCGGAACTGTTATTGCCACCGGTAGCATAAAAGACTCTGCCGATGCGTTAGTATACAGGCAGTTTCCGATGGCGGATATGGATAGATCCGTTAATTTAGGCTCTATGATCGACATCTGGATCACCGATGATGCCGGTTTGATCAATACTTCGGAAACGCCGGAATCGGAAGCGAAATAACTTGATGGGTATGCGAAAAAATATCTCCTTAAAATACTGGATATCAATAATTTGTATATCCTCATCTCTATCAGTTTTGAATGCCCAGGAGGTGCTGAGGCCCCTCATGCACAATAGCACCCTCTACCCCCGGAACGGTCAGGCAGGCAGCCGTACCGTTGTGGAAGATCGCGATACTTTATGCCTTCCTTTTTTTGATGATTTTTCCTCTAACTGGTTGTTTGTGGACGGTGCCGCTACCGACTGCGGAGATACCATAGAGCAGTGGACTTCCAATATCTATCCGGCCAAATTGTACTGGACCGACTCGAACGCCTTTGTGAACCGTACCTACCCCACACTGCCCCCTACCTATGGGGTGGTTACCCTCGACGGTCTCGATAAACTTGGTCAGCCCTACAACGAAGCTTCGTCACTGGCGATGGCAGATTTTCTGACCTCCAAGCCGATCTTTCTGGGTGGCGACATCACCGATAGTGTGTATCTGAGTTTCTATTTTCAACCCGGCGGACTGGGTGAATTTCCGAATGACAATGACTCGCTCATCCTCGACTTTCAGGATGCCGACGGATCCTGGCAAAAGGTATGGTCGGTGACCAACCAGAATGGTGATGACCCGCAGTCGTTCAAACTGGTGATGGTGCCGGTGGAGGATGAATACCATTACGACGGCTTCCGGTTCCGCTTCCGTAACTGGGCAGGGGTGAACGGCAACAATGACCATTGGCACCTCGACTATATACTGCTCGATGATGACCGCACCTATAACGATACCCTGTTCCGCGATGTGGCCATCATTTATCAGCCGGAACGCTATCTGAAAAAATACCGCCAGATGCCATGGAACCAGTTCAAGGACCATCAGGGATCAGAACTCGCCGGTGAGCATGGGGTCTTCATGTATAATAACTTCAACACCATTATCAATACGGCCCACCGGTATGAGGTAACCGAAAAGTATTCCGGCGCTTCCGTGGTGGCGCCCACCTCTCCGGTATCCGTGAACTTTGATCCTTTCTCCATTGCCTATAATGAATACACCAACTTTGAAGTGCCTGAAGCTACACCCGGATATGACAACGACAGCCTTACCCTCCGCTTCGCTTACAGCATCGAAGGTGCAGGTGATGTGAACCGACGGAATGATACACTATTCTACGACCAGGCCTTCTATAACTATTATGCCTACGACGACGGTACGGCAGAGCGGGCCTATGCCATTGTAGGGACCGGCGCCAAACTGGCCATCCGCTTTTTTGCCAATGAGCCGGACACCCTAAAGGAAGTATACATCCACTGGGCTTATGTAGATGGTAATAAAAGCGATCTGTTCTTCTCCCTGATGGTATGGGATGATATCGACACCACAGGTGCCTCAGCGGATGAGAACATCATATTCCAGAACGACTTCCTCACGCCGAAATATGTAGACAGCATCAACGGGTTTTACGTTTACAAGCTGGTCGACTTTCTCGGCAACCCTACACCGGTGGTTGTTGACGGGTACTTCTATGTGGGATGGTTGCAGAGCCAGGAGGAATTTATGAACGTAGGCTTCGATGCGAATAACGACGCTAAAAATGAAGTATTCTTCAATGTGGGCGGCGCCTGGCAGCGTTCGGCTTTGTCAGGAGCTATCATGATACGCCCGCAGGTGGGTGGCGATTACTCCATGTACTCCCCCATCGGCGAGCCGGTGGTGCGACAGGATGCGTTGCTCGTATTTCCCAATCCGGCCAACGACGCCATTCGATGCCGCGGACTGGCTGAAGGCACATATGATGCCCGTGTATACGACCGCTCAGGCGCTTGTGTGATGCATACCACCATGCGCAATGATGAGGAACTGCCGGTAGCCGAACTGGCTTCGGGATTATATATCCTGCAGTTGATCGACCTCCGCACGGGCTTTACCAATAGCACAACATTTATCAGGCAATAAATCAGGCATACACCAATGGACATTACCGTAGAAGAACTAAAGCAGCGCATGGATGCAGGGGAAGACCTGCTCATCATTGACGTGCGCGAACAACATGAATATCAGGAATTCAACATCGGCGCCGTACACATCCCATTGAGCACGGTACCCATGCGCATGTATGATTTCGATGAAGACAAAGGCCGTGAGATCATCGTACATTGTCGCTCCGGTATGCGCAGTAACACCGCCAAAATGCTCATGCAGCAGGCAGGTTTTACCAATGTGCGCAACCTGATCGGCGGGATGATGGAGTGGCAGTCGAAGTTCCCGGGTTGATGACCGCCGAACCTGAAGCCATCATTTTCTTTGACGGAGTATGCAATCTGTGCAATGCTTCCGTACAGCGTGTGCTCAAAAATGACACCAGCCGCTATTTTTCCATGGCCAGTTTGCAGTCGCCCTTCGCCAGCCGCTTTCTCGAAGAACATGGATTTAACGAACAACCGGATTCCATCATCCTGTTTATGCATGGGCGTTTTTATGTGTATTCAGATGCCGTATTGATGATCGCTGGTAAACTGCGCATGCCTTATCCGCTGCTCAGGGCCTTTACTGTTTTTCCGCGCTGGATGCGCGATCCGGTGTACCGATACATTGCCAGGCACCGCTATCGGTGGTTCGGCAAGCGCGCGTCCTGTATGATACCGGATCCCTCAGTGAAGGATCGCTTTCTGGATGACCGTTGAAAATTCCTGCACCAGGCAGCAAACTGTGAACTTGTAAGCCCCGCACTCGTTCAATCAGCATCGAACACCGTATTTTTACCCTGCATGCGTACCTTTCTCCTTTGTCTGGTCCTTTCCTGCAGTATCGGTCTGCTCACGCATTGTGAGAAACGGACGGATGGTGTCGCAGCAGATGACCCCTGGCTGAACAGGTCTGATACCGTCAGTTATGTGGGTATGGAAACCTGCCGGCTGTGTCATGCCGATAAACATGGCACCTTCATTCACACCGGTATGGGTTTGAGTTTCGACCACGCCACCCGCAGTAAAAGCGCGGCGCTGTTCGACGCACATGCGCTCGTGTATGACAGTGCATCCAATTTCTATTACAAACCCTTCTGGCAGGGAGAACATCTGATGATCATGGAGTTCAGGCTGGAAGATGGGGATACGATACATAAGCGCACCGAACGTATCGATTATATCATTGGCAGCGGACAGCATACCAATTCACACCTGTTGCAGGTAAATGGATATATGTATCAGGCACCTATCACCTTCTATACCCAAAAGCAGCAGTGGGACCTCGCTCCCGGTATGTCGGGCGGATTTAACTCACGGTTTTCCCGCGTCATTGAAGCAGAGTGTATGACCTGTCACAACGGACTGCCTGAACTGGTATCCGGCTCCGTCAACAAGTATGCGAAAGTGCCCACCGGCATCGATTGTGAGCGGTGCCACGGCCCCGGAGGTCTGCATGTGGCGCGTGTAAGCAACGGCATCGTTGTAGATACCGCCACCGATATCGACTATTCGATCGTGAATCCTCGACACCTGTCGGTAGAACTGCAGAACCAGTTATGCATGCGTTGCCACTTGCAGGGTGTGAATGTGCTCAATACCGGATCATCCTTTTTCGACTTTAAACCGGGTGACCATATAAGCGATCACTGGAATGTTTTTTTACCGGTGTACGATGGCGCTAATGATAAATTCCTGATGGCATCGCAGGCCGACAGGATGCTGCAGTCCAAATGCTATCTGCAAACACAGCAATTGAGTTGTATCACCTGTCATAATCCGCATATCACCGTTAAGGATACGCCGCGGGATGCTTTTAATGTATCCTGCAGGAACTGTCATAACACGCCCGACCGGTCATGTTCAGCTCCCATCGCAGAGCGCAACAGCAATCTTGATGACTGTAGCAGTTGCCATATTCCCAAGTCCGGTTCCGTAGATATACCGCATGTGTCCATATCCGATCATAAGATCAGCATTCCCGGTCGATCAGTTAAGCAGGGGGCGGGGACCTTTCAGGGGCTTAAATGTTTGACGGATGATGATCCGTCGCCCTTGACTATGGCCAGAGGCTATCTGCACTATTTTGAGGCATTCAGCAAAGACAAGGCATTTCTGGATTCTTCAGCAGCGTATATCCGCAAGACAGGAAAAGTGAATGATGAGGTCCGTATGGTGCAGATCCATTTATATTACCTGCAAAATGATATGCAGGCCATCGTGCGCACTGCCGATGCGCTGGATGAGGATGCGTTGGACGCGTGGACAGCGTACAGGATAGGGGAGGCCTACACTACCCGCGGTGATCATCCGCAGGCCGTAAGGTATTTCTCCATGGCAGCAGAACAACAGCCGCTCAATCCGGATTTCGTGTTTAAACTCGCTACCGCACAGGTATTCACCGGCAACACCCGGGAAGGCGAGAAAGGCTATAGGACCATTCTACAGGAGCATCCGAAATATGAAAAGGCGTGGAACAATCTGGGCGTTTTGCTCATGGCACGGGGCGACCTGCAGGCTGCCGAACCCTGCTTTAGAGAGGCCATAGCCCTGAATCCGGATTATCTCACGGCAAGGGTGAAACTTACGGAGCTGTATATCCAGTCGCGCCAGAAAAGCAAAGCGCGGGAAGCCCTGAATTACCTGCTAAAGTATTATCCTGGCAACCCGGATGTGGTATTGCTGGGTCAGAAGTTGCGGGCGATATAACCGCGTACCACTTCCTGCAAATCAGTAACTTTGTGGCCACTTGAGCCGCATGAATATCTTACCGGAATCCCTACGCAAGGCCTTCGCAGCCAGGTATGCCCGGTTCATCAATTTTACCAAGCACACCAGCTTCCCCGGTTTTGCCGGTATCCCCATCTTCGATGTGGTGGTGTTCTTCAGGCAGGAGATACGGCGAGACCAGCTACCGGTGCGGGCAGCTGCCATTTCCTTTAACTTCCTGCTGGCCATCTTTCCTTCCATCATTTTCATCTTTACGCTGATCCCCTATATCCCCATCAAGGGACTGGATGTCAGTATCCATAAGTTCTTTCAGGAAGTACTGCCCGACAGCGGATATGCCTTCCTCGAATCCACCATCACAGGTATTACCAGCATCAAGCGCGGCGGATTGTTGTCGTTGGGTTTTATTCTGGCATTCTACTTCTCTACCAATGGTGTACGCATGCTGTTGCTCACCTTTAATAAGGAACACCCCATCTATTCCCGACGGGGATTCTGGCGCAACAGGCTGGCCGCATTCAGGCTTACGCTGTATTTGTTTGTGTTATTCCTCTCCTCACTGATCATGATCGTGATGGGTGACCATGTGGTGGACTGGATAGGCGATCTCATCAACTGGAAGGACACGACCGGTGTGTTTGTGATCACACTGATGAAATATGTGATCATTTTATTGTTGTTTTTCCTCGGCGTTTCACTTGTGTATTATTACGGACCGGCTGTAAAGGACAGATGGCGCTTCATAACTCCCGGCGGCACATTTGCCACTGCGGTATCCATTCTGGCTTCGCTCGTATTCGGTTATGTGGCCAATAACCTCATTGTCTATAACGAAGTATACGGTTCGATCGGAACACTGATCGTGCTCATGTTGTGGATCAATCTGAACTCATTGGTATTACTCGTGGGATTTGAGATCAACAACAGTATCGATGTGAATCGTATTCTGCGTGCCCGAAACCTCGAAGGGGAGGACGGAACAGCCTTGTGAACCGTTTGAGGCTCGGCCTGTTTAATTGACCATTATGCATTTGGAATTATATTATCTCGCTACCTGCAGCACCTGCGCCAGGATCATGAAGGAATTGAAGGTGAACAAGTATCCCTTCCGTTTGCAGGATATCAAGACAGAACCGATCACACCCGCGCAGATCGATGCCATGCACAAACTGGCCGGCAGTTACGAGGCTTTGTTCAGCCGTGTTGCACTAAAATACCGCAGCATGGGACTCAACACGATGCAGCTGAAGGAAAAGGACTACAGGCGCTATATTCTCGAAGAGTATACATTCCTCAAACGGCCCGTTTTCATCATCGGAGACCGTATTTTCATTGGCAATGCCCCAAAGACCATAGCCGCAGTTGCCGAAGCACTGAAGTCGGCAAAGTAGGCTCAACGGAACAGGTTCTCCTATATCCTTACCGGGCTTAAGTATTGTTTACCGGGATTTCCGTATTTTCGGTGGAGAAAACTCAACCGAATGGGCAACATCTGTACTCCTCACTTTTCCATGAAACATCTGTTGGTTGCCGCTTTCCTGACCCTGCCGCTCGCCTCCCTGTGGAGTGCTCCGCTGCTCGTGGGCGAAGATTGTGACAGCGCAGTTCCGGTAACGGAAGGTTCCTATACGGCACCTAACCCTGACTACTGGTATATCTTCACAGTGCCGGCCACCGGCAGCTATGAGATCTCTACCTGTGATCTCGGCAATACGTGTGATACCAAGATATATGTGTATTCCTACTGCGACGGTCTCATCCCGTCAGAACTGGCTGAAGGTACGCTTGCCTACAATGATGATTATTGTGGCGAACAGGCACATCTCCTGGCCAATTTCGAAGAAGATGATGTGATCTATATCCGCATCGGCGATGGCGATACGGATTGTGCAGGATCACCCATCTACTGGGAATTATCCTATGCCGGTGAACCGGTAGGCTGTACCGACCCATATGCCTGTAACTATGATCCCCTGGCCCTCGCCAGCGACGGATCCTGCTTATATCCCGGTGACCCGGCATGTCCGACCGGACCGGACCTCGTTCTGGATGAGACCTATTTCGATGGTGACATCGGCACCGGCTGGGGCACTGATTATCAGCTGACCACTATCGACGCTGATGCGTGGACCAATGCATGCTATATTGAAGAAGGTTCACTTACCGGCCCCGGTATCCGCACCATCATCCGCTTCGGTATGAAAATATGGAACCTCGGTGATGAAGATTACCATATCGGTACATCTGCAGAGAACCCGTATTTGCAATACGATCCCTGTCATGGTCATACCCACTACGTGGATTATGGCGAATACATGCTCTACGACTCACTCGGCAATGAGACGCCTGTGGGCCATAAAAATGGTTTTGCTGTAATGGACTTGTGTGGCTTCGGCGGATATACCGGTGCCGACATGGGTATCTCAGCAGGCTGTTATGATGTTTACGGATTGGGCACCGGCGGTCAGTGGATCGATATCACGGATGTGCCCGACGGCACCTACACCTTCGTGGCACGTGTGAACTGGGAAAACCACCCCGATGTGGACGGCAGGGTAGAGATCAACCTCGCCAACAACTGGCGCTCACGTTGTATTGATATCTGGCGTGATCCGGATGGCACCATTAACGCTGAAATGGTTGACGATTGTCCGGCCTTCATCGATTGCCTCGGCGAGATATGGGGAACTGCTCAATATGACTGCGAAGGAAATTGCAACGGATGGCATCATGTAGGTGACCTTAATGAGGATAGCACCCGTCAGTATGACGATGTAGAGATGTACGTAGACAATATCCTCGATAACACCATTATTGCAGACATTTGCAACGATGCCAACAACGACAGCGACATCGATGTGGTGGATGCTGCGCTGGTGATGGGTTGTGCCAATGAAGCGGCCGGATATACCCATATTGCTGATCTGTGTGATCTGCCGGTGAACCTGATCAGCCCTTCTGATACGGTTACCTATAGCATCGGTTCAGTGAACCCTGCATTCAATTACCTGGATATCTATAGTCTGAATCCCAGCGCCCGCGTGTTGGGTGCGCAATTTGTGATGGAAGGTATCACAATTGATTCGGTGGTGAATCTTTGCCCTGAAACGTTCGGTGAGAACTATCAGATCTCCTATAACGAAACAGAAGTGGTTGCACTCGGCTACAATGAAGTGCCTTATCAGATCCACTTCGAGCCGATACCCACCTTCCGTATATTCTACACCGCTACCTATCCTGCAGAGATCTGTATAAAGCACTTTACTGCTGCGGTGAACGAAGATTTTGAAGAAGTAGTTACTGCACTGGAAGATAACTGCGTGATCGTTGATGCTACCACGGGAGTACAGTATTATTCCGCTAATCCGCTGCAGGCAATGCTACAGCCTAATCCGTTCAATACGCAGGCTGAATTGACATTTGCCAATCCGAACGGCGGTGTGTGCACGCTCATCATTACCGATATCAATGGTAATCTGATCAGCACCATGGAAACCACCGGCAACAACTTCACGATCGAAAAAGGCAATTTGCCCGCCGGCATGTATGTTTACCGTCTTACCGGTAACGCTGCGAGCCAGGCAGGTAAGTTCGTAATGTATTGATGTGCCCTCGGCACACACATGAGTCCCGGGCTGAGGAGACCGGGGCTCTTTTTTTTTATCCCATACAGGGTTATGGGTGTGTTTTCGGGATGAATGCTATTTTACCTTAACTTCGCCACATGCGGATCGGGTTTGATGCCAAGCGGATCTTTCAGAATGCCACAGGATTGGGCAACTATAGCCGTTCCGTGGTGCGCGACCTCGCCGAGCTGTATCCCGAAAATGAATATTATTTATTCACCCCTAACGCCAGCCATAGGCTGCCGTTCGAGGTCAGCGGAAATGTAAAGACCATTGTAGGCCGCGGTTCCGTTTGGAGGAGTTTTGGTATCCGCCGCGATATCATGCGCAATAAGATCGACGTATTTCATGGGTTAAGTAATGAACTGCCGTTCAGTATCAATAAAACGGATAGCCGCAGCGTGGTGACCATCCACGATCTGATCTTCGACCTGTTTCCGCACCATTATCCCGGTGTAGACAGAACCGTATATGAACTGAAGACACGCTTCGCCGTAAATCATGCCGATGTGATCATTGCGGCCAGTGAGAGTACCAAGAAAGATATCCTGAAAACATATGGTACAGCGGAGGAGAAAATACACGTCGTGTACCAATCCTGCGATCCCATCTTTTATCATCCTCCGGTGGCCGATATCACGGCTTATGCACTGCCGAAGGATTATATGCTCTATGTAGGTTCTGTTACCGAACGTAAAAATTTACTGGCTGTAGCGCAGGCGTACCTGCATCTGCGAGCCGAAGACAGGATACCTTGTGTGATCGTAGGGCATGGCAAGCGATATGCTGAAACCCTGCGGCAATTCATAACGGATCATGGACTTACCGATAGCTTCATGTTCCTGGAGAATGTTCCTACTGAACATCTGCCTGCACTCTATGCCCGGGCGATGTGTTTTATATATCCCAGCCTGTATGAAGGTTTTGGCATTCCTATTCTCGAATCCATGGCCAGCGGTTGTCCGGTGATCACCTCTGATATTTCCAGTCTGCCGGAAGTGGGCGGCGATGCAGCACTCTATTTCGATCCGAAATCACCTGAACAGATCGCCGCTATCATCCAACAGGTGATCGGCGACCAATCCCTGCGCAGTACCATGCGGGAAAAGGGGAAGATCATGTCGGCCCACTTTGACCGCAAAGGGCAGGCGAAACGTATCATGGAGATCTACAGAGGATAAGCCCGGGCCTCAACGGGAACATGGAGTTGCCTGCACCGAGCCGATCTGCTCACTTTCCGCTCATGTAATGAAGATGCTTAATTCAAATTACGGCATGTGTATGCACCGTAAGCGTGCAAATTATCCAAAACGAAAAATGCAGCCATCTCGGGCTGCATCACATCAGGTGGCGGAGAGAGAGGGATTCGAACCCCCGGAGGCTCTCACCTCAACGGTTTTCAAGACCGCCGCAATCGACCGCTCTGCCATCTCTCCGGGTCAAAGATAAGGCGATATTTTGGGTTTTAAAAACACGCAGCTTTGATTATCGGCGGGCTTTTCCGTATTTAGTGCCCTTGCAAAATTTGACCCAAATGAATGTTCGCCTGCTTATTCTACTCCTGTGCTGTGGCATCGCCTTCTATCCCGCACATGCCCAAAAAACCAAGGCAACGGCACCGGTATGGCCTTTCGACACGGCCATCACCAATCAGGTGCAATTTCGTGAGGTAGGTCCCTGGCGGGGCGGCAGGAGCACAGCCGTAGCGGGTGACCCTATCAACAAACAGGTCTTTTATTTCGGAGCCACCGGCGGTGGTGTTTGGAAAACGACTGACGGCGGTGAGCACTGGAAGAATATTTCCGATGGCTTCTTCGGCGGTTCGGTAGGTTCTGTGGCGGTCAGCCCCTCTGACCCTTCCATCATATACGCGGGCCTCGGCGAAAATTCTATGCGCGGCAATGTCAGCGAAGGGACCGGTATGTGGAAGAGCATCAACGGCGGCCGCACCTGGCAGTTCATCGGCCTCGGCGATACCCGCCATATCATGCAGATCGTGGTGCATCCTAAAAACCCCGACATCGTGTATTGTGCTGCACTCGGCCACCTGTTCGGCGCGAATACTGAACGCGGGATATTCCGGTCGACCGATGGCGGAAAAACATGGCAGAAGATACTTTACGTAGATGATAAGACAGGGGCCTGCGACCTCGTGATGGATCCGGGTGACCCGTCGATTTTGTTAGCCGGTTTCTGGCAGGTGAAACGCACACCCTATTCACTGGAAAGCGGCGGCACCGGATCCGGTATTTATAGATCCACGGATGGTGGTAATACCTGGCAGAATATTACCCGCAGCAAAGGGCTGCCGCAGGATACCATCGGCATTGTGGGCCTCGCCATAGCCAACAGCGACCCCAATACCTACTATGCCATTATTGAATCCAGGACAGGTGGTGTATTTAAAAGCACTGATGCAGGAAAATCCTGGCAGAAAACATCTGATAATGCCAACCTGAGACAACGCGCCTGGTATTTTTCCAAGATATACTGCGATCCGAAAAATGCGGATATCGTGTATGTGCTGAATGTCGAATTCTGGAAAAGTACTGATGGCGCCCGGAATTTTAAATCCATCGGCACACCGCATGGCGATCATCATTTTCTGTGGATCGACCCTAATGACCCCGATCGGATGATCGTTGCCGATGATGGCGGCGCTCAGGTGAGCTTCAATGGCGGTGATTCCTGGACTACTTATTATAATCAGCCTACCGCGCAGATCTATCGCGTGTCTACTGATAACGCCGTGCCATATCGCATCTTAGGCGCACAGCAGGATAATACCTCACTGCGCATCCGTCATCGCAGCACCGACGGGCAGATCGACCACAATGACTGGGAGCCTACCGCAGGTTTTGAAAGCGGATATATCGTGGCCGATCCGCTGAATCCGCAGGTGGTATACGGCGGTAATTATTCCGGCTTCATCGGATGCCTTGATCATGATAATAACGACATGCGCAACATCACCGTGTGGCCAGATGATCCCATCGGCCAGGGGGCAGATGCGCAGAAATATCGATTCCAGTGGAACTTCCCGCTTTTCTTCTCAACGCACGATCCGCGCAGATTATATGCAGCAGGCAATGTGCTGTTCTACACAGAAGACAACGGAACCACCTGGCATGCCATGTCGCCCGACCTCACTACCAACGATAAATCGAAACAGCAACCTAGCGGCGGTATCATCACGAAAGACAACACAGGCGTGGAAGTATATTGCACCATCTTCGCCGCCGCAGAATCACCGGTGGAGAAAGGTGTGATCTATACCGGCAGCGATGATGGCCTCTTGTATGTGACCAGAGATGATGGCGCGAACTGGACAGCCATCACACCTAAAGACCTGCCGCCCTTCACAATGATCAATTGTATCGAACCGGATCCGGTGAAAAAAGGTCGTATGTATTTCGCCGGTACACGATATAAGTCTGATGACTTTGCACCGTACGTATATGTGACAGAGGATTATGGTGCAACGTGGACCAAGATCACCAACGGCATCGCTTCCACGCATTTCACACGTGCGATCCGTGCGGACCATACACGCGAAGGATTGTTGTATTGCGGAACAGAATATGGATTGTATATATCCTACGACGGCGGACGCCAATGGTTCCCATTCCAGCAGAATTTGCCTCTGGTGCCCATTACTGATATGACCATCAAAGAGAACGATCTCATTGTAGCTACACAGGGTAGAGGATTCTGGATGATCGATGACCTGAGTATACTGCAGCAGATGAATGCTCCCCTTCGTGCAGATCGTTTTCATGCATTGCCCATTCGCAAAGCCTACCGCATCGGCGGATGGCAGAACCCGTCACCGGTGAATGCAGGAAAGAATCCGTCGCCAGGTGTGGTGATCCGCTATTGGGTGCCCGCAGCGAAAGATAAGAGCGGTAAGGATTCTGTTGCTGCAGCATCCATCACCTTGCTGGATGTCAAAGGAAAAGAGGTGCGTACGTGGCGCTCGGATGCAAATGACGAAAAAGATAAACTCACACTGCAGAAGGGACTCAATACATTTTCCTGGAATATGCAATACCCCGGCGGTGAAAAGATCGATGGCATGTTTCTCTGGAATGGAATTCCCGATGGACCTATGGCTGCACCGGGCGCTTATACCGCGATCGTACGGTATGGTGCCGACAGCGTCTCACTGCCCTTCCAGATATGGCCCGATCCGAATTCAGCTGCATCGGTAGACGACTACAGAGCGCAGCATGATTTCCTCATGCAGATACTCGATCTGTTCAACGAGACACAAAAGGCCATTCGCGATATGCAATCTCTGCAGCAACAAATGGATGGTTACGTCATGCGACTGGATACACTCGCGCCTCAGGCACTGAAGGATAGTGTAACGGCCGTGAAGAAAGATCTCGATGTGATCATCAATACGCTCTATGAGACGCGCAATAAAAGCAATCAGGATATGCTGAATTATGGCATTAAGCTTAATGATAAGCTATCCGGTCTCTATGGCGCCGTTGCTGCCGGTAATTTCCGCCCTTCGGCCAATCAGCGTGCAGTGTATACACAACTCGAGTCGCAGATTCGTGCGCAACTGAATGCCTATCAGCAGGTGAAACAAGTGCAGGTCGCAGCGTTGAACGCTCAGATCGCTCAGCTGCAATTACCCGTTATCATCGCCAAATGAAGCAGCTATTAGTCATGATCATCACCGGCGTGTGGATGCTCGGTCACACACCGAAGCTACAAGCACAGGTCATCAACATTGAGGACAAACGCATCCGCACGGATACTACCGGATGGTCGGGTAGTGGCGAACTGGCATTTTATGCCAACAAGAATAACGACATGCTGGTGTCACTGCAAACAGACCTGCACCTGCAATATAAAACGAAGAAAAGCCTGGTGCTCCTGCTTACCGATATCGCCACCGTGCAGGTGAATGAGAATGACCGTTTTGTGAACAGTGGATTTCAGCATGTGCGCTATAACTATAAACTGCGCGACCGATTTGTTTGGGAAGCCTTCGTACAGGGACAATACAACGAGCCGCTCGATATCGACTACCGCCTGCTGACCGGCACAGGCCCGCGATTTAAAGTGTTCGGCACTGATACGTTCAGGCTTTATGTAGCTACTTTGTATATGTATGAAATAGAGGCAAATCCCGGAGAGCTGAATACGGAGAATAATCACCGCATGAGCAGTTATCTCTCTTTCACATTTACCCCCAACGATCATGTGTCGATAGTGAGCACGACATATTATCAGCCAAATGTTGCCGATCTGAAGGACAGGCGTATTTCCACAACCCTCGACATCAAATCCTATCTCACAGAGAAATTGTATCTCAAAGTGAATTACAATATGCTGGATGATTCGCGACC
>DAIMYJ010000010.1:30878-45890 GCA_036734545.1 Chitinophagales bacterium
TTGATGTCAACATGCTCCAGGATATCACGCACCTTGGCCAGCTGCGGGTCGTCCATGCTGAACATGTTGAGCTGGAATTGCTGCTGCTGTATCTTTTTCAGCTTGTTTTTCAGGTCGGCGCCGATGTGTTTATCTTCCAGTTGTTTCAGGATCTCATTGGCCCGTTGTACGATCTGTGGTGGCATACCGGCCATGCGCGCCACGTGAATGCCGAAGCTGTGCTTGCTGCCGCCTTTCTGCAGCGTGCGCAGGAAGATCACTTTATTGCCGGCCTCCTTTGTACTCACATGGTAATTGCGGATGCGTTCAAATTTTGTTTCCAGATCGATCAGTTCATGATAATGTGTGGCAAACAGAGTTTTTGCCCGCGCAGCAGGATGTTGATGCAGGAATTCACACAGACTCCATGCTATGGATATGCCATCATAGGTTGAAGTTCCCCGCCCGATCTCATCCAGCAGGATAAGACTGCGGTTGGAGATATTGTTCATGATGCTGGCGGTCTCATTCATCTCTACCATGAAGGTGGATTCTCCGGAAGAGATATTATCACTGGCGCCAACACGGGTAAATATCTTGTCAACGATACCGATACGGGCTTCTTTGGCTGGTACGAAGCTGCCCATTTGTGCCATCAGTGCGATGAGCGCAGTTTGGCGGAGCAGGGCAGACTTACCGGCCATGTTCGGTCCGGTGATGATGATGATCTGCTGCTCCTCTGTATCCAGCGTGATGGAATTCGGCACATAACTTTCACCCACCGGTAAGTGCTGCTCGATCACCGGATGCCGGCCCTCCACAATGTGAATATCAAGATCATCGGTGATCTCCGGTTTGCGATACTGATAGGCAATCGCCACATGTGCGAAATTGAGCAGCACATCCAGTCGTGCACATACGTGCGCATTCACCTGTATGGGCTTCACATATTCCTGTAATTCGGCCAGTAACTGATCGAACAGCCGTTGCTCCAGCGCCATGATCTTTTCTTCAGCGCCTAATATCTTCTCCTCATATTCCTTAAGCAGGGGAGTGATGAAGCGCTCGCCGTTGGTAAGCGTTTGCTTACGTATCCAGTCGGCAGGCACCACGTCCTTGTATTTGTTGGTCACCTCCAGATAATACCCGAACACATTATTGAATCCGATCTTCAGGCTGGGAATACCGGTGCGTAAGATCTCCTCCTGCTGCAGTTGCACCAGAAAGTCTTTTCCGGTGGAACCGATATTGCGCAGGGCATCCAGGTCAGGTGATACACCGTTTTTGATCACACCGCCTTTATTCACCTGTGCAGGTGCATCCTCGGCCAGTGTATCGTCGATGCGTTGTCTGATCAGCTCGCACAGATGTAGCTGATCGCCGAGTTTCTGCAGCGGTGCACAACCCGATTCCAGCAGCACAGACTTAAGCGGTACGAGTGCGTGCAGAGCGCGATTCAATTGCAGTATCTCTCGCGGATTGATCTTTTGCAGCGACACCTTTGAAACGATACGCTCAAGATCGCCGATCTGCTTCAGCGCCTGACCGATATGATCAGCTGCTGCCGATTGCAGGATGAGATGCTCTACGCTCTGTAAACGGGCCTCTATCGCATGCCGGTCTTTGAGCGGCATCAGAATATATCGCTTGAGCAAACGCGTGCCCATGGGCGTGATGGTGTGGTCCAGCACCTTGAATAGACTGCTGCCGTCCTCCGCTGATGATTGGATCAACTCCAGGTTGCGGATCGTAAAACGATCGAGCCATACATACTGGTCTTCCGACAGTCGCGAGATTCCGGTGATGTGTCCGATATTATTATGTTCAGTATCACTCAGATAATGAATGCTCGCACCGGCAGCCAAAATGGCCGGTACCATATCATCGATACCGAAACCCTTCAGGTTGATGGTGCCGAAGTGCTGTTGCAGTTTTTCCCGGGTATAATCCTCGGTATAGATCCAGTCATCCAGTGCATAGATATAGAACTTATGCCCGAATAATTCCTTGAACTGCTTTTGCTGCTGCTTGGGTAATATGATCTCTGCCGGTTGCAGACTGTGCAGCAGTTTGTCGAAATAGTCACTGTTGCCCTGTGCCACAAAGAATTCCCCGGTGGAGATATCCAGAAAACTCATACCGGTAAGTTTACCGTCGTGAAAATAACTGGCCAGATAATTATTGCTCTTGGTGTCGAGCATCTTCTCACTGGTCGCCACCCCGGGAGTGATGAGCTCGGTAACACCGCGCTTCACGATCGTTTTGACCATTTTGGGGTCTTCGAGTTGCTCACATATTGCAACGCGGTATCCGGCACGTACCAGCTTCGGTAAATAGGCGTCGAGCGCATGATAGGGGAACCCCGCCAGCTCAATATGGCTGGCTGCACCATTGGCCCGCTTCGTCAGCACGATGCCCAGCACCTTGGAGGTAACTACGGCATCCTGTGAAAAGGTCTCATAGAAATCGCCTACACGGAACAACAGCACCGCATCCGGATATTTGGCCTTGATGCGGTTGTATTGCCCCATCAGGGGTGTTTCCTTCACCGATTTCATAGCCTGCAAATATACTTCCGCATCCCTGAAAATGCCTGTGTCCCCGCCGTTTTCCCCAATCGGACGGGGTTTTCCACAGCGCCCGGGAAAACGCCTCCACCCAACCCGGCGAACAGGATTTGCGTGAATAGTGTTATCTTTAGAATACAAAACAGGATAACTGCTTATGAAACACCTTTGCACCCTCCTTATTGCCGTGGCACTGATACTCGCCACTCAGGCGGAAGTTTCTGCGCAAAGTATTGCTCCGGGCACCTATCAGTACACCGGACTGGCCTCTAACGGACAGCCTTATACCATTACGGCAACCGTATCGGCAACAGGCTTGAATTTCCAGGAGTCCGTGCAGGCCGATATCCTCTGCTCCTCAACCATGACCGTTGAATCAGTAGATCCGACCGGAACGATATTCGTTTACAAGACCACCACACCAGGTGCAGCTGATTGCACACTCGGTCAGGCATTTGTGTTCTCGCTTACACCGGTTACCACCACCCTGGAATTCAGGAAAAGCGAAGGACCCACATTCCTGCTCAATCTGCAGTAAATCTTACCCTTTTGTCCGTTCAGTAGATCGTGAAGCGAAGTAATTCCGCTTTCAGGTTGCGTAATTGCATCAGGTCATAGATGCTTCTTGATGTAGTCCACCAGCCCTTTGTCTGCGGTGTCTTCTTCCATATCCGATAACTCAAGCTCCAGCGCCTGAGTGCTGCGCATGATCTCAATGAGGGAGATCACCAGACTGATACCGAATAATATGATAGATATGGCAAAGGAGATATGTGCAGCCTGCTGACTGTCTACATAGATCATATACATACTCACCAGGGCCACCAGAAAACTGGTGACACCGAAAAATTGCATTCTCCGCACCAGTTTGATGCGATACTGCAGGTTCCGTATCTGCAAAGGCAGATTTTTATTGGAACGGTTGGATTCATACTCATCATGTAATTTCCTGACCACACTGCTTAGGGCCATGAAACGATTAGTATAGGCCAGCATGACCAGACTGATGGCCGGGAATAACAGCGCAGGGGTGTTGATACTGATGTCCATCCTACAAATTTACACATGTGCGGGATACACTGCGCAACGATGTCCATCTGTCACGGATCAGAACACCGCTCGCATTTGCAGTCGGCCGATATGGGTAATGGGGTTGTCGCCGGTCTTCCGGCCTTCATAGCCCGCCGTGAGCTGCAATACCTGACTGAGCTTGCGGTCGATGTTGAGATTCCATAGCAGGTTATTACCGTTCTGCAATCCCTCCAGCATCGCATAGCCTACGGGAGTGTCGGCATCTCCGCTGAAATC
This sequence comes from Chitinophagales bacterium, assembly GCA_036734545.1. Classification (GTDB taxonomy): domain Bacteria; phylum Bacteroidota; class Bacteroidia; order Chitinophagales; family BACL12; genus UBA7236. Next base: position 34,733 of record DAIMYJ010000010.1, read on the forward strand.
GATCTGCACAAAGGCCACCTTGGCATTCACCGTGCTCTTGGTCACGATATTGTAACGCAGATCCACTGAGGCATTCAGGCTCTTCAGCAGTTCGCCGCCTTCTCTGTTTTCAGCAGACGTGCTTTGCACCGTTCCCGTGATGCGGAAACGCGTATCCAATGTGTAGCTGATCTTAGGCTCCAATGTCAGATACGGCACATAATAATTCCTTTCCGTAAAGGCGTCGGCGGTGTATTGTCGAATACCATTATACACGGTTCCGTTGATCGTCCAGTATTTATCCGGACGGTATCTGACGGTGTACTTATGCTCTTCCTTTGCTCTGCTCTCGGGCCCAACTGTGATCACCTGTTTCGTGAAGTTGCGGATATAGGAATAATCCATCCCGAATTTACTTCCACTGCGATTGAAGAATACGGTATTCACCCAATAGAGCGCAGAACTCACCAGTAAACTGTCTGCGATAACAGCAAAGGGATTGTAGGCAGCAACGGTCTGGTCGTCAAACACTTTTCTGTTCATGGTCAGGTTTGACTGTGCACTGAATTTCCCGACAAATCCTTCGAACCCTTTGGCATTATGCCAGAGGACTTTGGGGTTTACACTGAGGGCATAGTTGAAGTTGGTGGTGTTGGTTTGGATATAATTATCGGTTGGCACGAACACCTGAATATAGTTGGCCTGATCAGCAAATACGGCTACCTCGAATTCATTCAATTCCTGGGCGCCGTTTCCGTTGTAATCATTCCAGGTATAAACACCGGCTCCGGGTTCTGTTTCCACAAATGTGTAGCTGCGCTGCTGTTCGGTACCTGTACCGATCTCATACAGGATGTCGGAGGTCAGCAGTCCTTTCCGTATCGTCTGCAGGTGTTGCACACGGCCCAGTAAGGTGTTTTCCGGTCGCAGCGTGGTGAGCGCCGTATCTGGTACGCGCATGGTCCGGTATTGCAATTGCCATTGTAACTGCCCGGTCTCGCGAGCATATCTGTTCACGCCCTGAAGCTGATAGGCCCACGCCTGTGTTTGTAAAGCGAGCGCGCCCGCAGCAGCAACCTTGTCATTACGGAAGATCACATCGCCGCGTAACGTTTGATCACTGCTGTCGCCGGTGCTGAAATACGCAGTATACTGATCGAAGGTAAATGTCTGTGCAACCAGTGAATCGGCTGGTGACGACACCAGGTTGTGCTCGCCTTCATACACCACTCCGGTCTTGAATCCGGACAACGCCGGATAGGATCTGCTTACAGTGAGTTTGGGACGTATGAAGGTAGTTTGCAGAGTATCACTCGCGGCCAATAATCCGCTGGCCACCAGATCAAGGTCCCAGGGGCCGCTGTGGACCTGACCGGTCAGTGTTTGTAAAAATCCGCGGTAGATACCTTCGCGGATGAACATCGATGACTGATAGCCGGCTTTCGCCTTTTCACCGGATGCGAATTGCATGCCGGCATTGGCATAATGCTCATGCGTGCGCTCGGTATTGTAAATGCTCCAGTCGCGGCTGAATTCTACCGGCCGGAAGCGCTCGAGTGCACTGAATTGCTTTCCTGCAAATTCATAATCACCGCGGATCTGCAACGTGTTCTTTCCGCTCACTGGCAAATTGTGCTTCCATCCTGTGCGCAGGGCTAGCCCGTCGTTATCACCATTGCCGGTCACCGAAAATGTGTTCGGATCGTTTTGTGATAGCGCAATTTCTGTTTGCACACTGTTTCTTTCATTCGGAACATAGGTAGTGGTCACACTGATCATTTGTGCTTTGCGCGGTGCAGCCAGCAGAACGATAGGCTCGGCAGTTCCCTGCGGTACACCGCCGATCGGTGCTACCCATTTGTATACTTTCCCGTTGGCAGCGGAATTAGATACAATATAATTGCCCCGATTGAGCCCTAATTCGGTAAATGTCAGTGCATAAAAAGCAGAATCAGGATCAATAGAATACACGAATACACTGTCAAATCCGAGTGAATCGATCATCTTGTACAGGATGCGTGTAGCGTCAAAAGCAATGCTGTCAACAGCCGGTGCAAATACCGTAGACACACTGTCGCCGGCTGCATTCAGAATGTCTCTTTCCTCGCTGCCCAATGACTGATCGAGTGGCTGGTTTTTACTATCCTGCTCGGAATACACCTGCATGCGCACCTGCAGCGTTCGATCAGCACTGGTATATTGATTGTTGCTGTATACCAACGTGCGGAAATACTGGCGGTCGGCATACTCGAATTCCACCATGATACGCTTGTCTTTGGTGATCAGGATGCGCGGCATGAACGTGATCTCGCCGGCATTATAATCGATCACATAATCATGTTCGGCACCGCGTGTGAGTTGCTTCCCATCCATGAATACCCGTTCAGTCCCGGCAAGAATGATGATGAAGGTCTCGCCATTGTTGCCTTTCAGTTTGTAGGGGCCCTGATTGCCTTCAATGATGGATAATTGCTGGCGCACATGAATCCCTCTCGCTACAGCCGCACTCAGGCTGGTTTCCAGTAGCGCGCCGTTGTCCAGATCGTAATCCCCGGCGTAGGCAGCGCCCTGCATTTTTTTATAGAACTGCATGAAATAGCCGCCGTTGTCATACATCTCATAATCACCCATCGTGAGTCGTTGGCGCCCTTTGGATAGTTTGATGAACACCCTATCGAATTCCTGCAATTGTTGTGTGTTCCCTTCCGGTTGTATGGGGATGTTATTGTCGGTGATGGATGCGCTGATATCGACATCATTCTGCAGCCTGCCGTTCATTTGCAGGTTGAAGGTGGAGTTTACCACCACATCCTGATTGTTACCGAAGGAGATGCCGCGCGCAAAACTGCCGCTGTAATCCAGTCCGTCGATATCGAGATACCCCGGACCCGCACCTGCAGTGATCTGATAAGGTTTCAGCTGCACCTGCGTGCTGTCATAGGTGGCCGCATCATAGCGATAATACGATCGTGTGAACAGATAGGGGAATACGGTATACCTGATACGGAGCAACCGGGGTGGGGGAGCAGTAAAAATGATACGGGATTCGGCATGCAGAATAATGTACCCGGATGCGCTCAGCTGCGTGAAAACAGTGTCGTTGCCCGCGATCTTGCCGGACTCCAGCATGACCGTTCCGGGCACAAGGCTCAGGGTGTCTACCACCAGTGTGTCGGAAGGTTCGGATACCAGCCGCATCCGCTCATTGGAGCGCTGTGCCCACACAGAGGTGCTGCACACCAGGAATAACACCAGTAACTGTATGGATCGTCGCAGACGGATACGCGGTAATTTCAGGTAAATTTACAACGAAACCTGCCACCGCTTTGTTGCCCGTCAGGCCGCTGATTCGCGGTTCAGACGAATAATGCGCAGGGCATTCAGCACGCGGATCACCGGATATGTGGGATCCAGCTCGAACCACCGGAAACCGAAATTCGGACGCGATCCGTACTTGTGGTGGTTGTTGTGATAGCTTTCACCCATCATCAGTATATCCACCGGCAGAAAGTTCCGCGAGGTGTCTTCCACCTGAAAATTGCGATAACCGAATTTATGGGCGAAGTAGTTGATGATGGCACCATGTACGGGACCCATCAGACAGGTGATCGGAAATAGGAACCACAACCACCATTCGGTAGCAAACTGCCAGTAGATCATAAAATATACCACCACCCATGCGAGGCGTGCATACATTGAACCGGCAAAAAAATCAAACGACCGCCACATGGGCAGGTTGGTCAGGTATTTTTGATCGACCGGAAATTTACCGGTGTTGATGTCGGAATAAATGAGCTTGGTTTTATGCATCAACGGAAAAAGTCCGCTGGAATATTTGGGAGAATGCGGATCGTTCTCGGTATCGGCAAAGGCGTGATGCAGGCGGTGCAATACACCATAAGCGTAAGGACTCAGATAGCTGCTGCCCTGGGTGAACCAGGTGAACAGATAAAAGAATTTCTCCCATACCGGCTGCATCCGGAACATGGCGTGTGCGGCATAACGGTGCAGGAAAAATGTCTGGCTGAAAAGGCTGAGGTACCAGTGCAGTACGAAAAACACAATGAAGATCGTCATCTAATACAGGCGCTAAATTGAAAGTGCAAAGTTAATATATAAAGACGGCATCATCGGGCAGTGCGCTGTGCAAGGAAATGGTCCGTTTGTTTTTTGTGGTGGTAAGTGTGGGCCTGCATGAATTCCAGCATCTGACGGATGGTGAGCCGGCCGGCCACCGGATGCTTAAATACCGTTTTGTTGCGGAGCTGCTGTGGAAAGGCTTCCAGCAGGACCCGTAATCGTTCGATCTGTGCGTCGGCTGTACGCTGTAATTCAGCCAGCGTAATATGATCGGGCACGCCGGCGGTGATCGCGGGGGCTTTGAATTTGCGGTCGCTGTTCAGTGATCCCACCAGAATGCGGCCGCGTAACCACGAACCTATCCCCGCGCGGGAAAACCGGTGCGGCTGCGCCAGTTTGTATTCCAGATAGTCCAGACTCACCTCCATGGCGCGTATCACATGCCACGTGGTTTGGGCTGCCGACCATTTGCCTTCCTGCATGGGGGTGTTCAGTTCCGTATCACCAGACCGGTGAAAGGAGTCTAGCATAGTCCGCAATATTGTCGTCGCGGCCTCGAAACCCTGCTGCAGTTCTTTTTGCATGTGGAATGTATCCTGTTTAAACCGGTAATGATGCGCCGGGATCAGGCCTCAGCCCTGCTGAGGGTGAACATCGTTATCTCCGGTAATATGCCCACCCGCCCGGGATACCCGATCACACCGAAACCCCGGTTCACATAAAGATACTGCCGGTCGCGATGATACAAACCCGCCCAGTGTTTATAAATATACTGCACAGGGCTCCACTTCCATCGCATCCACTCCCAGCCGAATTGCATACCATGGGTATGCCCGCTGAAAGTAATATCCACCTTGGCCGGATGATGCAGCACCTCTGCTTCCCAGTGCGACGGGTCGTGCGATAACAACAAAATGGTGGCTGCAGATTCAATACCCTGCAGGGCAGCCTGCAAATTGCCGTAGGAAACAAAACGTCCGCGTGCACTCCAGTTCTCTACACCGGCCACCACGATCTTTTCTCCGTCTTTTTCAATGTGCACATGCTCATTCAGCAATAACCGCCAGCCCATCTGAGCATGCAGCTCTTTCAGCGACGCAAGATTGCGGTGCTTGGCATGCGCATCCGGCCAGTCTACGTAATCTCCATAATCATGGTTGCCCAACACGGAATACACACCGTGTGTCGACTGCAGCCGGCTGAATACATCCGTGAATGCACGCGCTTCCTCGGCAATATTGTTCACGAGGTCACCGGTGAAAAATATCAGATCGGGCTGCAGTGCATTGATGCGGTCCACCGCCTTTTCCACTGCGGCCTTATCGCTCAAACTGCCGGAATGAATATCGGATATCTGCACCACACGAAGGCCCTCAAAAGCCTTGGGAAGCTGCATGAGTTTCACGCCTATCTGATGCACGCGATAACGATATACATTGAAGAGGGCGCCATACAGCATCAGCAGGGTAAGGGTCAACCCGAATATGAGTGTGAACCAACTCCAGCCTGTGCTTCTGCCGGTCTCAAAGATCGCCTCGCTGCCGGTCAGATCGGAAATGCCATTCACCAGCAGCGCTAGTCCGCGGAAAATATCCTCGCCAACCATCAACAGGCTCATGATCAGTTTAGGGAATAGCAGCACAAAGAATATCTGCAGCAATATCTGTCTCACCGCCGGGTCTTCGGACCGGATACCGGATCGGAAATACACCAGCATGGAAACGATCACCAGCAGGGTAGAGCCTGCAAATACCCCGTAAACCCAGGGTGTGGAGCCGAAGAGGTGGAGTGGCGCCTGAATGGACAACACATCCAGCAACACAAAAAAGAGAATGATGAATAGGAAACGCTTAGGCATCGTGTAAGAAAAACGTCATTTTATCTGATTAGTTCTGACGGACGGCCGAATGAGATATTGCAGACCGTGTCGATTTTTGTTAAACAGATACCTTTGTCCCATGTTCAAAGGGCTGAAGATCATAGAAATGGCCAGTGTCATGGCCGGCCCCGCCGTGGGATCGTTTTTTTCGGAATTGGGCGCAGATGTGGTAAAGATCGAGAATCCGCGCACCGGCGGCGATATCACCCGTCAATGGAAACTGCCTACGGAGGACCCTGCATCCCCTGCCTCCGCCTACTTTGCTTCGGTGAACTGGAACAAGCTGCACCTCTTCCTCGACCTCGAGGACCCGTCGAACCTGGAGCAGGTATACGGCATGATACGTAATGCCGATATTCTGATCTGCAATTGGAAAAAGGGTGATGCCGAAAAATTCCGGCTGGATCACACTACCGTGGCCGCCATTAACCCGGGTATCATCTATGCCAACATCAACGGTTTTGGTGATGAGGAAGACCGCGTGGCCTTCGATGTGGTATTGCAGGCTGAAACGGGATGGATGTATATGAACGGGACACCGGCCTCTCCACCCGTTAAACTGCCGGTGGCCATCATCGACCAGTTCGCCGCGCATCAACTCAAGGAGGGCATTCTTACGGCGCTGATCCGTAAAATGCAAACAGGCAAGGGCTCCCGTGTTACCGTGTCGCTGTTTGATGCAGCCATTGCATCGCTGGCCAATCAGGCGGCGAATTACATCACGGCCGGGCATATCCCGCAGCGCATCGGCAGTTTGCATCCGAACATCGCGCCTTATGGCGAGATCATCACCTGTGTGGAAGGTACCCAGATCGTACTAGCCATCGGCTCCGACAAACAATTCAAAGCATTGTGCACCATTCTCGGCGATCCTGCCCTGGCGGAGGACCCGCGATACAGACATAATAAGGATCGTGTGCAAAACAGGAATACCCTCATCGGCGCTCTGCAACAGCGTGTGCAGCATTTTACCTGTGGTTCATTCCTGGACCTTTGCCGTTCGCATCAGGTGCCTGCCGGCGCCATCCGCAACCTGCAACAGGTGTTTGAGCAGCCGACCGCCCGAGAACTGATACTGGCGGATGAAGTGGGGAAGCGCGTGAAGAGCGCTATTTTCAGATTGGAAGATATTGCCTGAACTCAGGCGCCGAACAATCCGCCTAAACCGCCGGACAAAGCTGCTGAGCGCGCCTCGGCATCCGCAACCTGCTGTGCCTTTTCCATGCCGCGTTCGATCGCCAGCAGTAACAGGTCCTCCAGATGCTCCTTATCGCCGCTTTCCATCAGCCCATCGCTGATCTCTATGGCCTTAACCTTTCGTGTAGCGGTGATGGTGGCCTTAACCGCATATTTCCCGTCGCCGGCCTGTCCTTCAACGGTGATGGCATCCAGACGGGCCTGGATCTCATCCATCTTCTTCTTCATCTCCATGGCTTTCTTCAGATCGAACATAATACGGTGGTTTTATGCAAAGATAGGGGCATAGTTGTAACTTTGCGCCAAATTACCCTTATGAGTAAGAGAACTGCCAAGAAGAGAATAGGTGCTGCCGTTGCCGTAGCCATTGACCATGTGATGGGCATGGATATCGCTGACGATCAGCTGGAGAACCGCGTAAATAACTTGTTCAACATTTATGAAGAGGCGATGACGCGCGTGAACAAGAGCAGCGCCGTGAAAGGACGCACTGCCGTGAAAAAACATTTCGCCGCACTCTATGGTGATGTACAGCAGGCCGTTACCTCCGCTATCAAAGGTTAATATCAGCCTATGTCTAAGCATAAGAAGCAGGAACCTGCAGAAGAGATACGCAAGCTGACACCCGTGCTGCCGGACAACCTGTTCGTTGCCCGCACACCCGATAAAGGCCGCGCCGTTTTCACCTCAAAACCGATCAAAAAAGGGGAGACCATTGAAGTGGCACCTATGATCGTGTTCGGTGCAAAAGACCGCGAGTCCATCAACGATACATTCCTTTACGAGTATTATTTTGAGTGGGGCAAGAAAGGGAAAAAGGGAGCACTCGCTCTCGGCTTCGGTTCACTTTACAACCATAGCTATTCGCCCAATGCCCAATATTTACCCGACTTCGACCTGAACGTGCTCGAATTTCGTGCCGTGCGCGATATCGAACCGGGCGAAGAGATCACCGTGAACTACAACCTCGACCCGGATGACCAGACACCGGTGTGGTGGGAGCAGGAAAAAGATCAGAAAAAAGATAAGAAGAAACGTCAGCACCCCTGATGCATCCAGGCAAAGGCATAGCGCTCGGAATACTGTTGACTGCCTGCAGCGTTCGGGTAGAAGCCCAGCTTTCACCCTGGTGGGCGCAGGACACGCCGGACTCTGCAGCGATCAGACAGGATGCACTGGCCGATAGTATCGTCAGTTATGCGAAAACCTTTATAGGCATCCCTTATGTATGGGGTGGCAGCGCACCTGCGGTAGGCTTTGACTGCTCCGGATTCATCTGTTATGTATACAAGGCCTTTGACATAGAGCTGCCCCGCACCAGCGGAATGCAGTTCGATGCCGGTAAGCCGGTACCGCATGTGGATGCAGCGCCCGGCGATATCATCGTCTTCAGCGGACCCAAAGATAAACCCGGTGATCCCGGACATGTGGGTATTGTCCTGGACTATGATCTGGAAAAAGGATTCACTTTCATCCATACCTCCTCACCCGAAACGGGGGGCGTGCGCATCAGCAATGAAAAACAGGAAGCGTATTACAGTGAACACTTTCTGGAGGTTCGCCGCGTGATCGGCGTGAATTGACCGTAGTTGCGTATCTTGCACGACCAGCACTCGCCGAAATGCCCGATTATCTGAATACAGGAGTTAACACGGTAAAGGACGTTCTGCAATATTTCACCGAACGCTCCCGCTCCTCCGATCGCATCAAAAATGACCTGCTCCGCGAATTGCGCGACAACATCAAATTGCTGGAACACCGGAACAGGGAAGGTGTGGACCAGAAAGCGCTCATCCTGAAATTATCGGTGCACGCGATCGGTCAGGCATATGCAGGTAACTATAAATTCGAAAAGCTGTGCGACGGTCCCAAAACACTGCCTGCTGCACTGGCACGCACCAAACAACAGCAGAAATACACCGGGTGGACCGCTGAGCAGTTCCTGTATAACATCGAAGGCAAGGTCAATGATCTGCACAACTTCCCCAATCTTTATCCCGATCTCTCCAAAGCACCTATTCATCTGCATGTGCGGCTGGATAATCTCTATGAACTACTGGTGCTGTTCGGCATTTTTATCAGCCGAAAGTCCCGCTAGCAGCGGTTTTTAACGCTGTATGCCATATTTTTTTTCTGTCAGCTGTAACATTTGGTGGGCCCGGTTCGACTCATGGGTGTAAGCAATTCATTCACACTTAAACTGAAACACATGAAAAAGCTGATATTCTCTGCTATCGCCCTCTTTGCCGGTGCTACGGCATTTGCACAAACTGCACAGATCGACCAGTTCTTCCAGAAATATGAAGGCAAGGAAGGATTCACCTCTGTGGTGGTTACCGAAAAATTATTTTCCTGGGTTGCCTCTGCCGCTGACAATGCGGAGGAATGGCAGTCTGTTGCCGGCGACATCAAAGGCATCCACATCCTGGTTTATGAAAATGCGGAAGGTGAAACCCGCTCCGGCCAATACTACAACGAGTTCATGGCAAGCGTGCCTACTACCGGATTTGAGGAATTGCTGAACGTGACCTCTGAAACTGAAAAGGTGCGCTTATACGGCAAAAAGATCGAAGGATCTAAACTCACCGATATGCTCATGGTATGTGATGCCGACGGAGAATTCGTGCTCATCAGCATCATGGGTGCCATCGACCTGGATAAGATCTCCAAAATGTCTGATCTCGATATCGAAGGTCTGGATGAACTGAAGAAACTGGAGAACTCCGGCACTGAACAAAAATGATCTGATACTTAACGCATCATACATCTGCATAAACTGAACATCATGAAAAAGATAATCCTGTTTGCCCTGATCGCTCTGTCCGGCGCCTTGATGGCCGCTCCTGCACACGCTGCAACGCCGGCCCCGGATGACGAAGAGTCTGTTCGACTGAACCTCTGGATCCCCGGTGTCCTCATCAAGTGGGCTGCTGATATCGCCGACGATCACATGGAAGGAGAAGAGGCTGTTGCCATGGACTTTATGCGCAACTTAGGCAGCATGAACATTTGTATCCGCGAAGGCGCAGCCTATAAGGATCATATGGATAATAAAATGACCCGTAAGCTGAACCGCATGGAACGCCGGGATTATGAACCGCTCATCAGCGTGGTTACGCCTGAGGAGAATGTGCAGATGCAAATTCGCACCAACAAACGCGATAAGATCAAGAGTTTTGTGGTGATGGTGAATGAAACGGACGAAGCATTCGTATACGTGAAGATGCGCTGCAACCTGAAACCGGAAGAGGTGAACCAGCTCATCCGCGCCATGGATAGTTTTTAAGTTTTAGATCTGGTAAAGGAATATACCTGAGGCTGTCTCGATCGAGGCAGCCTTTTTATTTTCCGGTACAGCCATCTGCGAACAGACTTACATTATTCCACACGCAGCCAGCCCAGGGCTCTGCGATGCTGCACCTGCCAGCGACCGTCGCGGTATTCCAAAGCTATACGCTCACGGGTGGAAGCGTGGGGACCGGCATTTTGCTGGATGATCTCGATATGGTCGTCAAATACCGCACTGATGATCGCGATATGACCATAGCGATTGGACAGCGTGCCGTCGAATACCAGTATGTCGTCAACGGCAGGTTTTTTCAGGCTGGGATTGGCATATTGCACCAGGGCACGGGACTCATTGTAGGATGCATCCGGTAACCGCCTGTCAAAAAAGTCTTTCGCATTACCCCAGGTGTCGGGCATGTAATGGTGCAGATGCACCGCATAATACCGTTTTACGAATTCCACACACTGCCATTGCAGGCCATAATTATATCCGTTGGGGCCGATATGCCTGCCGGCTACATGACTCACCGGACCGTTGTCATATACATAAACACCATGTAGTGAATCGATGACCGGTGCTGAATCGGCTTCTGCCTGCCGCACCCCGGGGCTGGCGTTCAGATTGCGCAATACGAGCACAGCCGCAGCGATGGCAATCGCCAGCACCCCGCCATAGGCGATCAGCACCCGGCCCGCCGTTCGGTAGGTTTGCCTGCGCATGGTTTAGATAACGTT
>DAIMYJ010000010.1:45990-48190 GCA_036734545.1 Chitinophagales bacterium
GTGTTGAACTCCAGCTCCCAGTTCTCAATGTCGTCTTCTACGTAGTAGTCGGCATTGCCACCCAGCGTATATGCCAGACGCAGATCAATCAGCATGTTTTCGTTCAATTCGATCATCAGACCGGCTGCACCACCATAGCTGAAGGTCCAGTCGGCGTTCTGATTGGAGGTCGTGATCAGCGGATTGTCGGCCTCGCTGAGGAAAAACTCCTCTGACTCATCAAACACGGATGTGTTGGTGCCGAAGTAGTTGAATCCCACCAAACCGTCCACATAGGGCTTAAAGAACTTGGTAGGGGAGAGTACCCGCAGATTCAAATGGCCTTTGGAGATCGTATTGTAGGTCTCCACCCGAAGGGGGAAATACAGCGTTTCAATGACCGTGCCTCCGGCAACGATATCGGCCGTGAGCGTTTCGCGTTGGATCTGGCTGCCTGCGCCGAGGAAGGCCAGGTCAAAACCCACTAAAATGGGGATCTTCACGGAAGGCTGAAAGAACAGGTTGAACCCGCCGCCGGCAGCGATCTCATCGTTATAGGTCTTGAATTCATTTATCGGGATACCCATATCAAAGCCGATATTGAAATATACGGCCGAGGTCTTGGGGGCAATGGTGCTCTGCGCCTGCAGGAGGCTTACAGAGGTGATCCCAAACATTAGGAGGAGTATGGATTTACGCATAGGCAGTGTTTTGATGTGTGTTTCTTATAACCATTTTTTCTTCTTAAAGATCACAAACTGCAGGATCGTGATCAGGATCATGACACCCCACACGACAAAGTAGCCATAGGAGTGCTGCATTAATGGGATATTCCCAAAGTTCATGCCATAAACGCCTACCAGAAAGGTCAGCGGGATAAAAATGGTGGAGATCAGGGTCAGCACCTTGATGATCTCGTTCAAATGGGCATTCATATTGGCCATGTTGGTCTGGATCAGGTCGGCCAGGTATTCGCGGTCTACATCGATCTGGCTTACCACCTGATTGACGTGGTCCAGCACATCGCGCAGGAACAGTTTGGTATCATCCTCCACAAGGATCACGTCCTCCTTCATCAGTTTGAACAATATTTCTTTCATGGGGGCGATGGACCTGCGTAAATAGATGAGGTCCTTGTTCAAATGATGTATGGTCTCTAAATGGTTGTTGTTCTTCTTTTCAAAGATGTCATTCTCCACCTGATCCAGCAGCGAAGCATAATGATCCAGAATAACAAAGTAGCTGTCCACAATGGAGTCGATCAGCACATACACCAGATAGTCGGCGCTCTTTTTCCGGAGTTTGCCTTTGGCAGATCGCAAACGTTCTCTGATCACTTCAAAATAATCACCCTCCTCTTCCTGAAAACTCAGCACATAATCCTTACCCAGGATAATGCTGATCTGATCGCGGTCGAGCTTGCCGTCGTCTCCGAAATAAAATTCATTCAGTGTGATGTAGATCTGGTCGATGTCGGAATATTCTTCCGCTTTGGGGATCTGGTAAACGTTCAGGATGTCTTCAAGCACCAGGTTATGCAGACCGAATGCCGCACCGATCTCCTCCACCGTTTCTACATTGTGCAGGCCGTTCATATTCAGCCAGGTCACGGCACCTGCAGAGATGCTGAGATCCGGCTGTTGTGTCTTGGTGTAGTCTACTTCACTGAAGGATTCGGCATTGTATACGATCCGTTGGATGCTGAAATGCTCAGCCAGCTTTTCACCGGTATAAACCGGTGTACCCGGCAGCAATCCCGATTTGCGTCTGTGTATGCCTTTTCGGCGATGGCGTTTGGCAGATCTGTCGTTGCGGCCGCTCATGGTCAGTGGTGGCTATAACTGTTAAACATGCTTTTCCAGCGCATCTTGATAACGCCGTACACGGCTTCCTTGAATATGCCTTTACTCATCTTTGAAGTACCGCGCTCCCTGTCCTTGAAAACAATAGGCACTTCTTTCAAAGTGAACCCGCAACGCCAGGCGGCATACTTCATTTCGATCTGGAAGGCGTAACCGATAAATCGAATTTTATTCAGGTCGATCTTTTCCAGTACCGCCCGTTTGTAACATACGAAGCCGGCAGTGGTATCATACACAGGTATCCACGTGATACACCGCACATACCGGCTGGCCCACTTACTCAATAATATCCTGTTCAGCGGCCAGTCCTCCACACTTCCGCCGCGCACATAACGCGACCCGATGGATACATCCGCACC
>DAIMYJ010000011.1:0-6975 GCA_036734545.1 Chitinophagales bacterium
GATGCATGTCCCAGCATTTCCTGCACGGCGCGCAGATCAGCACCGCCTTCGATGAGATGTGTGGCGAAGGAATGGCGGAAGGTATGCGGTGAAATATTCTTTCGGATACCGGCCTGCTGCGCCAGCTGTTTGATCATCATGAATACATATACCCTCGTCATGATGCGTCCGCGGTTATTGAGAAAAAGGGTGTCCTCAAATCCGCGCTGCGGCGTCAGCTGACTGCGCACGGTATTTCGGTAAATATGGATATACCGCATAGCACTGTCGCCAATAGGCACCAGCCGCTCCTTATCCCCTTTACCGCGCACGCGGATAAATCCGTCGTCGAGGAACATATCACTGATCTTGAGTCCCACCAGCTCGCTCACCCGCAAACCACAGGAATACAATGTTTCCAGCATGGCTTTATTGCGCTGCCCTTCGGGCTTGCTGAGGTCGATGGCGCCGATGATGGACATCACTTCTTCGTAGCTCAGTGTATCCGGCAGCGCGCGCTTCAGTTTGGGCAGATCGATCAGCTGCGCAGGGTCGTGTTCGATGAGGTCTTCGATGAGCAGGAATTTATAGAATGCGCGGATACCGGAGATGATGCGTGCCTGCGAGGCGCCGTTCATACCGATCTCGTGGAGAAATACCAGAAACCCCTCCAGATGCTGACGCTCCACGCGCTCGGGTGTGGTGCCGGGATAATTGCCTTCCAGGAATTGCTGCAACTTGGAGATGTCGCGCAGATAGGCCTCCACAGAGTGGCCCGACAGCGATTTTTCCAGCTGCAGATATCCCTTGAATTCGCGTATGGCACCCGCCCAGTTCATGGTGAAAAGTTACGACCCTGACACATAACGCCCGGGCAGGATATCCTGTTATGTGCTGTGCATAATCGTATATTTGTCCTGTTATGCGTATCCTGATCATCAACGGCCCCAACCTCAATCTGCTGGGCGTACGTGAACCGGAGGTTTACGGAACAACCACGTTCGAGGTCTTTTTCGAGACACTCGCCCAGCGATATCCGAACGTGGAATTACACTACTTCCAGAGCAACCACGAAGGCGCGTTGATCGACAAGCTGCATGAAGCGGGATTTTCTTTTGATGGCATCGTGCTCAACGCAGGAGGTTATGCGCATACATCGATCGCGCTCGCAGATGCCATTGGCAGCATCACCACCCCGGTGGTAGCCGTGCACATCAGTAATACGTTCGCCAGAGAAGCCTTCAGACATCAGGATGTGATCGCCGGTAAGTGCCGTGGACTGATCGCCGGACTCGGTCTCGAAGGTTATGCCCTCGCCATTAAGTATCTGATCACTCGATAGACTGCAGCGCGGTAAATGTTTTGCGGCCGCGGATGAAGAACTGCCAGATGATGCTCCTGCGGTAATAGCCGCCCTGTTTCACACGTGTGGCAGCCACGCGGTTGCGATGAAATTGCTTCCAGTTATCGAAACGTTTCTTGAACTGCAACGGCAATGCTAAGGCAAAATGCCAATCGGCACGAAATATCGCACCGGCTTCCTTCCATCTGCCTTTTACCACCGCATGTAAAAAAGCCACATTATCCAGTAGTATGCGCACCGGAAATTTCCAGACGAGTTCATAGGACTCATAATTCTTGAACAGCATATACAGGCTGTTGCGGAAATTCAGGTACATCTTATAGGGATTCTCTTTCGGCAGACTACCACCGCCGACATGATAAACCGTGGATGCCGGCTGATACATGATGCGGTAACCGGCGCGTTTCCATCGCCAGCAGAGATCGATCTCCTCCATGTGTGCAAAAAAATCACCGTCGAATCCCTTGAATCGCTTGAACAGATCTGCGCGCACGAACATCGCCGCTCCGCTGGCCCAGAAGATCTCGCGGGCATCCGGGTATTGCCCCGTATCCTGCTCCTCCACATTAAAGATGCGGCCTCGACAGAACGGATAGCCGAACATATCCAAATATCCACCGGCAGCTCCGGCATGTTCAAACCGGTTGTGATCCCAGGCAGCGAGAATTTTCGGCTGACAGGCGGCGATCACGTCGCTGCTCTGCATCATCTCCACCAGCGGTTCGATACAGTCAGGTGTAACTTCCACATCCTGGTTGACCAGAAAATAATAATCAGCCACCACTGACCGCAGGGCTACATTATATCCTTTGGCAAATCCCTCATTCTTCGGAATGCGAATAATGTGGATCTGCGGATAGTGTTGTTGAAGAAACGAAATGGTGTCATCATCAGAAGCATTGTCGGCCACATAGATATCCAACGGCTGGTATTGCAGACGCACCACGGAAGGCAGGTATTGCTCCAGAAAAGCCCTTCCGTTCCACGACAAGATCACAACCGCCACCAGTGGCCGCCGGAGTATGTCCTCTGATTGCATGGGCTAAAAATACAAATTCGTGGCAAAGCGCATACCGGCAGGCGCAAATGCAGAACTGTTAAAGGCTGCACCAACTACCTCCGAGACCGGCTTAGACATCAGAAATCATAGGCGTCCACCGCACGATGACCACCCAGACGGTCTTCCACATCGGTATTGTCGAAATTCAGCACCTCCTGCGGAGAGGCAACCGTTTCATACAACTTGATCTTCCACCTCGGATCCCGCAATTCACCGCGGGCATTGGAGTGCAACAGGATATAATCATTGCTTACCCCGCTGGGTTCGTAGAAGGCGAAACCGATATTGGTCTGCTTGTCGGCCAGGGTCGTATAGAACCAGATCTCATACGGATAAGCGCCCGGCTCATTCACGCTGGTCACGATATCCCAGGGTCTACCGTATTGCAGGTACACTCTGCCGCGGTCGGTCTTAAACCCTTCGCGGGATGGTGTGGAGAATTCATCGTTGGCTTCCTTCACCAGTTCCAGATAGCGCTTCCATTCACCGTATGGGTCTGCGGCGTTACGCTCAACCCAGAAGTTATACAGCACCTTGCGCTTCATCTCAGCATCCACGCGGGGAGTGAGCGATTCGATGAGATTCACTTCGGATTGTGTAGCGCGCGGGCGGATCACATCCAGAAAATAATTCAGCTGTTCATCAGAATAGGATTCCGTAAAGGTTCCGGCCGTATTGATCATCTTAATGTTCTCCCAGGCATTGATGGGACCGGAATTCGCGCGCTGGATGTAAACCTTCTTTTGTGCCACCAGCTCATTCTTCGTGTTGCGAACCTCTACATATAAATGATAATTACCGCCGGGCAGGTCGGTGATCGGAATTTCGCGGAGGAATGAGAACACCGGCTGCTTCTGCGCCTTTACATATTGAAAGAAGGTCTGGTTGAATTCATCCGTGGAAGCATTGCGAATAGAGAAGGTGACCATGAACTGCTCATCGGTCATGTAGGTATCTGAGTGATACACTTCGCCATACAGGATAATGGACTGTTTATTCGAAGGAAAGAAATTGATCGGATACGGCATCAGCTCCACTCCGTTCTTCGTAAAAGCGGTCTCGGTGGTTGCTGCTGCATAGCTATCCGCGAACTGAATGTCGGAGATCTGCACAGCGTCTTCACGAAAACCGGTGAACACTTCGGTGGATGAGAAGGTATTGAACTGATCATTCGCATCCGTAATGGTCACCTCTACGGTAACGGTTCTATTGGGGATGAACAGCCTGCGCTGGTCCATGATACTGAAGCGCATCTCCGAAGAGTCGCGGATCACGGGTGTGCTGAGACGGTATTTGTCGAAATTGAGCACCTGAGTGCCGTCGAGGATCACGATGGTGACATCCACCGCGCCCTCCATTCCGCCGCTTTCCGCCTGCACGAACTCCAGGGCGTTGGCACCGGCAACAAAGTAGGTTTCGATGTATGCACCATCCACCGGGTGCAGGAACATACATGACCGAACGGTAGTGTTGGTGGCCAGTCCGTCAGCCCAAACAGAGAAACTCTGCAACAGGGCTACGATGATCAACAGTGGTCTGTTTTTCATAACTCAAAAATTACCTTAAAATTACGGTTTATTTCGGGTAACCCGTCATGAACCTGTCACAAACCCCCACCCGACCACTCCTCATAGAACCGCACTTCCTGCCCTCCCTTTCCTGGATGGCACTGGTGTCGCGTTACCCGGTGGTATACCTCGATGTTTCGGCTAATTATCAGAAGGGCAGCTTTCGCAACCGCGCACATATCCCCGGCCCCAACGGCATCATGCGGCTGAGTGTGCCGCTGGAACACGGGCGCGGACAAAAACTGACGATGCAGGCCGTCAAGATCTCCTATGCCACGAACTGGCAAAAAGTGTTGTGGGTGACCATTACCAGCTGTTATCGCCGTTCCCCCTACTTCGATTATTTCGAGGACCTCTTTGAACCGCTGTTCGTGCGGGAGTTCACCTACCTCATGGACCTGAACATGGCACTGCTGGCGGCTATCCGCAAATGTGTACCCATGCCGACCGAATTCCGTTTTACGGATGCATATATCCCACAGGGAACAGATACGATGGATGATATGCGCGGCGTGATTACGCCCGGAACAGTGAATCCATTGCAGTTGCCCTGGCAGCCGTACACACAGGTATTCAGCGATCGCTACGCATTTCATCCCGACATGAGCATTCTGGATGCTATCTTTAACAAAGGAAAATTCACCATTCAAGATCTGATACAATGAAAAAATTGCTCACCGGCATCTGCCTGACCGCACTTACACTAACCGCTTTAGCGCAACAACCGGCTTTCATCACCGACAGCCTCGACGCATATGTGGTACGCGAGATGAAGCGCTGGAATATTCCGGCTGTTGCAGTGGCCATCGTAAAGGATGGAAAGATCATTCATGAAAAAGGCTATGGTGTGATCGATGTAAAAACCGGCCAAAAAGCGGATGAACATTCCCTTTTTATGGTCGCCAGTAATTCCAAGGCGTTTACCGGCACCTCCATCGCCCTGCTGGACTATCAAAAGCGTTTGTCACTGGATGATAAGGTCACTAAGCACCTCCCCTATTTCCGCCTGTTCGATGACTGTATGAGCGAAATGGTCACCGTGGAAGATCTGCTGTGCCATCGCATGGGGTTTGAAACCTTTCAGGGCGACTTTCTCAACTGGAGCAGCACGATATCCCGCAAAGAGGTGGTGGAAGGCATGGCCCGCAATGAGCCTCATTATGGATTCCGCGATACCTATGGTTACTGCAATGCCGGCTTTGTGGCGGCAGGAGAAGTATTGTATGCCGTGACCGATACCACCTGGGATGATTTCATCCGCACCCATTTCTTCGAACCGCTGGATATGCAGCGCAGCAGCACCACACAGGCAGCCATCAAAGCAGATAAAAATGCCTGCACACCGTACACACTGTTTGACGGGCAACTGGTGCCTTTGCAATATGACTATATCGATAATCTGGGACCTGCAGCCAGCATCAACAGCAGCGCACATGATATGGCCAACTGGCTGATGATGCAACTCGGTAACGGCAAATTCAGGGATAAACAGGTATTTCCCGAACAGGTGGTAAAAGTGCCTCGCGTTCCGCGCACTGTAGTAAGCCCCGGCAATTCAGGATTATACAAAACGCAACATTTCAGTCTGTATGGTTTGGGATGGTTCGTCACCGATTATGAAGGTCGCCGCATCTACAGCCATGGCGGAGGTGCCAACGGTTTTGTGACCAATACCACCTTCGTGCCCGAATCCGGTCTGGGTATTGTAGTGCTGACCAATACCGATGCCAACAGTCTTTACGATGCCCTGCGTTATCAGATCATGGAAGCGTATTTCAACGTGCCCTACCGCAACCTGTCTGCTATCTATCACGAGCGTGTGCAGGCCGCCAACAAACCGGCAGAAGAAGAACTCGCCGAATGGAGGAAGACCATCGCCAAAGAACCCAAACCCGCTCTATCGCTGAAAGCATATACCGGCACATATTATAACACTGTGTATGGCGATATCCGCATTGAAGAGGTAAAGGACGAACTGGTCATTTCCTTCAGCCATCATCCCCAGCTCAAAGGCTATCTGAAACCGGCAGGTGATAATACCTTCATTTGCTTTTATGATCCTGTTACCTGGGGTGTTAAGGAAATACCATTCACCGTGGAAAATGGCACAGTGAAAGATTGCACGATCATGGTCAATGACTTCATAGACTTCCTGCCGTATGTCTTCACAAGAAAATAAAGAGCAACAGGTATACGCGGCGGTCATCATGCCGCCCGAAGAGATCGTGGAAACGGTGCGCATCTTTAAAGACGGTCTTGCCGGCGTAGCCGGTAAATTCGCTTCCGTAAATTCCGATCCGGTCATCACCTTGTTCGCTGCCGTTGGCGGGCCGGAGCGCATGGCGCTGCTCGAGAACAAACTGGAAATGCTCTGTCGCAACCAGCTGCCCTTTAATGTGCATCTCGAAAATTTCGGTGAATTCCACGCGCACAAGACCATCTTCGTTGATATTCAGGAGACATCTAAAGCAGCCATCACTACACTGCGCAAAAAACTGTCCGCCGAATTGAAATCATCCAAATATGATGAAGAGATCGATTTCAATGTCGGCAAAACACCCCACATCACCATCGCGCGTAATCTCGCTGAAGACCAATATCGCGTTGCACGGAATTATTTTACCGGACGCACTTACAATGCCTACTTTGAATGTTATAAACTGACATGGCGCCGACTGGTCACCAAAGGAAAGAGCACGTATTACGTCACAGACAGGGAGTTTCCCTTTGCGATGAAGAATCTGTCCCTGTTTTAAGCTGATGCTTTCGACAGGGTGCGCACGATGCGTATCCCATCCATGGCTGCGCTCACGATACCACCGGCATAGCCTGCCCCCTCACCACATGGATACAATCCCTGTATTTGAGGATGTTCCAGCGTTTGCGGATCGCGCGGTATGCGCACCGGTGAGGAGGTGCGGGATTCCGTTGCCACACAAACGGCCTCATTCGTAAAATATCCTCTGCGTTTTTTACTGATCTGCATGAACGCCTGGCGAAGCCCC
>DAIMYJ010000011.1:7075-27921 GCA_036734545.1 Chitinophagales bacterium
GGTGCGGTGGCACAGGGAGCGATGATACCGCCGGGACACATACAAAATGAATATACTCCTCTACCTTCCACCTGCTCCACAAAGCTGTAAGCCGATGGCGGCAGAAAAGGTCCGCGGTCGCTGCAATGGTATTGCATGGCATCGATCACCTGTTGCGGATGTTCGATGCGCACACCCAGGGCAAACGGTTTCGCTTCGATGAGGATGCCTTTCTGATCCAGCATCTGAAAAATATCGCGCGCCGAATGTCCGGTAGCGAGAATGATATGCTTTGCATCGAATGAACGCCCGTCGGCAAGCAACACACCGGCTACACGGCCATTCTGTATGCGGATATCGGTCACTTTACTTTCAAACCATATCTCTCCGCCGGCATCCAGGATATGGGTGCGCATGGCAGCAATGATCTTCGGCAGGCGATTGGTGCCGATATGCGGATGCGCATCCACCAGAATATCCGGATCTGCGCCAAATCGCACGAAAGTCTCTAATATCTCACGCACATTACCGCGCTTATCGCTGCGCGTATACAGCTTTCCATCACTGTAGGTGCCGGCGCCACCCTCGCCGAAACAATAATTCGAATCCGGGTCCACAATGCCCTCGCGGTTGATGGCTGCCAGGTCGTGGCGACGAGCACGAACGTCCTTCCCGCGTTCAAAGATCACCGGCTTTATCCCCTGCTGCAGACACTCGAGGGCCGCAAACAATCCGGCCGGACCGGCACCGATGATGATACAGGGTGCCGCATCGCGCACCGAAGAAAACACAGGAGCCTGCGGAATGAATGTCGGAAAGGGCGTGTCGCTCACCTCTGCCTGTAAACGATACACCGGGCGTTTGCCTCGGGCATCAATGGAGCGCTTGATGATGCGGAAATGTACGGTGGGTGCCTGTCGATGCACACGGATCAACTCCTTCAGCTGCGCAGCACGGCCAGTTGCCTGTGCAGGGTCGAGGACAATTTCAAACACCTTCACCGTTGTGGAATTTCTGTTCAAAGATACAGATATCCCAATAGGCTTCCGGATAAGCGCCTAAAACAGCATTTGTTTGCCATTGTTCACGAGATGGCAGAAAAAAACGCCATTCTCAGCATTTATCTTTTTTTCAAAACAATTTCACCACTCGTCGGTTATACCTCCTTAAATAATCAATAACATATGAAAAAGGTTTTACTTAGCACGCTCCTCCTCAGTGCTGTATCCACAAAAATGTTTGCTGCTGCAGACATTCAGATCATCCACAACGCTGCCGATCCCGCAGCCGCAGAAGTGGATGTGTACCTCGGCGCTTTGCTGATCGCCGATAATTTCGCATTTCGTACAGCAACAGAATTCTTGTCCGTACCTTCAGGTATCGAGCTGACCGTTTCTGTAGCTCCGCCTACCTCTACGAGTGTAGCTGATGCTATCGCATCGTTCAACTTTACACTGGAAGACGGCGAGCGTTATGTTGCCATCGCTAACGGTGTATTGAATCCTGCACTGTTCGCCGCTAACCCCGAAGGTGCTGCAACGGCATTCAACATTTATGTGCAGGCAGGCGTGCAGGAAGCTGCCGCTACTGCCGGTAACGTAGATTTCTTCGTGTTCCACGGTGCTACCGATGCGCCTGCTGTGAGCGCTTACGCTCGCGGTGTTGCTCAGTTGGTACCCAGCGCGGCTTACACGAACTTCTCTTCTTACATCAGTGTTCCTGCCGGTTCTTACATTGTTGACATCACGCCTGCCGGCGCTGTTATCCCTGTAGTTGCAGCATATACTGCTGACCTCTCTACATTGGGTGGCGGTGCAGCTGTTGTAGTTGCTTCAGGATTTTTGAATCCTGCTGCCAACGAAGATGGTCCGGCATTCGCTCTGCTCGCAGTATTGAATGATGGTACCGTTATCGAATTGCCCGCTGCACCTACAGCTACCCTGCAGGTGATCCACAACAGCGCTGATCCTGCTGCTGCAGCAGTTGACGTGTATGTAGGCGGTGTAAAGACGATTGACAACTTTGCTTTCCGCACTGCTACCCCTGCATTGGCCATTCCTTCAGGTGTGCCGGTTTCTATCGGTATCGCTCCTGAAATGAGCATGAGCGCTGATGATGTGATCGCTAACTTCGATATCACTTTCAACGATAATGAAACTTATGTAGCTCTCGCTAATGGCGTACTCGATCCTACTTCATTTGCAGTTAACCCTGATGGCAACAGCACCGCTTTCACGCTGTTCTCTGCTGCTGATATCCGCCTGACTGCTGCTGATCCTTCCAAGGTAGAATTCATCGCCGTACACGGTGCAACAGATGCACCTACGGTAGATGTGCGCGTTGCAGGTGGCGAACTGGTAAATGATGCCGCTTATGGCGATATCACCGGCTACATCGCTGTTGATCCGGGCGCTTACGTTCTGGATATCACCACCGCTGACGGTGCCGTTACTGTGGTTTCTTACAATGCTGACCTTTCAGGCCTCGCCGGCGGAACCGCTGTGGTTTTCGCTTCAGGCTTCCTGAACCCTGCCGCTAACAACGATGGCGAAGGCTTCGGTTTGTTCGCAGCCCTCACCAGCGGCGCTGTTGTAGCTTTCGAAGCTGTAACCGTTGATATCTTCGAAAACACTGAACTGGAAGGTGTATCTGTATACCCGAATCCGGCCAACGGTTCTTTCACGATCAACAACGATAACGCAGAAGGCTTCATGACCAACATCTTTGGTATGGACGGCCAACTGGTGATCAGCACCTTCGTTACTCCGGGTGTGAACACGATCGACATCAGCAGCATACCTGCAGGTTTGTATACCATCATGGTATCCAACGGCACAGAGGTATACTCCAATAAATTGTCTGTGATCAAATAGTACAGATCTCGATCTGAACAGATCATGGTTATATAAAAAGGCTGTCTCAAATGAGACGGCCTTTTTTAATGTGCAGACCCCGAGTACTCGCTGATGCGCTGCGTGCGCTGTTGACCTTTATTATGCAGATGTTATAACAACTGCATCATTTAAATCCACTGTTGTAACAATGATAAAGCAGTGTGCAACTGCTCCGGCGTGTTGAACGCATGCATGCATATTCGGATCCGCTCACTGCCTGCCGCAACGGTAGGCGCCAGGATGGGACGCAGGTCGAAACCCTGATCGCGCATGGCAGTGGCTGCTGCGCGTACCTTATCGTTGCCGGGCACGATATAACTGAAGATGGCCGAATCTATAGACACCGGCTGAGGCACGTCCTCCTGTTGCAGATATTCACGCATGAAGGTGAGATTCTGTTGTAATCGCCTGCGCGCCTCCGGCTGCTCCTGCATATAGCGGTAGGCCATGCGCACTGCCGCCAGCTGCAGGTAGTTCGGCGCCGTGGTATAAATGAATGGTTTGCAGTAATTGATCAGATATTCGCGCAGCACTTTATCCCCCAGCACCACCGCGCCGTTGGAACCCATGGCCTTGCCGAATGTATGCACGCGCGCAAAAAGCCGGTCATGCACACCAAGATGCCGGGCGAGGCCTTCACCCTGCGCACCGATCACACCGGTGGCATGTGCTTCATCCAGGATAACAGCAGCGTTATACCGCTCGGCGAGCGCAACTATTTCGGTCAGCGGCGACAGGTCTCCGTCCATGCTGAACACACTCTCCGTTACAACGAACACATTTCCGGTGTGCGACTGCAACAGGTGGCGCAGTTCTTCCATATCGTTGTGCGCAAAACTGTATGCCTTTGCACCGGATAAACGTATCCCTTCACGCAGTGAAGCATGTATGAGTGCATCATAAAGTATGATATCATGCCTGTGTACGACAGTACTCAGCAATCCGCTGTTGGCTTCATAGCCGCTGTTGAAGAATAAAGCCGATGGAGCCGAATGAAAAGCGGCGATCTCCTGCTCTACGGTTTCCACGTACGCATTGTTACCGGTCAGCAAACGCGAGCCGCCGCTGCCGATGGCCGGAAGTTGCGCTATCTCCTGCTCTACCAGTTGCTTGAGTGTGGCATCCTGTGCAAAGCCGAGGTAGTCATTGGATGCCAGATCGATAAGCCCCGCATGCACCTGCAGTGTGCGCAGTGCCCGGGCTTCTGCACGTGCCTGGAGTTCGCGTTGTAAACGTTCGTGCACGTGATCCATAAATACGCAGTGAATTAACTCACCATTTCTTCTTTGTAGGCGGGACGCGGTGTGAGGCCCAGCAGTTGGAACATGGCTTTGTCTTCATCAGCATCCGGATTCGGTGTGGTCAGTAATTTCTCACCGGCAAAAATGCTGTTGGCGCCTGCCATGAAACACAGTGCCTGCTCTTCCACGCTCATTTCGTTGCGACCTGCACTCAAACGCACCATGGCCTTAGGCATGATGATGCGCGCTGTGGCGATCATGCGCACCATTTCCCATACCGATACGCGCTTGTTGGTTTCCAGCGGCGTGCCTTTCACGGGCACCAGCGCATTCACCGGCACCGATTCGGGATGCTTGGACAAGGTAGACAGCGTATGCAGCATGCCGATGCGGTCGTCCTCCGATTCGCCGAGGCCGATGATACCGCCACTGCATACAGATATTTCCGCCTTGTTCACATGCTCGATGGTCTTCAAACGATCATCATACGTGCGCGTAGAAATGATCGCTTCATAATATTCTTCTGATGTATCCAGATTGTGATTGTAAGCATACAATCCGGCATCCTTGAGTTTTTGTGCCTGTTCTTCGGTGAGCATACCCAGCGTGCAACATACTTCCATACCCAGATCAGCAACACCCTTCACCATGCCCAGCACGTGGTCGAAATCTTTATTGTCGCGCACATTGCGCCACGCAGCACCCATACAAAAACGGGTGGAGCCGAATTCCTTGGCAATGAGCGCCTTGGTGATCACCTCGTCGTGTTCGAGGAGTTTGTGCGTTTCCACATCGGTGTGGTAGCGGGCGGCTTGCGGACAATACGCGCAGTCCTCGGGACAACCGCCGGTCTTGATACTCAGCAGCGTGCACACCTGCACCTCGCCGGTCTTGTGATACTTGCGGTGCATCACCGATCCCCTGTAGATCAACTCCATGATCGGCAGCCAGTATATCTCAGCGATCTCTTCTTTCGTCCAGTTGTTGCGTATGTCCATCGTCCCGTTTTGTGGCAAAATTCGTAATTTTGAGCCAAATATTCGGTATGGCATTCATGCATCAGGTAAACTACAAATATGTGCTCGGCTTCATCGCCGTTTCCACCCTTGTTCTGGGCACCACCCTCATGCAAAACAAAACCGACGAAAACGCCCCGGACCCTGATGTACAGGCCCTCGACGCCAAGTTGCTCTCCGACCTGCAGCAGCAGGATATCACCATCGACAAGCGCACGCAGTGCATCATGGAATGTGCCTCCATCAGCGAGGAGGACCTGCGCCTGCTGCTCGACATCAAAAATCTGAATTACGAAAAGTGCGAATCAGGCAATTGCCATTATACTTCCTACACCATCGAAGGCAAAACGTCCGGCGGTGAGACCGTGATGTTCAAGATCGACAGCGGCGAGGAAGGCAACCTCCTGCGTGACCTCACGCTACAGCAGGCCGACTGCGACTGCATTTAATGCGTCAGCCCGAACGTCAGCACCAATACATACTGTAAGATCAGCATGCCATCCAGCAGGCCGAAGTAGACCCAGTCCTTTCCGCTGCGCTGCGACATCCAAATCGTCATACCGCTGATGATCAGGCTGATCACCAGGGGAATGGTATGGTCGATGTTGTTGGGGAAAAAATGGCGGAAGCACAAAGTATGCGCCACACCGCTCATGAATAAGAGAACCATGGCGAGTGAAAGTGTCCATTCTCTGCCCAGCACCACCGGAAGGGTGCGCACCGCATGCATGGCATCAATTGTCATGTCTTTGATGTCGAACGGAATGGTGATCGCCAGCACGAACAAATAATCGGCACCAAACAGCAACCATACTTTAGGCGATCCCATATCACCACCTGCAGAGGCCAGTGGTAATACACTCCCGATGTATGCCCATACAAATGCGATCAGGAATATTTTCAACAATCCGATATCGCGGAGGCGCTGCCGTTGCTTGCCAAAACGGAGCGGTAAACCATATAGGACAGAGATCAGCCCGGGTAATAACACAGACATTTTCCCCGCATCCGGAAGAAATAAAAATAAAGCGGCGCAACCGATCGCTGAAACGATCATGAGTATGCGTAAGAACACCAGATGGCGAAGAAAAAAATCCCATCTGCCACCGGTGGGATATTCGCGGATGCGACTGACGGCTGCGATGCGGATCAGCAGATAGGTGAAGAGCGTGGCGCTGCCGGCAAAAAGCACCGGGATCAACTGCGGCGGCGTATCCAGCAAGAGAAATCCGCGCGCGGTGAACGCCATCGCACATAAGGCAATGAATACATTCGAATACAACAGGCCATTCAGCAGATTGCGTATCACCACAGTCAGATTAGTGTTAATTTCACCCAAAAATAGCAAATCGTGGAGGTGATACTGCAAAAAGGGAAAGGCCGCAGGGTGGAAGACGGACATCCGTGGGTGTATGGCAATGAGATCGACCGCATACAGGGATCACCTGCTACGGGCGATATTGTGGATGTATTTAATTTCCGCGGTGATTTCATCGGCAGAGGATATATCAACGAACGTTCACAGATCACCGTGCGTTTCCTTACACGCAAGCGCGATGAGGTGATCGACAAAAGTTTTTTTCGTGCACGGATATTGGCATGTAAAGCCTATCGCGAATCATTGGGTTACACGGAAAATTACCGCCTGGTTTTTGGCGAAGGTGATTTTTTACCGGCGCTGGTGATCGATAAATTCCACGATGTGTATGTGCTGCAAACACTCAGCGCGGGCATGGACCGGTGGAAACAGATGATCGCTGAGATATTGCTGGAAGACCTGCAGGCGCGAGGCGTATATGAACGCAATGATGTACCGGTGCGCACGCTGGAGGGACTGGAAGAAACGACCGGATTTTTATCCGCCCCCTTCCCAACAAAATTCACCATGCAGGAAATGGGTGTGCAGTTCCATGTGGATGTGGTGAACGGACAAAAGACAGGATTTTTTCTCGATCAAAAAGATAATCGCCTCGCCATACAACATATCGTGCACGGTGCCGAAGTGCTCGACTGCTTTACCTATACCGGTTCCTTTGCCTTGTTCGCCGCACATTTCGGCGCGAAGAAAGTGACCGCACTCGACATCTCTGCAGAAGCCATTCAGCTGATGCAGGAGAATGCAGCGCTCAACGGTTTTTCACAGATCGAAGGCGTATGCGGCAATGCGTTTGACATCCTGCCGCAATGGGTGAAGGAAGGCAAACAATTCGACACGGTGATACTCGACCCTCCTGCTTTTACCAAAAGCCGCAAAGGCATTGACAGCGCGGTAAAGGGCTACAAGGAAGTGAACCTGCGCGGCATCCGCATGGTAAAACCCGGCGGTTTCCTGGCCACCTTCAGCTGTTCGCATTTTATGGATGTGAACCTGTTCTACGACACTGTTGCCTCCGCCGCCCGCGATGCCGGCAGAACCGTGCGTGAAGTGCAATTCCTGAACCAATCGAAAGACCATCCTGTTGTATGGGGCATACCGGAAACGCATTATCTTAAAGGACTCATTTTACAGATCATTTAAAAGGGCATACTATGCAACGCCTCATCACTTTCCTGCTCATCTGCACAATGGCATCCACCACGGTGGACACATTTGCACAGCAGACTTCCTGCTGCAGCGCTACAGGCACTTTTGCGAATTTCTCCAAGGATATCGCTTTCGTGAACAAACACGACGAACCGGTACCATTCACGTTTCTCTCACAAAAGGGCAAGACGGAAACCTTTCAGTGTCAGGACAGCACCTCGGCCAGCGTATATGTCGTGCAGGCCACAGAGCCTTCGAATAAATATGTATTGGTATTTCACGAATGGTGGGGATTGAATGATTACATCCGTCTGACCGCCGATCAATTATACACTGACCTGAACAGCAAAGTGCATGTGATCGCATTGGATCTCTATGATGGGAAAGTGGCTACAACCAGAGATTCCGCACAAAAATATATGCAAACGCTCTCACAGGATCGCGCATTCATGATCATCCGTTCGCTCACCGAAAAATTCGGTGATGATGTAGAGATCGCCACCATCGGCTGGTGCATGGGCGGCGGATACAGCCTGCAGGCCAGCCTGCTGGTGCAGGAACGCGCTGCCGCCTGTGTAATATATTACGGCTTCCCCGAAACCGATAAAGAGCGCCTGCAAACCCTCGAAGCCGATGTGCTGATGATATGGCCGAACCAGGATAAATGGATAAACGCAGAAGTAGTTCAACAATTCCGCGACACCATGGACGGCCTCAACAAAAAACTCCGCATCGAAGAATACAACGCCGACCACGCCTTCGCCAATCCCTCCAACCCCAAACACAACCCCGAAATGGCCGCAGATGCATATGCGAAAAGTTTGGCGTTTTTGAAGGAAGGGTTGGGAATTAAATAATGTGCCCGCCGCGGCGGGTGTAAATGTGCAGATGTTTAGCTGCGAATATTTTCCGATTTGAAACTACGGAGATCTGCGGATGCACGGATCAACCATTTGCACATTTGCACATTAAAAAAGGCCGCCCCTTTCGAGACGGCCAACCCAAAACCCTGTAATAGAGCTTCTTGTTGCAGAATACCTGCAGTATTATTTTACCACTTCACCGGTCCAGGTGCTGATGCCGCCCTGGAGGGTGTATACAGTGTTGAATCCTTTTTCTGACATCAGTTTACCGGCGTTGCCGCTGCGCATGCCGCTCTTGCAATATACCAGATAGGTCTTGCTTTTGTCGAGGCGGGCGAGCTGATCGGCGAAATCGGGCGCGTTGTAATTCATGTTGATGGCGCCGGCGAGGTATCCGGTATTGAATTCTTCCGGGGTGCGCACATCCAGGATGACCACACCTTCCGTTTTCATTTTTTCAGCGAACGCTGCAGCGGAAATATCTTCCAATACAGCCGCATTCTGAATGGTTGCTGTTTCACCGCCAACAGTGGCCGGTTTGTCGGACTGGGAGCAACCTGAGGTTACTACCATAAGGCCTAATAAGGCGCCAATAGTGATGCTCATATATTTGTTTTGTTGTAAGATACACATTCCGTTCATACAGCCATGCCACTTCCAATACAGAAATCCCAACACACCACCGCCTATGACATAGAGTATCGCTTCCATATTAATTCAATACCTGGTCAACCACCTGTTTTAAATGTGAGAGCGGCACCACACCCGACTGACGCCATATGGGTTGTCCGTTCCTGAACAGGATCAGCGTGGGCACACCCTGAATGCTGAACTCCTGCGCCACCTGGGGATTCTTATCGACATCCACCTTGATCACCCGCACCTTGTCCGATGCAGCGCCGGCGAAGTCCTTCAGAATGGGGGCCATCGTTTTACACGGTCCGCACCATTCGGCAAAGAAATCTACCAGTACCGGTTTCTCTCCGTTTATGATCTCCAGAAAAGTCGGTTTTGTTTCCATTTGACCGAATAATGCGCAAAGCAATCAATTAGTTCAGGGGCTGATTGTGACTTTTGTCACCTGCGGCTCCGCAGGCGGATGAACAGTTCGTTCCCCTCGCGCGCCGGGTGACTGTTGCGGCACAATTCCATGATCTCGATATCGAACAGCTTTCCGAATACCTGACGGTATTCCTCTTCCGTACCACCGAACGGCGGACCGGGTTTATCGAATGGCGTTCGGAACAACACGCCGGCCAGCATGCCGCCGGGTGCGAGCAGCGTAGCCATGTGTTCGGCATAAGCGATGCGCAGGCTCGGGTCTATGGCACAGAAAAAGGTCTGCTCCACGATGAGGTCATAAGCGCCGCTGTGTGTAAAGAAATCGCCCTGTATCACCTTACAGCGTTTGCTCCCCTCCTCGCCTATCGCAGCCTTCAGATTCGCTACCGGCGCCTCGGCGATGTCGATCACCGTAATGTCGGTGAATCCCTGATCCACCAGATAACGCGCTTCCCAGGCATTGCCGCAGCCGGGGATGAGGATGCGCAGGTCTTTGTTGTCCAGCGAATCGAAGAAGGCCTTCAGCGGCGGCGACACACCGCCCATATCCCAGCCGGTAGTTCCCTCTTCATAACGCTGCTGCCAGAAATCCTGTGAAAGGAAGGTGTTCATATGAATAAGTTGATCATTTCAATTTCATTGCGGTGCAGTTTGATCTTGCCCGACTGCTCCATTTTCTTCAGCAAACGCGACACCACCTCACGCGTAGAGTTCAGGTCGTTGGCGATCTGCTGATGTGTGATCTCGAGATGACGCGTATTGAATTCGGTGAACTGACGGAAGAGATAATTCTCCAGCCGCTCATCCATATGCTTGAATGCCACCTGATCGATCACGATGAGTAATTCCTCAAATCGGGAGCGATAGGTTTCCAGCACGAAATAATACCACGATTTATACTCGCGCATCAGGTCGTCCATGATCTCCAGCGGCACCTGTATCACCCGTGTGTCTTCTACGGATACCGCGGTTATCTCACTCGCCTGGTTGCGGGCAGCACAGATCATGGAAAGCGCACAGGCATTGCCCGGCTCGATGTAATACATGAAATATTCCTTGCCGTCGTCGCTCTCCCGATACAACTTCACACGGCCGCCTACGATGAGGATGGTCGACTTGAAGAATCGCCCGGAGTACATCATGACCTCATCGCGAACAAAATCGCGGATGGTGGCCACGGAGGCGATCTTCTCCTTCAGCCTGTCTTCAAATTGCGGGAAATGCTCATCCAGCAGTGCGCGGATATCGTCTGTCATACAGGCAAATTTACACACTGGAGCGGAGTGCAGGGCAGTTAACTGCCTGAGCGCCTGGTCAGGAGCAGGGCCGCGAGGCTGGCGAGCAGCAGCAGCCAGGGGGTGCCGTGCAGGAACACGTCGAACCAGTCCACGGCCTGCATGCCGCGGGCGCCGCCGGCGATCCAGCGCAGCTTGCCCCAAATGTGCGGTTCAGGCGCGAAAGGCGCCAGCCCCAGGGTGAGCGAGGCTACGAGGAAATACTTCCGGTAACTCGCGAATTCCTTAACGTTCATATTTGCGGAGATTGGTCCATGAACCGGCATTATACACTTCGCTGAATCCATGACGCATCAGGATGGAACGCGCAGAACCACTGCGCATACCCGAAGCACAGCAAACGATCACCGGTCCTTTGGCCTTGATCTTTTTGATACTGCCCTCCAGTTTGTCGAGGGGGATATTGATGGAATGACTGAGATGCCCGCCCGCATATTCACCGGGTGTGCGCACATCAATGATCACTGCGCCATCAGCGATCAGCGCGGCATAATCGGCCGAAGGGCCTATACCTAAAAGTTTCTTGAAAAAATCTAACTTGCCTTAATTTAATGCTACAAGGACAGATTACAGTTAGTCTACTGAACTTTCAATTTGTCACAAAGAGCTAAAATCATCCAACAGGCAGTTTCACTGTGGCAACAGGAACTGCATGCATCCCTGTTACTCTTCATATTGAGAAATAGATGGGAACGAAGTTAGAAAACGAGTTAAACCATCCAGTGGTCAAAGCCCATCGATCGGGAATGGAGGCACTTCCAGTTTTGGACGTATTTCCATATAAAATGAACCACTGAATGCCCGATACAGCGGCACTAACAACATACTTGGATAATCATTATTTCTTTCTGCGAAAAATTGATGTAATGCTCGTATAGCGCCCTCGCTATTATTAAAATCCGTCTGCTCAAGATAGGAAAGTGTAAAGTAACCAGTCTCCAATAAATACTTGCCCGGATCCCGCATCAGCATAGTGCCGAAATGCCTGAGCATTTCATTTTGTTGATTTTCAAAAGACTGATGCACCATTTGCCAATGATGCCTTTCAATAGCTATTTGAGGATCAAAGCCTTCCATTAAATACCAATAATATGGGTTCCACCTAAACATAATTTCCACTATCTGATTCTTCAAAGGAATTCTGGCAATTAGATCACGTTCTTCAGGTAATGCATGCTCATCTATATTAAGATCAAACAAGTCTGCAATACACACCATACCTGTGTACGTGCTTTGCAACCCATATTGAATAGTATTTGAACCATGCGAAATTGATGATACTTCTTTGATCATTAGCTTAAAATAGACCATAGCATAAGTTTGAAACAAATTTATAAAACATTCCCGTAAAAAGTGTCAATACTGCTTTGCCCTATTAATTAGGGAGCTATACCCAAAGCACCAACATCTTGTAGGAAATTGCCTGCAGGATAATTTCAAACCACTCGATCACGCGCTTGAACACGTTCGAAAGGTATCATGATCTCGTCTCTGGAATATAACGAATACTCGTGACAGAGGCCATCTTCTCCTTCAGCCTGTCTTCAAATTGCGGGAAATGCTCATCCAGCAGTGCGCGGATATCGTCTGTCATACAGGCAAATTTACACACTGGAGCGGAGTGCAGGGCAGTTAACTGCCTGAGCGCCTGGTCAGGAGCAGGGCCGCGAGGCTGGCGAGCAGCAGCAGCCAGGGGGTGCCGTGCAGGAACACGTCGAACCAGTCCACGGCCTGCATGCCGCGGGCGCCGCCGGCGATCCAGCGCAGCTTGCCCCAAATGTGCGGTTCAGGCGCGAAAGGCGCCAGCCCCAGGGTGAGCGAGGCTACGAGGAAATACTTCCGGTAACTCGCGAATTCCTTAACGTTCATATTTGCGGAGATTGGTCCATGAACCGGCATTATACACTTCGCTGAATCCATGACGCATCAGGATGGAACGCGCAGAACCACTGCGCATACCCGAAGCACAGCAAACGATCACCGGTCCTTTGGCCTTGATCTTTTTGATACTGCCCTCCAGTTTGTCGAGGGGGATATTGATGGAATGACTGAGATGCCCGCCCGCATATTCACCGGGTGTGCGCACATCAATGATCACTGCGCCATCAGCGATCAGCGCGGCATAATCGGCCGAAGGGCCTATACCTAACATTTTCTTCAGAAAGTCTAACATGCCTGATTTTTTTGGCAAAATTAAAGGGCGGGTATCGCCCTTTCCGTGACATAAAGTACGCACTCGGGTATTACAGATGACAAATACAAAGTGCAGTTCAAATACAGCGGATGATCTGATGTTATGACAATTAAAAAAAGCCCGGAATTTTATTCCGGGCTTTTAGCTTTTTTGTGGAGTTGGTGGGATTCGAACCCACGTCCAGACAAGGCATTAGCAAGCTTTCTACATGCTTAGTGCATTCTTGTTTGTCGGGTTATGCAGGGTGAACACACTTACCTGAGCGTAACCTTAGCTTCTTTATCTTATCCTGTTCCGAAGCGCGACAGGACCAGTCCGGTGAGATGACGTTCAGCAATAGTGTACCGGACAAACGACTATTGAGAACGAAGGCTATGTTAATTCTCTGAATTAAGCAGCCAAGGCGTAGTTAGACTCGCCATATAAAGAAAGGTCGTACCTTGAGATTAAAGAGCCAAAATACAATGCTCTGCATGCTTACCTGTCAATGAACGATGCTGTCAATTCCGGTCAACCCCAAAATGTGACCTACCTTTCGGTATACTCAGCATAAGGCAAAACTAACCCGAAAAGTTCAATTTGCCTGCCAATCGGCTATATTTGCAAGGATGGGCAACGACCAGCATACACAGCAATCTCCTACCCGGCCGTATCCGTGGATACTGCCCGACATCGAGGATTGGCCGATCCACAAGATCAGCCGGGACCGCAACCTGCTCATTGAATCGGTGATCGACGAAACGCTGGACAACATCCTGAAAAAGAACCCCACCGAAAAAGACATCCACGATGAGCTGGCCAAGGCCGTATATCTCGAGAAGATCCGCGTGGAACGCCCCTGGAAGACCGATGCGCCGGATGAGAAAGTGTTCTGGAACGGCGTGAAGAACGCTCTTGTGCGCCTGGAAAGCCATGCCGACAATAAGATCGACGAGGAGCGCGCCATTTTGCGCACCATCATCCATCGGTATGTGCACGAGATCGTCGGGAACTTCAACAAAGGCACCTACCAGTTCGCCGAGCGCTTCGTACCCTTCGCCTTCAACCGCCTGCTCAACGCCTCCCACAGCCGCGCTTTCCTGCGCCTGTTCGGCAACAAGCGCGACCTGCTGAAGAGCGTGCACCTCGTAGGCGAGATCGAACAGGTGCGGAACCTCGCCCAAAAAGGCATCGTAGTAGTGGTGCCCACACACTCCAGCAATATCGATTCCATCACCGCCGGCTGGGGCATCTCTGCCATCGGCCTGCCGGCCGTGTTCTATGGAGCGGGACTGAACCTCTTTTCCGTTCGCTTCCTGGCCTATTTCATGAACCGTTTGGGTGCCTATCGGGTAGACCGCAGAAAGAAGAATGCCGTATACCTGGAGGCACTGAAAACATTCAGCACCCAGGTGATTGCCAAAGGCGGCCACAGCCTCTTCTTCCCCGGCGGCACACGCTCACGCAGCAACATGGTGGAGTCGCAGTTGAAACTGGGACTCCTCGGCACTGCCCTGGAAGCACAGCGCCGCCTCATCCTGCAGGCACAGGAGGAGCCGTTCCAGAAGATCTATGTGGTGCCCATGACCATGAACTACGGCTTTGTGCTCGAAGCCAAGGAACTCATCGACGACTATCTCAAGAATGTAGGCAAGGAACGCTATTTCGTTCCTTCCGATAAATACAGCTCCAGCTACAAGATCCTGAAATTCATGTATCGCTTCTTCACAGCCGATGCCGATTTTACGATCGCCTTCGGCCGATGCATGGATATTTTCGGCAATCCGGTGGATATGGAAGGCAACAGCCTCGACAACAACGGCAATGTGATCGACATCCGCGATTATTTCAGGTCACATGGTAAGCTGACTGACGACAACCAGCGCGACTCCGTGTATACACGCATGCTCAGCGAATCCATCGTAACGGCATTCAAAAAGAATACCGTGGCATTGCCGGAACATGTGGTGGCATTTGCGGCATTCAAACTGTTCCAGAAAAAACATCATAACAGCGACCTCTACTCCGTGCTGCGCATGGCAGAAGAATTCCGTGAACTCGACCGCGATGAGATGCGCGAGGGGGTAAAGGGACTGATCAAACAACTGGGTAAACTCGAACACAAAGGCGAGATACGTGTAGACCCCATCGTGCTGGCTGAAGACCTCGACGAACTGATCGATTACGGCGTGAAGAAACTCGGCGTATATCATCCGAAGCGCCCGCTCATCAAACTGCGCAACGGGAATATCAAGTGTCAGGATATGAAGCTGCTGCTATTCTATCAAAATCGCCTGGAAGGATACGGCCTCGAAAAACATGTCTGAAAAATCCAGCGTAGCGGTGATCGGTGCCGGCAGTTTCGGCACAGCAGTAGCCAATCTGTTGGCCGAGAACAGCCATGTGTATCTGTACACCCGCCGCCCGGAATATGCTGAAGTGATGCGCTCAACACGCACCTCGGCCGGACAAACGCTGCATGAACAGGTGACACCCACCGATGACATCCGCCTGGTGACACGCGAGTGCTTTGTGCTGTTCCCCATCGTGAGCAGCGATGGCTTCAAGGATACCATACGCACCATGGCGCCCTTCCTGCGCCCTGATCATATTTTGATCCACGGCACCAAAGGACTGGCGCTGAAAAAGAAAGGCCTCGATAAACTGAAAGAGAAGTCGCGCATTTCCAGCAGGAATGTGCTCACCATGAGTCAGCTCATCAAACGCGAAAGCGTGGTGGTGCGCGTAGGCTGCATGGCAGGCCCCAACCTGGCGCGCGAGATCGCACAGGGATTTCCGGCAGCTACCGTCATCGCCAGCCGCTTCGATGAGGTGATACGCGAAGGCCATCGCCTGCTTACGAGTCCGCGTTTTCAGGTGTACGGTTCGTACGACATCATCGGTGTGGAACTTGCAGGTGTTCTGAAAAACATTCTGGCAATAGGCTCCGGTGCCGTCAGCGGATTAGGCCTCGGCGAAAATGCGCGTGCACTGCTCATCACCAGAGGATGGGCCGAGATCATAAAACTTAGTGAAGTGCTGGGTGCCGATGTAAAATCCTTTCTCGGCCTCGCCGGTATCGGTGATATCATCGCTACCTGCTCCTCGCCCAACAGCCGCAACTATTCCGTTGGCTACCGACTCGCGAAGGGCGAGAAGATCGCCGACATAAAAGCGTCGATGGAAGAAGTGGCCGAAGGTATCAATACCATCCGCATCGCCAACGGGCTCGCCAATTTTCATGGCATTCACTGCCCTATCATCAAAACATTATATCAGGGCATCTTCGAAGACCTGAGCGTACAAACCGGTCTCGAATACCTCATGCGGTCGCGCATGAGCATGGACGTGGAATTTATCTGATGCTTACTGCTTCCACTTAATGGTGCAGCCGATCGCCTTAGTAAAAGTAACGGCAGGCTTCTCCCCTTTCTTCAGCGATGCAATAGCATCTTCCACATATTTCACTTTTACGGCAGCAGGATCATCGGTATTATCATCGATGGCACCGATATATTCCACCGTGAAGACACCATTGGTGTTCTTCAGCAGATACACATGCGGTGTGCGCGTGGCGCCGAAGGTACGGGCTACCGACTGATCGGCATCAAAGAGATACGGAAAGGTATAGCCTTTCTCTTCTGCACGCTTCTTCATCTCGGCAGGCGCATCTTCCGGCTCGCGCACGGGATCGTTGGGGTTGATGGCCAGCACCGGCCAGCCTTTGTCGGCAAACGCCACATCCAGCGCCTGGATGCGCGACTCATACGCTTTCGCATACGGGCAGTGGTTACAGGTGAACACCACGATCACCCCTTCCTTGTTGGCATAATCAGACAGCGAAACGGTCTTGCCGTCGATGTTCTGCAATGAAAAATTATTTACCTGTGAGCCCACCGCATATTCCGGAGCGGGCGCAAAGTGCAGAAAGGCTGCGATAAGAGTTGAGGCAATAAATGACATCGTATTTTCAGTTTTGTGTTTGAACGTTTTGAATATGTTGCAGGATATCTGCCTGCGTTAATTCCGATCCGATAAAAATGCGCTTCCCTGTTTTTCCATTCAGGAACAGCGTGCCCGGGATCGCCCCTGACCATTCCGGTGCAATGCGGTCTATCCAGTCCGACGGCCGCTCAGGATACAAAGCCCACACTTCGGCGCGCATCGGATGCGCTTGTAAAAAGGGCAACAGCGCTGTTTCCCATCGCGACTGTGCATCGAGCGATAAGAGAATGACGCGCACTGCCGTACCTGCTAGGGCGGAGTCCACGGCGTTGAAATACGGTAACTCTTCCACGCAGGGTTTGCACCAGGTGGCCCAGAGATTGATCACGTAGGTGGTATCCGCCTCCGCAGTCAATAACCGCTCCACGGCATCAAAGTGCTGATACTGCACCTGCTGCGACTGAACCGTCAGCTGTGCCAGCATCCACCAACCCAAGATCACACTGCGCATCGTACGAATATACAGTCAAACGCTGTGCGATGAAAACTGTTTAACAACCTTTAATAGGAAATGTCTCTGCGGGACCCCGCCGATAACCCTTACATACGGGTATACACCACCGCATCGCCTTCGCGAAGGCCATACTGTGCAGAAAAACCGGCGTTCACCTCCACCACATACTGTGCAGGCCCCTTGGAAGGGATGGGCGCCTCAGAATACGGCTGGGTATTCTCGGAGATGGACACGATACGCAAAGCAGAATTCACGTAAATGATATCCAGCGGGATGATCGTATTCTTCATCCAGAAGGACTGCGGACGATCGGCATCAAAGATGAACAACATGCCCTGGTCATTGCGCAGGAGCGAGCGGTTCATGAGCCCGCGCTGCTGCTCCGCTGCATTGTCGGCGATCTCGATGTCGATCTTCACCACATCCTGTCCCGCAGCATTTTTGAATATAAGTTCACCTTCTTTCATAAAGTCAGGTTGACCATCCGTCAATTTTTTGGCAGGCTGTTGCGATGGGGTATCCGAATCAGAACCACAGGCAACAAAGAGGATCAGGACTAAAGCAGCTGTCTGGAAAACGATAAAACGGCGCATAACCGGGAATTGAACGACAAAGATAGAAGAATTTGTATTCGTGACCCGGTGCCGTTCACCGCCTGAAAAGGGGTGTTCACCGAACATTCGGCCCCGGACGGCCGCCGGCATCTGGTAAAGACCGCCGCAGCAGGTAGCTTTGTATAAAATTGAGTTTATGCAGATCGTAGATGACCCCAATGCACGCAAGGAGGAAACTCCTCAGCCGGTTTACAACGAACCGGAACAGCGCCGCTATTATCTGACCGGGCTCACCCTGCTGGTGGTGGGTGTGTTATACCTGTTCGACAGGGCCACCGACTGGTCGTTCCCGCTGGACTTCATCAGCTGGGAATGGATACTGATCATCGTGGGTATTTACATCGGCGAAAAGCAGCGATTCACCGGCGTGGCGTGGATAACCTGTATCACGATAGGAACATGGTTCCTGATCGCCGATTATCTGCCAGCGCTCAATCTCAGATTGTATTTCGGCCCACTGGTGATCATCGGTATCGGATTGTATCTGTTGCTGGGTCAGCATAGAAGCTTCCGCAGGCGATACGGATCATCCCGCAATACATTCAACACCCCGAACACAGGTGCCGCCATCACGAGCGAAACAGCCGACAGCGATGATTACATCGATGTGGTGTCCATCTTCGGCGGCACGAAGAAATCACTGATGACCAAACAGTTCAAAGGCGGAGAAGCCGTGAGCATTTTCGGCGGCACAGAGATCAACCTGTCGCAGGCCGATTTCGAAGGCCGGGCCGTACTCGAACTCACACAGATATTCGGCGGATGCACACTCATCATTCCGCCGCACTGGGACCTGAAACGCGCAGAAGTGGTTTCCATCTTCGGCGGTGTGGAAGATAATCGTCCCGTCAACAACGTGGCCGTAGACAGCCGCAAAGTACTGATCCTGAAAGGCACCAGTATCTTTGGCGGTATTGATATCAAGTGTTACTGAACGTGATCACTACCCATGGCCCGTCCGCAAGTGCTTACTGCTAGCTATATCCGCCCGCTGGTGATCAGCTGGTTCATCTGGATATGCCTGCACGCCGGTATCCTGTACTGGCTGGATCTTTCGCCTGTGGAGGCGATCGCCGACAGCGTGGTGTTCAACTTCATTCTTATCGACTGCAGTATACTGCAGGTGTTCATCATGCAGTATTATTTTCCGCGCAAGGACAGATTTACCTATGTCAGCGTGAGCGCTCTGGGCATTGCGCTGGTGGTTACACTGCTGAGCACATTATTCCTGCGCCTGCTGTTTTATAACGATCCCGAATTCATCGATTTTCAGCAAACGGCGTTCCCGGTAAAACTGGGTGTGGCCATATTGCTGGCGGCCTGCACCACCATGATCAATATCCTCGTTTACACCATTCGCGATGATCAGGCCACCGTGCAACGTAAAATGGAAGCGGAGAATTTATCGCGTGAAGCAGAGCTTTTCCAGTTGCGCAGTCAGCTGCAGCCGCATTTCCTCTTCAACAGCCTGAACAGCATCAGCGCACTTGCCGGCAGCAAACCGGAACAGGCACGCATGATGATACAGCAACTCAGCGATTTTTTGCGCGGCACCATTCGCAAGGATAACGCACAGCTGATACCACTCGATGAAGAACTGAAACAT
Organism: Chitinophagales bacterium; assembly: GCA_036734545.1. Classification (GTDB taxonomy): domain Bacteria; phylum Bacteroidota; class Bacteroidia; order Chitinophagales; family BACL12; genus UBA7236. The sequence goes on from DAIMYJ010000011.1 coordinate 26,802, forward strand.
CTGCGCCTGTATCTCGATATTGAAAAGGTGCGCTTCGGGCATCGTTTGCAAACCGATATTCAGTGCCCCGACAACTGCCATACACTCATGATCCCCTCCCTCCTGTTACAGCCTGTGCTGGAGAATGCGATCAAATTCGGGTTGTACGATACACTGGATGATGTGCTCATCACCATTGATGCTCGAGAAGAGAAACCGTACCTTATCATCACCGTTACCAACCCCTACGACAAAGACACGCAACGGGCAAAAGGAACAGGATTCGGGCTCACCGCTGTGCAGCGCAGGTTGTTCCTGCTGTTCTCGCGCAACGATCTGCTCGTGACCAAAAAAGACGAACATACATTTACCACCATCATCACCATACCTCAAACCCAATGATCCGTATCATCATCATCGACGACGAACCTTTGGCGCGCAGCATAGTGGCAGAATGCATCGGCAAACATCCCGACCTGGAGGTCGTAGCCGAATGCGGCGACGGCTTTGAAGGAGTGAAGGCCATCACCCAGCACAAACCGGATCTCATCTTCCTGGATGTGCAGATGCCCAAGATCAACGGTTTTGAGATGCTGGAACTGCTCGAGGAAAGGCCGGCGGTGATATTCACTACGGCATTCGATGAATATGCCATCAAGGCCTTTGATATCGCCGCGGTCGACTACCTGCTGAAACCCTTCAGTCAGGACCGCTTCGACAAAGCCCTGCAGAAATGGCGCGATAACCGCAGCGTTGCGGTGCCGGCAGCACAAACAGCCACGGAGATCATCGCCACCGAACAACAGCCGCAGCGCGTGGTGATCAAACTCAACAATAAGATCAAGATCATCCCCTTCGAGGATATCCGCTTCATCGAAGCAGCGGAAGACTACGTGATGATCCACACCGACGAAGGGCGCTTCATGAAACACAAGACCATGGCCTTCTTCGAACAGGCACTCAACAAGGACCGGTTCGTGCGCTGCCATCGCAGTTACATCGTTGACGTGCAGCAGATCGTGCGCCTGGAAGCGTATGAGAAAGACAGCCAGATCGCCATCCTCCGCTCAGGAGCAAAAGTACCGGTGAGTAAAAGCGGTTATACGCGGTTGAAGCAGATTCTTGGGGTGTAATTGCCACT
>DAIMYJ010000011.1:28021-47931 GCA_036734545.1 Chitinophagales bacterium
AAAAAGCGGCCGTCTTTTCAGACAGCCGCTTCGATAACCTATAACCTGGAATGTATTACATCATACCGTCCATGCCGCCGGGCATTCCGCCGGGCATAGCGTCTTTCTTTTCCGGTTTGTCAACGATGGTGCACTCGGTGGTGAGGAGCAGTCCGGCAATGGAAGCTGCATTCTCCAGGGCCACGCGGGTCACTTTCACCGGGTCGATAACGCCTGCTTTAAGCAGGTTCTCGTACTTCTCGGTGCGGGCGTTGAAACCGAAATCGGCTTTGCCTTCGCGCACTTTCTGCACAACGATGGAGCCTTCGATACCGGCATTGCCAACGATGGTGCGGATAGGTGCTTCCAGTGAACGCTTGATGATATCGATACCGATCTTCTCATCTTCGTTGCCGCCGCGCAGCTTGTCCAACACATCGATAGCGCGGATATAAGCTACACCGCCACCGGCTACAATGCCTTCCTCAACAGCAGCACGAGTGGCATGCAGAGCATCATCCACACGGTCTTTCTTCTCCTTCATGGCCACTTCGGTAGCAGCACCCACATACAACACAGCCACACCGCCGCTCAGTTTGGCGAGGCGCTCCTGCAGTTTCTCGCGGTCGTAGTCGGAAGTGGTCTTCTCGATCTGCGCCTTGATCTCGCTGATGCGACCTTTGATATCGTCTTTCTTGCCTTTACCGCCAACGATGGTGGTATTGTCTTTGTCAACAGTGATACGCTCGGCACGGCCCAGGTAAGAGAGGTCGGCCTGCTCGAGTTTGTGACCCATTTCTTCGCTCACCACGGTTCCGCCGGTCAGGATAGCGATATCCTGCAGCATCTCCTTGCGGCGGTCGCCAAAGCCCGGAGCTTTAACGGCACATACCTTGATAGTTCCGCGGATCTTGTTCACCACGAGGGTGGCCAGCGCCTCACCATCCACATCTTCAGCGATGATGAGCAGTTGCGCGCCCTGCTGGGCTACTTTCTCGAGGATCGGGAGCAGGTCCTTCATGGTGCTGATCTTCTTGTCGTAGATCAGGATGTAGGCACGGTCCATCTCAGCTTCCATCTCATCGGCATTGGTGATGAAATAGGGAGAGAGGTAACCGCGGTCGAACTGCATACCTTCCACTACATCGCTGTAAGTGTCGGTACCCTTGGCTTCCTCCACGGTGATCACACCATCCTTGGAAACCTTGGCCATCGCATCGGCGATCAGCTTACCGATCTCGGCATCGTTGTTTGCCGAAATGGCAGCCACCTGCTCGATCTTCTTGTTATCGCTACCCACGTTCTGGGCCATTTTCTTCAGTTCAGCCACTACAGCCTCTACCGCCTTGTCGATACCGCGCTTCAGGTCCATCGGGTTGGCACCTGCTGCCACGTTCTTCAAACCGGCATTCATGATGGCCTGTGCCAGCACAGTTGCCGTGGTGGTACCGTCGCCGGCCACATCACTGGTCTTGCTCGCCACTTCCTTCACCATCTGGGCACCCATGTTCTCGATCGGGTCTTCAAGCTCGATCTCCTTCGCTACGGATACACCGTCCTTGGTCACGTTCGGCGCACCATACTTCTTTTCAATAACCACGTTACGGCCCTTGGGTCCGAGGGTCACTTTCACGGCATTCGCCAGTTGGTCAACACCGCTCTTCAGCTTCTCGCGGGCTTCTACATCGAATTTTATGATCTTAGCCATTGTTGCTTGATTTTATTAATAAGTTAAGTTATGTAAGGTATAATAATTAATTGATTATCAGCTATCTATGCGAATTAAAGAATAGCGAAAATATCGGATTCACGCATGATCAGATACTCCACGCCGTCGATGTTGATCTCGGTTCCGGCATACTTTCCGTACAATACAGAATCGCCCACTTTAACCGTTACCGGCTCATCCTTCTTACCGGGACCCGCCGCTACGATAGTGCCTTTCTGCGGCTTCTCCTTGGCCGTGTCGGGAATGATGATACCACCTTTGGTCATTGTCTCTGCTTGCGCCGGCAACACCATTACACGGTCGGCCAGCGGACGGATAGTCAATTTAGATTTTGCCATATTAATCCAGATTTAGTTGTTTGATTATCAATTTGAACAAGCCGCCACTAGCATATTCCGTGCCTTAGCCGCTAAACGGCAATTATGACGCAAACGGGGCGACAAAATAGCAGATTGGCAGTCAGCGCTTCGATAGGACTGTCAGCCCGCCCAACACAAAAATTCGCTCCCGGAACGGGTGTTTTAGGCAACTTTTTTGGGGTGGAAAGCCTTGTAGTAAGTAGAGGCCGTAAGCTGTTGGAATGAGAATCCTGCCGGGTATGCCTCAACGCCTAGAACCGCCGTGGTTCACTTCCGATCGCAAGAACGGCTCCTCATTAACATCCGTTCTTTCTCTTCCGGTCAGGAATTACTGAACAGGATGATCACCCTTCAATCTGATCGTCATGCGCACGCTGAAAATATTCTTCTATATCGCATTGCTGGCCCTTCTGCCACAGTCAGGCAGGGCGCAGGTACAATGCGCCAACGACTCTACCGGCCTCATCCCGCTTGTTGACCTGGGCACGGCTTACTATCAAAATGTGCAGGGAGGTCTCTATCCCAACGGACTGAACTACCTCACCGGCAAACATAAAAAGAATGGTATCAACATCTCCAAGTCCCTGAAACCGCTGGATACAGCCGGAAATATCGACTACCTCAACGGTGAGATCATCATTCTGGGCATGGGCGCTTCTGTGGCTTCCAATGCCTATAATGCCTATCTCGACTCCCTCCACTGGTACGAATGGGAAGGCGTGAATAACTGTCTTGCCCTCAAAGGCATGTTCGCCGGTGGCAAGGACCTCACCACCATGGTGGATCTCAGCGACCCCACCTACTGGCGTAACATTCGTCAGCGTATGGAGGACCGCGGCGATGCCTATGCACAGGTGCAGCTGGTCTGGCTGATGCAGAATAGCGACTTCGACACCACCTCCGTGTTCGCCGATTACTATGCTTCCGTGATGGCTAAATATATCAGCCTGATGCAGATCCTGAAAGACACCTTCCCGAATCTGAAGCAGGTATATATCTCCACCATGCACTATGGTGGCTATATCGATCCCACGCATATCCGCTACGATGCCCTCCATGAGCCCAGAACCTACTGGAACGGCCTGGTGGTGAAAGACCTCATCCAAAAACAGATCAACGGCGACCCGGCACTCAAATACTCCGGTTTGCGCCCGCAGGCCGCCTGGATGTGCTGGGGACCCTATTTCTGGGCCGATGGCAAGAATCCGCGGAAAACAGACGGCCTCAACTGGACCTGCGACCAATACCGCACCGACGAGACCGGCGGTGGCTTCCACCTGGTCGACTCCGCCTATGCACTCGGTGTTGAAGCACAGATACTCTGGGACTTCTTCACCACAGACCCCGTAGCAAGCCTCTGGCATAACATGGGCGACCTGTGGTCGGCCTGTCCGGACGAATACCTCGCCGAGGGACAGCAGCCCAGACAAAAGAACAGCCTGCTCATTTACCCCAACCCCGTCTCCTCCGACAGGTTCACGCTTATGTTCCCTGAGGAGCCCATGGCTGAGTTGCTGGTAGAGGTGTACGACACCAGGGGCAACCGTGTGTATACAGCGGTGCTCCCGCCGGATAGCGGCATAACTGCAGAATTGTCGATGCAGCTGCCCGCCGGCTTCTACCTGATCCGCACCATCGCAGGTTGGCAATTATGGGAAGGACTATTCGTGCACATGTAAGCTTCAAAGGCGCACTGCCAATGAAAAGGCCTTTTGCTGCGGTAAGTGGGAAATGTAAATTATTTGTAATATCCCTTTCGAAGGGGTTGACTTAATGCTGCATTCCTCTGTATATTTGGTGAAACTCAGAGAAAATGCACACACACACATTACTGGGACTGGGCATGGTATGCCTGGCCCTGAACACCAGCGCACAAGTACTGATACAGTTTCCTGAAGCTGACCCGGATGAGGGGGTCATTTACGAGGAGGTTCAGGAAGAGATGTTCCCGCTCGACTGCGGCAACGACTCCACCGGAAAGATCCCACTTAACGACCTTGGCACCGATACCTATGCAGGGTATACCGGCGGATTATTCAAAGCCGGCAACAACGAGGCGCCGGAGACCCATCTCGACAAAGGGATCAAGATCAGCAATAACCTCAGACGACGCAATGATACCGGTGCCATCGACAACGAGAACGGCACCATCATGATGATCGGCATGGGCGCCTCCACGGCTTCCGATGCTTTTAATACTTACCGCAGTACGATGATAGAATCAGATTGGGCAGGCGTGAACCCATGTCTCGATGTGCGTTCGGTATTTATTGGCGGAAAAGATCTGGGCGACATTTTAGATCCGGAAGAGAATTACTGGGATAAATTCCGCGATCGGCTGGAGGAAAAAAGTATCGATCCTGACCAGGTGCAGATCGCTTGGATGATGTATCAATCCGAGGCCACGACCAATAATGTTGAAACGTATGTCACGTATGTGACCGGACAATACAAACTGATACTCGCCGAAATGCTCGATCAGATGCCGAACCTCCGTCAGGTGTTCATTTCCGGTATGCATTACACCGGCTATACCGATCCTGCCCACGAGCGTTACGATGCCATGGCCGAACCGAAGGGCTATTGGGGCAATCTGGCCATTCGCGAACTCATTAACATGCAGATAGATGGCGATCCGGATCTGGATTTTGAAGGTGCCGACCGCAAGGTGCCGTATGTTACCTGGGGCCCTTATTTCTGGGCCGATGGTTCCAACGAACGTTCTGACGGCCTCACATGGACATGCGACGAATTCCGCAGCGATGCCACCGGTGGCGGTTTTCATTTGAAGGAAGAGTTCCAATACAAGGAAGCCGATATGCTGCGCACCTTCCTCGAAACAGATCCTGTCGCATCCATCTGGTACAACGACGGTCCCAAATGGGCATCCTGCGGTACCGGTCGATATGCGGGATCAGTTCCTGATGAAACAGAGGCACTTACAGTAACGCCCAATCCTTTTGTGCAAGAGATCACCGTGCAGATACCCGGTGCATTGACCGACGCAACTACCCTGCAGATTGTCGACCTCAGTGGCCGGGAGATCTATAGCGAACTGCTGGATGGCGGTATGCGATCAGTGATCACCATCGATGCCTCGCACATCCCGGATGGCATATATATGGTCATCCTGCAAAATGGAAACGAAAGGCAGACTGCCAAGATCATTAAACAATCCTGATCGTTTGCCGTAGCGGAGTTTTTAATACCCATATTTTTGTTTCCACCGCTCCTGCAGGAATCTGCGTATCTCCTGCTCTCGGGCATTGTTGCCGGGTTCGAACAGACGTGTGCCGGCGATGGATTCAGGCATGAATTCCATGGCGATGAAATTCTTTTCATAGTCATGTGCGTACTGATACTCCTTGCCGTAATTCAGTTCCTTCATCAGCTTGGTGGGCGCATTGCGGATGGCCAGCGGCACCGGCAGATCACCGGTCTCGCGCACCACGCGATAGGCATTTTGCAAGGCCACGTAAGATGCATTGCTTTTTGGTGAAGTGGCCAGATAGATCGCAGTCTGTGATAGCGGTATACTGCATTCCGGATAACCGAGCATGGTCACCGACTGGAATGTGGCCGTAGCCAGCAACAGCGCATTCGGATTGGCATTGCCGATGTCTTCACTGGCGAGAATGAGCATGCGCCGCGCGATGAATTTGGGGTCCTCTCCCCCATCGATCATGCGCACCATATAATATAAAGCCGCATTAGGATCACTGCCGCGGATACTTTTGATGAAGGCGGAAATGAGGTCGTAATGTTGTTCACCGTTCTTGTCATACATCGCCGTTCTCGTCTGCACGATCTCAGTAACAAGTTTGTCGGTGATCTCCACTTTACTACTCTGCACGGTCTCATCGATAAGCTCGATGATGTTGAGCAATTTCCGCGCATCGCCGCCGCTTAACTTCAGCAGTGCATGATCTTCTTTGATGATGTATTTCCGTTTCGAAATTTCGGTATCGGTGGTAACGGTGCGCTGCACCAGTTGCGACAGGTCTTCTTTCGATAATTCCTGTAACACATATACCTGGCATCTTGATAGCAAGGCGTTAATTACCTCAAAAGAGGGATTTTCAGTCGTGGCACCGATCAGGAGGATGAGGCCCTTTTCGACAGCGCCTAATAAAGAATCCTGCTGCGCTTTGTTGAAGCGGTGGATCTCATCGATGAATAAAACAATCTTGCCGCTGCGCTGAGCTTTCTCGATCACCTCTTTTACATCCTTCACGCCGGCAGAAACTGCACTCAGCGAAAAGAACGGCAGATTTGCCGACTGCGCCAGGATGTTGGCGAGCGTGGTCTTCCCTACGCCGGGCGGCCCCCATAGGATCATGGATACCAGTCGCCCCGACTCCGCCATTTTGCGCAATACCTGCCCTTCGCCCACTAAATGCTGCTGCCCGATATACTCCGACAGCGTGCGCGGACGCATGCGTTCAGCCAATGGCGGTGCATCGAATAACATAGGCGATAAAGATACGGGAATTCAACAGCCGTTCAGGACGTACTGCACGTGCATTCCTTATACGATAATGCGATCAGCCCTTAACAAAGAGTTCCGGATGCTCCAGCCTGCGGATGATGCCCTGCTCGATATCGGGCAGGCTTTCAAACAATTGCAGACAGCTGTCGATCACAAAATAGATGGACTGGAACTTATCCTTGATGTAAGGTGTGTCCAGGATCTTCTCTACATTGAAATCCACACGCTTGGATGGGATGCCGGATTTCAGGCAGTAGATACTTTCTCCCTGAGAAGAAAGGATGCCTGATCCATAGATGCGCAATAACCCGTTGTCGCGGATCAATCCGAATTCAACGGTATACCAGTAAATACGGGAGATCAATTCCACCGCCACCGGATTATCGATGTAACTCAGGGCGATCTTACTCAATCCGTACAAATAGGCACAGTAAGTTTTATTAGTGAGCAACGGCAGATGCGCAAACACATCGTGGAACATATCCGGTTCTTCCAGATAATCCAACTGCTCCATGCTGCGCAGCCAAGTGGAAGCCGGGAAGCGTCGATTTTTCAGCAGTTCGAAGAACGGCTTGTTGTCGATCAGTCCGGGCACCACCACAGCCTCCCAGCCGGTAAGGGTCGAGAGGCGAATATTGAACTCATCAAATTTCGGGATGCGGTCGGCACTGAAGTGGATCAGGTCGATGCCCTGCATGAATACCTCCGCCGCGCGGTCTTTGAGGAGCGCCATCTGGCGGTCGAAGAGGATCTCCCAAACCTTGAAATGTTCAGGTGTATAAGCACTGTAATCTTGTGTCAGGGGCTGTACAATGGGATGTTCCAGTTCCATAGAATTGAGGCTATTGGTAGGTTAGACTGCTAATGTACTGCATTTTGGCCCTCGCTGTGCCATTTTCCGGTAAAATAATGCCCACAGAAAATACACATAGCAAAATATATAATGAAAAAAAGGCGGCTTGGTTCACCCGAATGATCAGCGTATCACCAGCTCACGCACCACCCTTTCGCCGAGCTCCTCATTGATGCGGTCGATGATGGTCTGACCCGTGAACTGCAGGTCCTGGCGCAGGGGTGCAGATTCAATATAGATCGTGAGCACCCCGTTCCGGAAATACATATTACCCGTATATCGCTTGATCGGTGTTCCCATCACCCGCTCCCACATTTCCCGAATGCGCACCTCGGCCACCTTGTCGTCCAGATGGTAACTCCTGAACAACTGCCGGATCGCATCGCCGATCTTCTGCTGATTGTCTTTTTTCATTTCTTAAATATACTGAATGGCTGCGTCTTCCACGGAATAATGCCCGTAATCGGCCAGATGGCTGTCGCAAAACTTTTTACTGCGCTCGGTATCGGCATCGGTGATGAATATCTGGCCAAAGGTCTCCTCCTGTAACATCGTGAACAACACCTCCAAACGCTGTTTATCCAGCTTTTCAAAAATATCATCGAGCAGCAGGATGCTGTTCTTCCCTTCTGTTTGCTCCATCAGCTTACACTGTGCCAGTTTGAGGGCGATCAAAAATGACTTGATCTGCCCCTGGCTGCCTGTGTCGCGCACAGGATACCCCTTGACCGAAAGGAGCAGGTCATCCTTATGTATGCCAACGGTGGTTCTGCCTGCTCCGCGGTCGTCGCGCTCCGATCGCAGCAGCAATTGGAGGTGGTCGTGACCTTCCAGTTGCGACTGGTATTCTATTTCCGCCTCCTCATCGCCCCCCGACAAACGGGTATAGATGGCTTTCAGGAGCGGCCGGAAGCGTGACAGGTATTCCGCCCGCTCCCGATACAGCACATTGCCGTCTTCCGCCAGTTGATGGTTGAGTATGCCCAGCAGGGTATCATCGGCACGACCGCCGCCCAGCGCCTGTTTCAGCATGGCATTGCGTTGCGAAAGCACACGGTTGTAGCGGATCAGCCGCTGCAGATAGCCGCTGTTCACCTGGGCGATGGCGCTGTCGAGGAACCGACGCCGTTCTTCACTGCCATCATTGATGATGGCGATGTCGTCGGGTGCGATCATGGCCACCGGAATAAGGCCTATATGGTCGGCCAGCCGCTCATACGGTACGCCGTTCTTAGCCACTTCCTTTTTGCCGCCCTGGTAGGTGCAGGTGATGGTCACGCCCCGCCCCGCATCGTCAAACACCCCGTCGATACGGAAAAAGTTATCCCCATGCCGCATCACCTGCGCGTCGGCACGGGTAAAGTAGCTTTTACACAGGCAGAGGTAATGGATGGCGTCGATCAGATTGGTCTTGCCGCTGCCGTTCCGGCCATTGATGAGGTTGAAGGTATGGTGGAACTCCGTGGAGGCCGAAGCATAGTTCTTATACGCTAAAAGTCGGATACTGCGGAGGAACACGGCTGGTTTTGATTGTGGGCGTCTTTTCTTAACTTTGCCCTTCGATTTTTCGGCACACGTAATGGACCGCTCAAAGATAACCAAAGAAACCTACCTCAACTGGTACGAGTTGATGTACAAGATGCGCCGCTTCGAGGAGAAGGCAGGGCAGTTATATGGTCAGCAAAAGATACGTGGCTTCTGCCACCTCTACATTGGCCAGGAAGCTGTTGCAGCCGGAACCATCAGCGCGATCCGTCAGGAAGACCCCATCATCACCGCCTACCGCGACCACGGTCTGGCCATCGCCAAGGGCATTTCCTGCGATGCGGCCATGGCGGAGTTGTTCGGCAAGGTGACGGGCTGCTCCAAAGGCAAGGGCGGATCGATGCACTTTTTCAGCAAGCAGCATTATTTCTTCGGCGGACATGGTATCGTTGGCGCTCAGATCCCACTGGGAGCCGGTATCGGTTTTGCCGAGCAGTATAAAGGCACCGGCAATGTATGTCTGTGTTATTTCGGTGATGGCGCCGTAAGGCAGGGTGCTGTGCATGAGACCTTCAACATGGCCATGCTGTGGAAGATACCGGTGGTGTTCATTTGTGAGAACAACGGCTACGCCATGGGTACCTCACTGGAACGCACCACCAACCAGCTCGACATGTATAAGATCGGACTGGCTTACGATATGCCTTCGTATCCGGTGGATGGCATGCAGCCTGAGACCGTGCACGCCGCTATCTACGAAGCCGTGGAAAAAGCGCGCAACGGCGAAGGCCCCACCTTCCTCGAGATCCGCACCTACCGCTACCGCGGCCACTCCATGAGCGACCCGGCGAAATACCGCACCAAGGAAGAAGTGGAGGAATACAAAATGCGCGATCCGCTGGAAACTACCATGCAGAAGATCCTCGATAAAAAATACGCAACTCAGAAGGAACTGGAAGACATCCAGAACCGCATTGAGGAAGAGATCGATGCCTGCGTGCGCTTTGCAGAAGAATCTCCATGGCCTGAGGACAGTGCCGTGTATGAGGATATTTACGTTCAACCAGATTACCCATTCATTAAAGATTAACCATTCATATGGCAGAGATAAACAAACCCGTAGACGAAACCGCAGCCGCAGAGCAGGGTACGTATAAATCGGTAGAAGACTTTTTCCTCAAGAACCGCAACGCCATCCTCATTGGACTCGGCGTGCTGATCGTTGGTATCGGTGGCTATTTCGGATACAAGAAATTGTATATGGAACCTCGTGTTACCTCTGCACAAAATTCCATTGCCGGTGCGCAGGCGTATTTCGCCCAGGATTCGTTCGACCTCGCGTTGAACGGCGACGGCGCCATCGCCGGATTCCTGCAGGTGGCCGAGCAATACGGCAATACCCCTTCAGGCAATATGGCTCATTATTATGCCGGTGTTTGCTACATGCGTAAGAGCGAACTCGACAATGCCATCAAGCACCTCGAAGACTTCAAACCCACTACACCCGAGATCGCAGGTCAGGCTTATGTGCTGCTGGGACATGCTTATGCCGATAAACAGGATTTCAAGAAGGCCATCGATTTATACAAGAAGGCCGGCGAGGAAGCCGACAACAATCTGCAGAGCCCTGCTTATTACAAATTCGCAGGCGACCTGATGGCTGAGCAAAACGACATGAAGGGCGCGCTGGAAATGTATCGCAAGATCAAGCAACTCTATCCGCTTTCTCAGGAAGGCGCCAACATTGATGTTGACATCACCTACGCAGAAAGTAAACTTGGCGTAACTGAATAATGGCATCCGGGCATCAGCATCTGGGTACGCATCAGGAGGCTTCCATCCCTTCCGGTGAACAATTCCGCATCGGGATCGTGGTCGCCGAGTGGAATACCGAGATCACTGAAAAGCTGTATCAGGGCTGCTATCATATCCTGACCAAATACCAGACGCCGGCAGAGCATATCATCACACTGTATGTTCCGGGCAGTTTTGAATTGCCGCAGGCTGCTCAGCTGCTGCTTGAATCGCAGGAGCTCGATGCGGTGATCTGCCTCGGCTGCATCATCAAAGGAGAGACCGAGCACGACAGGCATATCGCCGGTGCCGTGGCCAACGGCACTATGCAGGTGAGCCTGGATTATTCCACACCCGTGATATTTGGCGTGCTCACCACGAATGATCTGCAGCAGGCTGCCGACCGCGCCGGCGGGAAATACGGCAACAAAGGAGAGGAAGCTGCCATCACGGCCTTGCGCATGGCAGCCATCCGCACCCGTCTCATCTGAGCGTATTTTTTTAAAATACCTTACTTTCGTTCCATGCAATTGTATCCCATTCATGCAGGGCTGTTCAAGCTCGACGGCGGGGCCATGTTCGGTGTGGTGCCGAAAAAGATCTGGAATAACCTGGTGCCTGCCGATGAAAATAATCTGTGCACCTGGGCCATGCGCTGTCTGGTGGTAGTGGGCGGAGGACGCACCGTGCTCATCGATTGCGGCATGGGGAATAAACAGGATGCCAAATTCTTCTCGCACTATGAACCGCATGGTCCATATAGTCTGGAAGCCTCGCTGCACACACACGGTATCACCCCGGCAGATATTACGGATGTATTCCTGACACACCTCCACTTCGATCATTGCGGTGGCGCCGTTCAGCGCAATGCCAAAGGCAAACCGGTACCGGCATTCGAGAACGCGCGATACTGGACCAATGAAAAGCACTGGCAATGGGCCAATAATCCCAATGCACGGGAAAAAGCATCCTTCCTGAAGGAGAATTACGAACCGCTGCAAAAACACGGCGTATTGCACTTCATCGAAGAAAATGAAGACCTGTTCCCCGGCTTCAGCACCATCTGGACCTACGGCCATACAGAAGCGATGATGCTGCCCGTGATCGACTACCGCGGAACGAAGATCGTTTACATGGCCGATCTGCTGCCCAGCAGAGCCCACATTCCCCTGCCCTATGTAATGGGTTACGATGTGCGTCCGCTGGTGACCATCAAAGAGAAAGAGGCCTTTCTGAAAGAAGCCTACGATAAGAAATACCGGCTCTTCTTTGAGCACGATGCTGAAGCGGAGACCTGCGACCTGATCATGACCGACAAAGGCATCCGCGCCGGCGAAGCCTGTGCATTAAAGGACATCCCGGTGAATTGATACCACGGATATTTTCATAAAACAGGGAAAATACTTACCTTTGCTGCCCCGCTCAACGGGGAAAAGCGGCGTGGTAGCTCAGCTGGCTAGAGCGCAGCACTCATAATGCTGAGGTCGGGAGTTCGACCCTCCCCCACGCTACAAACAGGCAACTGCAAAGTTGCCTTTGTTGTTTCCGGGCATCTGCCTATTATCTTAGTAACTTCAACCCCACGTATCATGGAAGGAATATATGTCGTCATAGGGCTGGCCATTGGAGCGGCCATCGGATGGATCATCCGCAAACTGTCCGCCGAAAAGAACCTCGTTTCCCGCAACGAACTGGATACAGCGAAAACAGCCCTGCTTCAGGCCGAAAATCAAACACGCAACCTGCAGGAACGCAACAATGAAATGCAGGCAACCCTGAATGCCCTGCGGGATGAAGTGCGCAGCATGCAGCAGGAGAAGGAACAGTCCGGCATGCGACTCGCTTCTGCCACAACGGCATTGACAACACTCGAAAATCAGCTGGCCGAGATCAAAGGGCTGAACGAACGTCAGATCGCAGAGATCGATCAGTTGAAACTGCAACTCGGCAACATGCGCAGCGACAATGAAGTGCTGAAACAAAGGAATGAAAGTATACGCAAAGAGATAGACGAGCTCGGTGCAAAGTATACCGCCGAATTCAAAGTGCTCGCCAACGAAATACTGGAAGACAAGAGCAAGCGGTTCACGGATGAAAATCAAAAGAACATTCGTTTGATCCTCGACCCGCTGAATCAGGACCTGAAGGAATTCAGGAAAAAAGTGGAGGAGACTTACGAAAAGGAAAACAGACAGCGCTTCTCACTGGAAGAAAAGATCAAAGACCTGGTGCAACTGAATCAGCGCATCAGCGATGAGGCCAATAATCTCACCAAAGCCTTAAAAGGCCAGCGCAAGACACAGGGCGACTGGGGTGAGATGATACTGGAAAATATATTGCAGCAGAGCGGACTAACGGAAGGCCGTGAATATGTGAAACAGGAATTCCTGCGCGATTCTGCGGGCAACACCCTGTTCAACGAAGAGGGCAATAAGATGCAGCCCGACTTTATCATCACTTACCCCGACAAGCGCCAGGTGGTGATCGACAGCAAGGTATCGCTGAGTGCCTATGAGCGCTTCAGCTCGGCAGAAGATGAAGTGGCACAGGCAACAGCGCTGCAGGAGCACGTTGACGCACTGTACCGGCACATCGATACGCTCAGTAAAAAGAACTATCAGGATTACGTGAACACGCTGGATTTTGTGATGATGTTCGTGCCCATAGAACCCGCGTATCTGGTGGCCATGCAAAAAGACAGGGACCTGTGGAATTATGCTTACAAGAAACGCATATTACTCATCTCCCCCACCAATCTCATTGCCGCGGTAAAACTGGTGGCAGAACTGTGGAAGAAAGATGATCAGAACAAGAACGCCATGAAGATCGCCGAGCGCGGTGGTGCGCTCTATGATAAATTCGTAGGCTTCGTGGAAAAGCTGCAGGCCATCGGCGACCACCTGCAACGTTCACAGCGCAGTTATGAGGATGCGATGAAGCAATTGCGCGACGGACAGGGCAACCTGATCGGACAGGTAGAAAAAATGCGCAAGCTGGGTATCAATGCCAAAAAAACGATGCCCGACAATCTGCTTGAAGATGCAGGCGCCGATGCCGAAGACGAATAAGAATTCAGGAAAAATGCTCCAGCGCTGAGCGCAGGTCCAATTGCGGATAGTCCTTTTGCAAAGCAGACACGACCGCATATCTGGACCGCATGAACGCCTGATGTTCCGGTGAGTCGGGGAAGAACGGACGATGCTGTAAGGCCAGAAGCACCGGCTTCCACTTGTCTATCCATGCGCGTGCATCCTGTGTCAGTGCATCCACACAAAAGCGCTCCCAGATGTATTGAATGGCAGCCGGTGAAGGATGCAGCATATCCTCCGCATAAAAACGATAATCGCGGAGGTCATCCATCATCAATTCATAGGCTGGGAAATAATGCACGCTCGGCCTCAGTGCAGCGAGTCGATGCACGGCATCAATGAGAATGGATTTACTGTGCATATTCTGCACCACACCTTCCTTCACATGTCTCACCGGACTAATGGTAAATATCCATTGCACTGATCGTGTGGCCTCAACACTATCCATTAGCCGCATCCATCGCTGAACGATCTCCTCTGCATTCAACATTCTTTTGCGAAAGCGATCAGCAGGTAATTTATGATTATTAGCCACCGGCATGCCTGTGCGCACATCCTCATAAACGATCGCGGTGCCGAAAGATATAATGATATGCGTGGCCTGTTGCAAACCATGGTGCATTTGCACCACCGCTTCTCTCACCTGCTGCACGGCCACCGGAAGTTCCGGATGTGACAGGCTGCTGTGAAAGTCAAAATGCCGGTAGGAGCCGGCGGAGGTGAAAAACGTTTCCGGTGCAGGCACCTGCATATCCATACCCATCTCCATACTGCGGGCGATCGCCAAAGGATGGAATAGGATACCGGAAGGATTGATCACTGCAGAAAAGCGATACTGTGCAAGCAGATCACCGATATGTTCTGTGAAACAACTCCCCAATAATAATATCCTGTCAGCCAATGTGATCTGTTCGGCCACAGGCTCAGTTTGAAAAGTTGTCCGCCATTCCATACGCGTTCAGATAAAGTTGAGATGAAATTTGCAAAATAGTTATACTACAGTAACTTTACTGACAACACCAGCAAAACATCTTAAATCAAAGTTAATTTAATGTCTTTAACTGCAAAAAATATTCGTCACATTGTCATTTCCAGCGATCCGGGTAACGGCCTGGCTGAGATGTTCAGCGGATATCTGCAGCATTTTGGCGATCCGGAATTATCCATCACCCTCACCCCCGGTGCCAGAAATACCCCTGCTACGGTACAGGCCATTCTAAAAGAGGATGGCATTCATGCCTTCCATGGCTCTGCCGCAGCAGTTTTGCAGCATTTCGATGTCAGTGTGGAGCTCAATGACTGCACCACACCGGAATCGCGCGCGGCTTCCACACATCGCTATTACCGGGTTGCTCTCCCGGGATCAGATGATAAAGCTGCATGGCGCGCTTGTCGTGAGGAAATGAAGCGATTGGCGATCGCCTTTCTGGGCGAATTGCGCTCTGTAAAAGCTGTACAATAAAAAAAGGAAGACCACCTTTCGGCAGCCCCCCTTTTGTTTGCAACGAAAATAATCAATTGGCTATGATCAATGGCATGGCCATGGTTTCGCCATCGCGACGAATATGGATCATATACATGCCATCGGTAAGTTGTTCTGTAGACAGTGAAAGAGTATTTACACCTGCCTGCAGCATGGTGGGAGCAGCATTGGCCACTACCCTGCCCTGCAGATCGAGGATGGATACGGATGCTTCAAAAGCGGCAGCGGTCTGGATACGCACGTTCACCGCTGTTGATGCAGGATTCGGGAATACGATAGTGCTGATGACCTGGTTGATGTTGTTCACACCTACGGAAAGATCTACAGAACCCGTAACCGTGTTCTGATCAGCACAGGTGCCGGTCGCGGTGAGGGTAACGGTATAAGTACCTAAAGCAGGATACGTATACGAAGGCTCAGCCTCAGTGCTTACATCGTCAGTGGAGGTTTCGTCACCAAAATCCCAGATATAGCTTACTGCATTGGAAGAGCTATTCTCAAAGGTCACGGTAAGATCACTGTTGGTGAATGAGAATGCGGCTATCGCCGGTGCGATGGTTCCGGGCACCTCACCATAGTTGGTGTTTTGCGGATCCCAGTTCGCCCAGCAGCTGGTCCAGTCGAGATCTCCGAAAGCACCACGATAATTCACTTCAGTAAGACCATCCAGCTCAGCAGCATCGAAAGAAGCGCCTGCCAGCAGTGGTGAACCTGCCATGGGAAGGAAGTTGGGAGAAGTAACATTATAAGCATCTGTCAGCATCACTTCAGCCGTAGTTTCCAGTATGGAGTTGCCATAAGCTCCAGTAGTGAACCATGCATTAGCATCGAAGGAACTACCTGCTGCAACCTCAAAATCATTATTATGTCCGGCAATGATGGTATTCTGCACCTTGAGTGTGGCAGCCAGAGCGCTGGCTTCACACAGTGCACCATCGATCATGATACCGCTGGGATAACCCATGATCACAGAATTGAAAATATCCGTAGAAGCGTTCCTGCGGATATGCGCCCCACGCTTATAGTTCACGTTGATCACATCACCGGCTGTTTGAATAGGGCCTACGATGGTCACATTGCTGAAGGTAGGATTGGTTTGCGGTGAATTGGTCGTTCCTGTAGCGTCATTATCGGTCTCAAAACCGTTTGAACCGGAAACGTCAGCAAAAGAAGGGTCACGTTTAACTACAACGAACTGAATATTACCTGAAAAACCAAAATCACAATCCAGATCGTCATCGAGTGTGTTGTGTGCGATCAGGTATCTTGCGTTTACCGTTCCGCCGAACCATTCGAAGGCGTCATCGCCGGCGCGGCTTACCATCACATGATCGATCTCTGTTCCACTGCCCACACCACCGAAAGTGATACCATTGATCTCATTACCGGGTGTAAAGGCAATACCGGGATACTCCACGCGAACATAACGCAGTACACCTGAGTTATCATTCGCATCAGCGCCGCCATACACACCATCACCCTCCGGAGTATCAACACCACCTTCTATCACAGCAGTGCCGCCGGGAATATTGATAGGCGCATTACCCAGAATGATGAGTCCGCCCCAGTCACCGTAAGTGCGCGAACCTTCCGGCTGATTGCTGGTGAATACGATCGGCTGATCGGGTGTGCCATTGGCATTGATCTTGGAACCGCGTGTTACAATGAGTGTTCCTTTGGAATCTTTATCACCGCGAATGATCGTGCCGGCTTCAATATTCAGTGTGGCGCCGTCTTCCACATATACAAATCCGTTCAGGATGTAGACGGTATCGTTCACCAGGTTGCGGGTGATACCGGAGATCTCACCGGTCAATACAGTGGTAGGCAACTGTGCCTGCAGCGCTCCAAAGGTGAGGCTGATAACAGTTAATAAAACAAAGTGCAGTTTAGTCATAACAGTATATTTAAATTTTAGAATCTATAGTTCACGGACAGACTCACACGCGTACCCATCTCGATTCGACGAATGGTATTGTCAGCATTCTCATCATAGCTACCGTCGGCATCCACATCCTGATAGAAGATCATATCAGTATTGAGCATGTCGGAGATATTCAGGCGCACTGTTCCTTTGGATTTGGCGAATGGCACCGATAACTGAGCATCCACCACAGGACGGGGCTGCTCGTAAATGTCCAGATACTGCGCATTGCCGTATTCAGAGATGCGGCGGCCGATCTGATTATATAACACTGTGCAGGAATATCCCTTTTCGGCGTTGATATAAGTCAGGCCCACATTCACCACATAATCCGACTGCCCCTGCAGGTCGCGCTCTGATGCGCCGGCGATGGCAGTATCGGCCACGTGCAATACGGTGCGGGAATTCAGCAACGCCAGGTTGGTGTTAAAGGTCAGCTGCTCCAGCCACTTGCGGTCGCGCGCCAGGAAGCCAAGGTTTTTGCGCAATTCCATCTCTCCGCCAAAAACGGTGGCAATGGAATCATTGATCGGCTTCAACTCGCGGACGGTGCCGAAGAAGAAACGCGAACCAATGGGATTTACAAAATGCTTATAGAACACCCCCGCCGAAACGATCTGACCGGCACCAAAGAAGTGCTCCACTTTGGCATCCGCATTATAGATGTTGGTAGCCAGCAGCGAAGGATTTCCGGTAATGCTGGAGTTGGTCTCGATATCATAAAACCCGAAGGGCGCCAATTCACGCAACTCAGGACGAGCCACTGTTTTATAACCGCTCAAACGGATGTTGGTCTTTTCATTCAGGCTATAGGTGATGTTCACGGAAGGCAGCAGGTCAAAGGGCAAGCCAACGCTGTCGGTCTCCTGTGTATTCACATCCACCGGTTCAGGTGTGGTGCTGGCTCCGTAAGCAAAAGAGGAAAGTGTTTGAACGAAAAATTCTGCACGTGCTCCCCATACCACCCGGAGGTTGCGGCCGATCTTGTTATCCAGCATGGCATACGCCGCTCTGTTCTGTTGCGTGGCCGTATATGCATCTGAAGGGTTGGTGATCTCGTCGATATAAAACAGGGAATCACTGAAGTTTTCCGGTACCAGCAGATCCTCCACCGGTGTGGAAATGATGCTGAAGAAATCCGGATTCATGAAAATATCGTTGGATGCAGCCACACCCATCACCCGGGCGTCAAAGCTGCGCGTTTTACCTATATACATACCGCCTATCCCAAAGGATTGCTTCACATCCCCGATCATGAAGGGATAAGTGATGTCCAGCGACGCTGTGCGTGTTTGCTCGTCCATGTAAGAGTAGAAAATACCCAGGTTGTCGGGCGAGGCGAACGGTGAGGGCGACATATTATACAAGGTGTCGCCGTCAAAGGCCGGGAAGTAATTCAATGCGTAATTCACCGTGCGGAAGTTCGGCTGATCGCGCACCAGTGCATTGTAGCCACCGGTCCATTTCAATTTGATCTGCGAAAGCGGCAGGTAATGCTCGCCGCCTACCTGAGTGCTGAACAGGCGATTGGAGCTGAAATCATAATATTCGTTCTGAACGAACTGCGCGCGCGGATAATTGAACCCGGTGCGCAATGTCGTGATATCGGCTGAAGTGATATTATAGGCATTCTTGAAAGTGAACTTGTTATTATCGTTCAGCTTATAGGAAAGGTTCAGCAAGCCGCCCCAGTTCACATTATTACGATACTGCTGATCTTCATACGCCAGGAGGGAGTCTACCAGGTTATCAAAATCATTGCGGATGATGATGCTGTTCACATGGGAATTACTGTAGTTCAGCGCTCCGATAAGGCCGAATTCACCTGCCTTGCCCACCTTGGAAACCAGGCCGCCGGAGATCTGATAATTCTGATCGATCGGAGTCGACGGGTTGCTGAAAGCACCCCATGGCGCGAAGGATTTTCCCAATTCGGCCTTTTCGGTCAGTGTCAGATCATCAAATTTGTCCTGTGATGTTGGGAAAGCGGCAGGCAACTGTCGTGTGCCATCATCGATACCTAACCAGTCGAGATCTCCCCCGGTATAAGAATAATTTTCCTGAAAGGTGGAAATGGAGTTGTAGCCACCGCCAACAGAAATATTCAAAAAGTTCTCATCCGGAATATCCCGGGTATTCAGCATGATGATACCACCGGCGAAATCTCCGGGGAGGTTCGGTTGCGCGGCCTTGATCACGATCAGGTTGTCGAGCATTGCTGACGGGAACAGGTCAAAAGCAAAACTCTTGCGGTCGGGTTCAGTACTCGGCAGAATGTTGCCGTTCACCAGCGCAATGTTATAACGGTCGCTCAGACCGCGGATCACCGCAAAACGACCATCCGTGATGGTGGTACCGCTCATCCTGCGCAAAACCTCTCCGGTATTGCGGTCGGGCGTGCGAATAATGATATCGCGCGACATCACTTCTGCCGGAGCGATGTTATTCTTCTGGAAGGTCAAAACCGTATTCAGGTTCTCGGCACGCGGACGTGCCTTTACTTCAATGACCAGAGAGTCGCCGAAAATGCTTTTCAGCTCCGTGCTCAGCGCAATGTCCAGCTGGGTCACCTGGCCGGCATTGACCACGACACCGGGTATCGTTTTGGTTTCAAACGAAACATAGCTGACCACTACCGAGTACGTGCCCGGCTTCAGATCGGTCATACGATATTGCCCGACACAAACTGAGCTAGCACCAACACCCGGAAGGTCGGGGATCAGTAC
>DAIMYJ010000012.1:0-11423 GCA_036734545.1 Chitinophagales bacterium
GATTTCTGTTCAATCCCTGCACAAAGAAGGATACCTCACAACGCTACCCCGGTAAATTTTCTACTTTGAACTTTCAATTTTTCTTTCAATTCCATTCTTTGCGAAATGTTTTACCTGCTTTGCTGTGCCTGCTGTCGACAGAAGCGATCCTAGTGGACACCATGGTCAGGCCTACACTTTAGGTGATAATGACGGATGCAATGCAACAACCGCTTGCCCGACACTGTTCTGTGATTATTTACCGGGCGTAACACTAATCATGGTGAAGCTACTGCTGAATTTGCACTAACCGATAAACTGGATCCGCACACCTCCTATACTTTCCGTATCAACACTGTTTGCTACGTTGCGCACGTGATCTCAGATCCGACAAATTGGGTATACTCGACAACTCTTGGCTTCAACGGCGAATTGAGCAATGGTATTGCCAAGCTAAATCCGAACCCTTCTATTTGACTGTTTACCCTGGACATGGAAAGAGGCAAACTATACCCGCTCTGGTTTCGAGGCGTTTGGCCTTATGGTATAGATTCAACAGATACGCACAGCCGGGTGCTCAGTATCAGCATGAGCTCGATCAGTGTAAGATACCTGCCGACCTATCTCGGATCGAGCTGATGAACGTCAATGTGTTGTTGACCTATGTGCAGTGCTCCATAAATGATCAATGTACGAAGTTTTTTTTTGAACCGGCCCGATCATATGGTTGTGTTTTATATCATATAAATGACAGAAAATCAATGGTATATATCATAATTAGGGTCTCAGGTAAGCAATTAACTCATGTCATTTACAGAATTCGTGGAAATGTCATTGATTCCTGCTATCGGATGCGTAACTTGTGGTAATCTATTTTTATATCACCCAAAAAATTTCACCCTAAAAATTCACATTATGAGAAACATGCTTAGATCTTTACGAACGTACACCATGCTCGCCGGTGCATTCCTTATCGGCAGCGCTGCGCATGCGCAGTATTGCACGCCAACCTACACTACTGGTACTGCAGAGGGAGATTATATTAACGGTGTTACCGTTAATACCATTAATAACGTTGGAACCGGAGGAGCCATCACCGGAACAGGTTACTCCAATTATACTTTCCTGTCCACTGATCTGGAAATTGGATTGTCTTACACCATGACCTGCAACAACAACCCCAGTTGGTCGCAGACTTACACTGCGTGGATCGATTACAACCAGAATAACGTATTCGAGACCACGGAAGTGCTGGGCAACCTGAGTTTGAGTGCTGGTGCTACAGGATCTTTCACCTTTACAGTGCCTGGCGGTATTCCTGCAGGCCCAACACGCATGCGTGTAAGGTGCATTTATCCGTCAGGACTTGCTACTCCTCTTGATCCCTGTGCTTCTGCTACCTATGGTGAAGCAGAGGATTATACAGTGAACATCCTTGGTGGTGCCATGTTTGACGTTGGTGTTACCGATATCACCGCACCTACCTCTGCAGTTGACCTTGGTGTGGAAGATGTAACCGTTACAGTATTCAACTATGGTTCTGAACCGGCTTCCGGATTTACCGTTTCTTATCAGGTAGACGGCGGTTTGATCACTGCCGGAGTTTTCCCCGGTACACTCGCTCCGTTCACTTCAGCTTCCTGGACAGCTCCGGAAGGATGGGATTTCAGTGCTGATGGATGCTACAATATCACAGCCTGGACTTCATTGGCCGGTGACGAAGATCCTGCCAATGACTCCCATACAGAAGAGGTTTGTAACCTTGTTCCGGGTGCCGGAACTGATGTATGGTACTTGTATAGCAACTCAACCGGCGGCGAACCCTGGTTCACTACCAGCAACACTACAGCCATGAACACTGCTTTCGGTGCAGAAGGTACTGACTGGTTCCGCGGATTCTTTGAAACCGTGAACGTTGCTGAAGTATTCGGACCTACTTCCTGCTTTGTATTCATGGATGGTTCAGATTCTCATGCCAACGAGCTTGAAACATTCCTCGCTACCAATATTGGTGCTATCGAGGCTTGGGTAAGCGCAGGTGGTAAACTCCTGCTGAACTCTGCACCTAACGAAGGTGACGGTATGAGCTTTGGCTTTGGTGGAACTTCATTGGTATATGCCTATTATACAGGAACAGCCAATGCCGTTGATGCCGGTCATCCGATCTTTAACGGACCATACCTGCCATGCGGAACCAGCTTCAGCGGATCCAGCTTTGGCCATGCCCGTATTACAGGTACCGGTCTTACCAACGTAATGGCTGATGCCTTTGCACCATCCAATATCGTGCTGGCTGAAAAAGCTTGGGGTTCAGGTTGGGTAATGTTTGGCGGTATGACCACCAACAACTTCCACAGCCCTGCAACAAACGCTGCTAACCTCCGCGCCAATATCATGGAATACCTTGGTGTATGCGCTCCGGTAGTTGTTGAATGTCCTGCACCTACAGGTTTAATGGCTGATGCCATCACCGGCACTTCAGCACATCTGTCATGGGATGCTTCTGATAACTCAGGCGGTTACCACCTGTCAGTTTATACTACAGATGAGGTGCTCGTTCTGAAGAAGAAAGTACTGGGCGGCGCTACCGATTGGACTGTAACCGGTCTTACCCCCGGCACTGACTACGCATTCCATGTGCGTTCAATCTGCGTTGCCCTGGGTGAAAAATCTGTGTTGTCTGAAAACTATTTCTTCAGCACACCGGCCCGTTTGGCTGAGGATGCTTCTACACAGGTGGCAGTATTCCCCAACCCGAACAGCGGTGTATTTGACATTGCTCTGAATGGCTTTGCCGGTCAGGAAGTAACACTTCAGATTACCAATGCTATGGGACAGATCGTGTTCAATTCAAATATTGCTGTGGATGTAGATGGATTTACCTACCCGGTATCTCTGATCAATCCTGCAGCAGGTGTATATCAGGTATCTGTTGCTTCAGCAGGATCAGTGCTGAACTATCAGGTTATGATCACCGAATGATCGATCCTACTTAAAAAAAAAGGCTGCCTGAACAGGCAGCCTTTTTTTTATGGAATTTGCAGGTATTTATGTGTTTGCAAACTGATCACCCACCGCGGATTCTCCTTCACGTGATCAACGATCAAAGGCATCATCTGCTCTCGTTTACTCCATTCCGGTTGAAGGTAAAGGCGACAACCAGCATTTACGTTCGTTGCATGCTGCTCTGCCCAGGCAAGGTCAGAGGAATGATATACCACCACCTTAAGTTCAAGCGCGGCATGAGCGACATCGGGTAGGGGGGCTTTGAATTTTTTAGGTGAAAACGTGATCCAATCCCACGTGCCGCTCAGGGGCCAGGCACCGCTGGTTTCCAAATGTGTAGCGAAGCCGGCAGCCTGCAACGCCTGCGTAAGTTCCGTAAGATCATGCATCAGCGGCTCACCACCCGTGATCACCGCAATACGTGCAGGGTATTTCAACGCTTCAGCCACCAGCATGTCTGAAGTCAGCCGGGGATATTTGTCGGCATCCCAACTCTCTTTTACATCACACCAAACACAACCCACATCACAACCGGCAAGTCGGATAAAGTACGCCGCTTTTCCCTGATGAGCACCCTCACCCTGGATCGTATAAAACTGTTCCATCATCGGATACGTCATAACTTATGCAGCGTGGTTTTGATACATGTTCAGTGAGTGTATTTTCTATGCGGATAATGCCGATGCGAGACCGGGGATCATCCTTTATTATGGGCAGCGGCCTGCATAGTATTCATGAGCAGGGATACCACCGTCATTAATCCCACACCACCCGGTACGGGTGATATCGCGCTGCATTTGGGGGCCACAGAGTCAAAATGTACATCTCCCTTGATCGCATACCCTTTTTCGTTATCGGCAGGCACTCTGGAAATGCCCACATCGATCACCACGGCACCTTCCTTTACCATATCGGCCGTCACAAATTCCGGTTTGCCCAATGCTGCGATGATGATATCGGCAGTACGGCAAATATCGGCTAATCCCTGTGTGCGGCTGTGACAGATCGTAACGGTGCAGTTACCGGGGTTGGTATTGCGCGACAACAGTATACTCATTGGTGTTCCTACGATGTTGCTTCTGCCGATCACCACGCAATGTTTGCCTGCTGTGTCGATGTGATATCGTTTCAGCATGGTCATGATCCCGGCCGGTGTGGCCGAAATAAATGCCGGGAGTCCCAATTGCATGCGGCCGAGGTTCACCGGGTGAAATCCGTCAACATCCTTATCGGGAGAAATGGCCTCCACAACGCGCGTTTCATTGATGTGTTTGGGAAGCGGGAGTTGCACAATGAAACCATCCACGTCAGGATTGGTGTTCAGGTCTTCCACTACCCGAAGGAGTTCAGCCTCCGTAGTGGTGGCATCCAGATGGATGAATGTGCTTTGCATGCCCACTGCAGCGCATGAACGGATCTTGCTGTTCACATATGTGGTGCTGGCTCCGTCATTGCCCACCAGCACTGCAGCCAGATGTGGTATTTTGCCGCCGCGCTCCCTGATCGCATTGATCCCCACCCTGATCTCCTGCTGGATCTCAGCTGATAATTTCTTTCCGTCCAGTAGCAAGGGCATCGTATTCACTGAATGCTGGTTGATTACACCTGAAGAAATACAGGTGATGCTTAATCGTTTAATTTCAATACGGCAAGGAAGGCTTCCTGCGGAACTTCCACCGTACCTATCTGACGCATGCGTTTTTTACCTTTTTTCTGCTTCTCCAGCAGCTTGCGCTTACGCGAGATATCACCGCCGTAACATTTAGCGGTCACATCCTTGCGCATGGCACTGATCGTTTCACGGGCAATGATCTTAGCGCCGATAGCAGCCTGAATGGCGATAACGAACTGTTGACGCGGAAGCAGATCCTTCAGCTTCTGACACAGCCTGCTGCCGAAATCATAGGCTTTATCCCTATGGATCAGGGCGGAGAAGGCATCCACCTGCTCACCGTTCAACTTGATATCCAGTTTTACCAGATCACCTTCGCGGTAATCGATCAATTCATAATCGAAGCTGGCATAACCCCTTGAAATGGATTTGAGCTTGTCGTAGAAGTCGAAAACGATCTCCGCCAGCGGCATCTCCCATGCCAGCTCCACACGGTTGGTGGTCAGGTAAACCTGATTTTTAAGGATACCGCGTTTATCCATGCACAATTTCATGATCGCACCTATATAG
Source organism: Chitinophagales bacterium (assembly GCA_036734545.1). Lineage (GTDB taxonomy): Bacteria > Bacteroidota > Bacteroidia > Chitinophagales > BACL12 > UBA7236. The sequence goes on from DAIMYJ010000012.1 coordinate 5,168, forward strand.
TCGGGTTGCGTAATGATCTGTGCCCGGATATAGGGCTCTTCAATGCGGGCAATGGAACCCGGGTCAGGCATATCCGTGGGATTGTGCACCACGATCTTTTCCTGACTCGTAGTAAAACAGTCGAAGGATACGTTCGGCACGGTAATGATCACATTCTGATCGAATTCACGCTCTAAACGTTCCTGTACGATCTCGAGGTGTAACAGGCCGAGGAATCCGCAGCGGAAACCAAAACCCAGTGCCACAGAACTCTCCGGTTCAAACACCAGGGAGGCATCGTTCAGCTGCAGTTTCTCGAGTGAATCGCGCAGATCGGCAAAATCATCGTTATCGATAGGATAGATACCGGCAAATACCATCGGCTTCACATCCATGAAGCCTGACACTTCGCTGGTGCAGGGATTCTCTTTTAAGGTGATAGTATCACCCACTTTGATCTCCTTGGCTTCTTTGATACCTGTGATCACATAACCCACATCACCGGCACGCACTTCATTGCGCGGTTCATATTGTAAACGCAGGATGCCCACTTCATTGGCCTCGTAATTGGTCTTGGTGTTCACGAAGTGGATCTTATCACCCTTGCGGATAGTGCCCTGAAAAATTCGGTAATACGCCACCACCCCGCGGTAACTGTTGAATACGGAGTCGAAGATCAGCGCCTGAACCGGCGCCTCGGGATCTCCTTTGGGTGCGGGGATGCGGTGGATGATGGCATCAAATATTCCGTCTACACCCACACCGGTCTTGCCGCTGGCCTCCAGGATTTCTTCCCGTTTGCAGCCGATGAGATCAACGATCTGATCCTTCACCTCCTCTACCATAGCGCCATCCATATCGATCTTGTTCACCACCGGGATGATCTCCAGATCGTGTTCGATGGCGAGATACAGGTTGGAAATAGTTTGGGCCTGAATACCCTGTGTGGCATCAACCAGCAGGAGCGCACCCTCACAGGCGGCGATACTGCGCGATACCTCATAGCTGAAGTCAACGTGCCCGGGGGTATCGATCAGGTTCAGCACATACTTTTTACCACCATAGAGGAAGTCCATCTGAATGGCGTGGCTTTTAATGGTGATACCGCGCTCGCGCTCAATATCCATATCATCCAGCACCTGGGCCTGCGCATCCCGCTCAGAAACGGTTTTCGTTACTTCCAGCAGGCGGTCGGCCAGCGTACTCTTCCCATGATCGATGTGGGCTATGATGCAAAAATTTCTAATATGGTCCATGCTCGTTCTCCAGCGAAGGTGCAAAGTTACGAAATAGAGGCGCCTTTGTGAAGGAACCGGGAAAACCGCCGCGGTGGCCTTGTGCACAGGCCCGGAGCCGCTATGCCTCGGATTCCCTATATTTGCGGAAGTTAAATCCGAACCGAATGACACACAACTACCAGACAGCGTCTCCCGCCAAACGCATTGCCGCCTTTTTGATAGATGCCATTCTGATGGGCATCATCGTCTCCGCCTTTTTGTTCCTTTCTATGGGTAAAACACCTACGAAATTGCAGGCCTCAGGCGATGAGGGGCGTCCCAGTCTGATGGATAAATACCAGTTTTTCGCCTATTTTGAACCCATCGCACTGGATCCCAACAGGGGTATCTATATCGAGAACTTCCTGAAGAAATACCAGATGGAAGCGCTCGTAGGCCTGTTCCTGATCCCGCTCCTGTATTTTGCCCTGATGGAAGGCACTTCCGGTGCTACCGTAGGTAAAATGATCACGGGTATCCGTGTTCGCAGGAAAGATGGAGGTAAGATCAGCATGGTAACCGCTGTTCTCAGGCATTTGGGCAGGATCGTATCCACCATCATCTTCATGCTGGGATATCTGCTGGCATTCGTTGACGGCAAGCGTCAGGCGCTGCACGACAAGATCGCCAATACCCTCGTGTTGAAGAAGGGTACGGGCATCTGACCCCGGTCACCATTTTATCCTGACCTGCAGTTTTACATCACTCCGTGTGAGTCCCGGAAAGGCATCATTGCCTGAACCTACCGTATCGTCCTCGCTATACCAGGTATTGGCAACCCGTGCCCAGATATCGAGCCATCCGAACGGTGAATAGGTGCACATCAGGTAAGCGCGTGTCCCTCGGCCGCTCAATCCTACTATGGAGTAGGCGTATAGTACCTCGGTCTCATAAGCGAATATCCGTGCATCATAACTCTCTGTATTAAAGATGGCAAAGCGGGTGGCAAAACCGAATGGCCGAGTCATGGGCTTGTAATTCAGATCCTGAAAGATGAGATAACCGTGTTCGGCGGATGCGCCCTGTTCATCAAAAGTGCTGATCTCAACGCGTGATTTTACGCTGATCGATTTGTTCACATCATAATCGGCATGCCAGCGCATACTTCTTCTGCCGAGGGCAATGATATCATCCATCGGCGGCACGCCCGTTTCCGCATACACATCGTTACTCGCACTGCGGTCGCCGGTCTCTGACTTGAACCGCAGATAAGTGGTGAAGGCGCGGGACGGCTGCCATTGCACCTGAGCGAGGATGTCGGTGCCGGTGCCCGGACTTTCCGTCTGAAAGCGCAACCATGGGTGGCGGTACAGGTCAATATAACCACTGATCTTCCACTGCCGCACCGGTTTGATCTCAATGCCGGCATACATGCCGCTTTCATTTTGCGGCAAGGTGGATTCAGAGAATGTGGCCGCATACAGAGATTGATAACCGGGCGAGAAATACCGGTGTAACAAGGCAATGTCAATACGCGGGTCTATTGGCATGATCACTCCGTTCAGTGTGGCTGCCTTACCATTATCACTTACCGCCGTTTCTCCAAATACCAGAATATTCCGCCAGAGATAATTATAATGCACGCTGGCATTCAATAGTGAGTTGCCCGTAAAATCATATAATTCATAGGGCGATAGTTCAGGCTGCAGTGAAGCGGAATAATGATAACTGATCGCCGAGAATCCGAATGACATCTGCTCGCTGTACCATGTTGCATCAAATCCGCCCATTACTTCGCGGATGGCATCCTTGCGCTCCAGTTCATTTTCTGTGCGGTGCAATCCGCTTTCGTCGATCGCAGAAAAGGTGACCACCTCATCATTGAGTGAATCCATCAGACTGACATTGGCATCTATACGCTTGTACGAAATGAATGGTGTGATCTGCCATTTGCCGTACGCCAGCGTTGCTCCTGCTCCGCGGAGAAAGCGGTTCTCGTTATTGGAAGTGTAGCTGTCGAGCACCGGACCTGCACGTCGGATGGCGATCGGGAAAACACTTTTTCCGAAGCCGAACCCGCTCCACATCATCAGTCCCTGACCGATGCGCAATTCGTAATCGCCCAGTGCCAGTGCGCGCATCGTGCCGTAACCCTTCTTGAAAAAATGCGCCGAATAATAATCGAATCCATAAGGCTGCGTGGGACCGAATACAGCTTCTCCCGCATCCTTTTCGGCCGTAAAACCATACGACAACCGGTTCTGATAGGTATACCGGAACCGTGTATACATGCGCAGGTTATTACCGGCATATGCGGTAGATCCGGTGCTGTCGGGTATATAACCCTCCTGTGTCTCCACATACCGGCTGAGGCGATGGAATATCTGATAATTTCCGGTATATAGTTGTTCACCGAGCGGCACATCGCTCACCGTGCCGTTGCTTGTCGTGATAAAAGCTTTTACTCGCAGAATGTCTTCGAGGGCGAAGGATGGAATGGTTTGCAGCTCATATATATTCAGCAAATCGCCGAAGGATTCGCGGTGCCGAATAAGGTCCCTGATCTGCACCTCCGTGAACAAGGTGCTGTTGCGCAATTCAGTGTAAGCTGCGGTGTTGATATTGATCTTATTCCGCAGCAGGTAGGTGAGGTTCTCCTGATAGGTATCAATGTTCAGGTCGGCATTATCAGCCTGCTCGGCAGCACCCTCGATGATATCATTTTCCAGCAGTTTTCCTTCTGCCTTATTTTCCTGCGCATACCCTGAGCGCATGCCGACGAATATCAGTACGACAGTGGCAAAGCAGATAAAGGGTGTGCGTAGAAACATGTGTGAGGTGGACTTCTGTTTACAATTGGTAACGCAATCCAAATCCCGGAGTTACGCCCAGTTGCTGATGGAACTGTGCACTGGCATCCAGTTGAAAGGTTTTGAGTTGCAGTCCGAATCCTGCAGTGAACATCGATGGGTCAGATATATAACCGCCGCGCAGGAATAGGGCATCGATGATCTGATACTCCAGTCCGGTTTTCAGGCGTATGGCATTTTGCAGGTCCTGTTCACCTTCAGCGCATAACAACACCTTTTCGGAAACACGCCAGCTCAGCCCTGCAGAGATCACACTGGGCAGCGGTTCGGGGCGTTCCATGCCGTTTTCCACACGAATGGGGTTAAAGGCTTTGGCGCCGATGGAAATGTTTTCTACCGGTGTATATAATACACCGATATCGAAAGTGAACGCCTGGCCGCTTCCGGCTTCCACTATGCGTGTGCCCACATAATCCAGTTGCAGGCCGATCGCCAGCACATCGGCCAATTTGCGTCCATAGGCCAGGCCTATCTTGGTTTGGTTGAAGGTGGGATCTCCGGTAAAGTGTGCGCTTACGCCAATGTTCCCGGACCGTTCCGTGGCAAACACACCGGCGCCGTAAAAGGCGCTCAGTCCGCCCTCCACCATAAAGTAATTCTGCGCGCTCAGGCCTATGGCACTCTCTTCCAACATGCCCATGGCAGCGGTATTATTCTGGACGCTGAATACATCGGTGAGTGTTACGGATGCATTGCCCATGGCATTCGCCCGCGCTCCGGCATCCGGATAGCCCGTTTGTGCGTGTGTGACCAGCGCCGAAAATGCCATGCTTACATACAGCAAGATCCGGCTGGGAATCAGGTGATGCATATCCGTAAAGATAAATGATTTTCCGCGCTGAGTAATCCACACCCCTGCCTCTTCCGGGAGCGGGATAAGTGGCTGTCAATGCGTATTTTAGCACATTCAACACAAACCTGAATAAAACAGCTGATTATGGATGTAAACATGATTTTAATGACCATACCTCTGCTAGGGGTGGTCGCTTTGCTGTTCACCTATATGAAAAGTGCATGGGTGAGCAAGCAGGATGCCGGAGATGCCAAGATGCAGGGGATCGCCAAGGCGATCTCTGACGGTGCTATGGCGTTCTTACGTGCTGAGTACCGGGTATTGAGCATTTTTGTGGTGATCGTAGCCATCTTGCTCGGTCTTTCCGGAGCGAGTGAAGAGAATTCATCACCGCTCGTGGGACTCTCGTTTATTGTAGGCGCCTTGTGCTCTGCATTCGCCGGTTTCATCGGTATGCGCGTAGCCACCAAGGCCAATGTGCGCACCGCCAATGCCGCCCGCAACGGATTAGGTAAAGCCCTTGAGATCGCCTTTAGCGGCGGTTCTGTTATGGGTATGGGTGTGGTAGGTTTGGGTATTCTCGGCCTTGGCTCCCTGTTGCTGATCTATGCCAATATCTATGGATTCGAAGGTCAGGATGCCGCTATCAAAGTCATCAATGTGGTGACCGGCTTTTCCTTCGGTGCTTCTTCTATCGCGCTCTTCGCCCGTGTAGGCGGTGGCATTTATACCAAGGCAGCCGATGTGGGTGCCGACCTCGTGGGTAAGGTGGAAGCCGGTATCCCGGAAGACCATCCGCTCAACCCCGCTACCATCGCCGATAACGTAGGTGATAACGTGGGTGACGTAGCCGGTATGGGTGCCGACCTGTTTGAAAGTTATGTAGGTTCCATCGTAGGTACCATGGTATTGGGAACAGCATTCATGGCCGGAACCATTGAAGGTGGTGCTTCTTTCATGGAAGACGGATTCAACGGTTTGTCTGCGGTGCTGCTGCCACTCGTGCTGGGTGGTGTGGGTATTCTCACTTCTATCGCAGGAACTTTCTTTGTGCGTGTGAAAGAGGGCGGTAACCCGCAAAAAGCATTGAATGGCGGCGCTATCGGCTCCTCCATTGCCATGGTGGTATTATCTTATTTCATCATCAACTGGATGGTACCTTCCAGCTTTACTTTCAATGATACGCTGTATGGAATAACACGTCAAGTGACCGCACTGGGTATTTTCATTGCTACCGTGGTAGGTCTGCTGGCCGGTTCAGCGATCGGATTCATCACGGAATATTATACTGGCACCGGCAAGAAACCGGTAATGAAGATCGTGCAGCAGTCATCGACGGGTTCGGCTACGAATATCATCGCCGGCCTGAGCGTGGGTATGATGTCTACGGCACTGCC
>DAIMYJ010000012.1:11523-15685 GCA_036734545.1 Chitinophagales bacterium
GCGCTTACGGCGTTGGCATTGTTCGGTGCATTCATGCAGGTGACCGGTTTGACCAAGATCGATATTTCACAGGCGCACGTGATCGCCGGTTTGTTCGTAGGGGCCATGCTCCCGCTGTTATTCTCGGCCATGGCCATGATGTCGGTAGGTAAAGCTGCCATGAGTATGATCCAGGAAGTGCGTCGTCAGTTCTCCGATATTCCGGCCCTGCGCGCAGCACTGGAGGTGATGAAGCGCAATGGCGAAAAAGAGATGTCTGAATGGAGCCAGGCCGACCGCGACACGTTTGAGGCCGCCAACGGTAAGGCTGAATATGCAAAATGCGTGGAGATCTCCACCAATGCTGCCGTACGGGAAATGGTGTTGCCCGGACTTATGGCCGTGGCTGTTCCGGTGATCGTAGGGTTTGCTCCGAAGGTGCTGGGATTGAACACCGGCGATAATGTATTAATGGGACCTGAGATGTTAGGTGGATTGCTCGCCGGTGTTACCGTGAGCGGTGTACTCATGGCGATCTTCCAGGCGAATGCCGGCGGTGCATGGGATAACGCTAAGAAGATGTTCGAAGAAGGTGTGGAGATCAACGGAAAAACCTACTATAAAGGCAGTGAACCGCACAAAGCTGCAGTAGTTGGTGATACCGTAGGTGATCCTTTCAAGGATACTTCAGGACCATCTATCAACATCCTGATCAAACTGATGAGTGTGGTGAGCCTCGTGCTGGCCGCATTGATGGTCTGATCCCTCAGCAGGATAAATATTTTAAAGGGCGTTCGGTGTTTCCGAACGCCCTTTAAATTTATGGATAATACAAGGCATTGTGCCCTGTTCCTCAATTCCAGATAATATAGGCGATCGTCATTATGACCGCTGCAGGAATGATCGCCAGTGCCTGCGTATACAGATATACCCGCATATTCTCAAAGTGCTCACTGCCGTTGCGATAGGTCAGATACACGCCTCGATACACATGCTGCCCGGCGCCGTTCACATAATGGCGTTTATCAAAATGCAGCGCTCCCGGTTTATACAGACCCGTGCGTTGTAATAACGCGATCGTTACGCGGGGTAGGGCAGATATCAATATCGTGGGGATCATAATGGCCAGGAATACACCAACGCCGATCCATGCAGTAGCTTCCATGCAACGAAAATACCATTTGTATAGCAGTTACCTAGTGTAATTGGCTGTTCCCACCTCTTCTGCTGTGTAAAGTAGAATATAGTACATGAGGTTTATTGTTGCCTCGCAGCCGTGATCGAATATCTGCCTCGGGATTGGAAGGAGTATGCTGAGCATGCTTCCGGCGAGGGTGACAGCCAAATGCCGATCAGAAACACGGCTTGTCATTCCGGTATACCATAAAGCAAAACCCCGACGTTACCGTCGGGGCCTCCACATCAAAAATACATAAAGCAATTACACCTGCTTAAAGCATACCGTAGGGCTTTATGTAAGTGCTTTCTAACTGTATGATCTGTCGGCTAAGGTAATGGTAAAACGCACCCGAACAACAGAGGGTAATACCATTTAGGAAATCCTTAATGTTAATTAACAAAAAACCCCGACGGTTTACCGTCGGGGTTGAATATCAGTGAACCGGAGCGAATTACTTGCTCACAGTGATCTGACGTGAAGTGAAGTTACCGTTCTCAGTAGCTACGCGAACGATGTAGTTGCCTGAAGCGAGTTCAGTAACATCGAAAGTTACGTTGCCGTTGAAAGCAGTAGTGTTGATCACTTTTTCGCCAAGTGCGTTGTATACTTCAGCGAACAGGGTGCCGTAGTTACCATCTACCTGAACAGTTACCTGAGTAGAAGCAGGAGTAGGATATACGGTAAGTGCCTGACCGAGTGCATAATCAACAACACCTACGGTGATGTCGATGATCTTACAAGTGTTGTCATCATCATACTTGTTAATAGCCACGAGACACACATTGTAAGTACCGGAAGTGGTGAACACGTGTGCAGGGTTCTCAGCAGAAGATGAACCACCGTCACCGAAATCCCAGCTGTAACCATCAGCGTCAACAGACAGGTTGGTGAAGTTCACCAGGCCTGTAGTGCCATCCGGAATATAGTCGAATTCAGCAGTCGGCGGATACGGGTTGAAACGAGCTTCGTCGAAGCAACGATACTTGATATCAGCCATAGAGTTGGCATCAGCTGCAACCTGACCTGCGTCGAGAGCAGTTCCCGGCTCATCGTCTTCGTGCCAGATAGCGTGCATACAGCCATCAACAAAACGATCGAAAGAATAAGCATAAGAAACTTCACGGTTCTCATGAGCAGTATAGGTCATGTTCACCGGAGAGCTCCAGCTCAAACCGCCATCATCAGAATAAGTACCGAACAGATCGCGGAATGACTGAGCTTCAGCAACGGTCGGATCGTCGAAATAGTCGGTATATTCAATAGGCATAGTGTATGCGAGATAAATGCGGCCGATAGACTCATCAAGAGATACAGTAGGCATAGAGGTGAAAGTCACACCATCATACATACCGAGGTCAGCACCGATACCATCGAATGCATCACCGCTTTCATCCCAGTCGATGAGCAGGTCGATCCAGGTAGGTTCGCCGAAAGCCATGGTAGAGTTCCAATACCACAAACCGTACAGGCTTGGGAAGTAGCTCCAGCCTTCAGTAGCCGGATCGTCGTCGAGCAGCCAGTAGTAACCTGACCATACGTGTACGTTACCGGCACCGTCGATAACCATTTCATGGAAACCGTCAGTGGTTTCAACAGTATCAGCGATACCGTCACCGTTCACATCAGAGGTCTGATCGAGGTCGCCCTGATAGTTACAGAAACCGGTAGAGATGATCTCATTAACCACCCAAGCACCCGGATCACCGTTAGATTCGTTCACCAGGAGGTAGAGGTTGGTCCATGAAGAACCATACAATACATATACAGTAGAACCGTAAACGCCGATCTGGTAGCAGTCGGCAGACAGTGACGTTACGCAAGTAGCGGGATCCAGCGGCAGCGGAGAGTTCAGAACGGACCAGGTGGCACCGCCATCATCAGAACGGCTGAAGTTGATCGCTGTAGGTGCGCTGGCATCCGGGCTGATGAGGTAAAGGTCATCAGTACCGGCTCCGGCAGAAATACGCGGCCACAAACCGAGGTGCTGGCCTGAACCACCCAGTTCAGTCCAGTCGGTAGCGCCGATGGCAGAGTTGCCAAACACACGGATGGTAGCACCATCGTGAGAAGCCACTACTTCGTGGTCTTCAACAGTAACGATGCTTCCGAAACCGGTACGAACGGTCTCTATGCGAGTGGTCGGAGCAGGTCCCCATGATGTACCATCGTAGTGGTTGTAGAACATACCGCGGTCTGCCCATGCACCGTCAGCAACGGTAGATCCTGTCCAGATAGCAGAGATGCTGCCATCACCGTAAGCGATCACACGATCCATTGCGGCGGAGTTGGACTGCAGCGGGTAACCGGTAGAACCGATAGCCTCGCCGGTACGGGAGCCTGATTTAGCATAGAATGTAGATCCGTTAACCGGAGCACCGGCCTTGTCCATGTCGGACTTCGGGGTGTAAGGAACAGCCTGTGCATTCTTGAACTTCGCCATCATGGCTGCACGGTCATGCTTTTCAATTTGAATAGCAGACTGAGCAAACAGCGATACAGAAAGCAAGCCTGTTGCAACTGTAAGTAATAGTTTTCTCATAGCATTGAAATTTTCGTTAGAAAGACTTTTGCGTAAAGATATAAAGTTACCGAAAAATCCCACAAAAAATAGATTTTTCCCCGCCAAAGCGCCGAATATGGCGGTAATCTGACCCTGACGGCCCGGCCCTGTGCCGGCGGCTCAACCGATGGTTAGGGGAGGGGTGGGGTTGACCGGCGCGGACCGGATCAGGTCGTAAGGGTGGGGTAGGGACAAAAAAAAGGAGGTCTTTTCAGACCCCCTATAAAAAAAATTAAGCTGCTTGCTTATTACATGGCACCGGTTGCGGGTGCAGCAGGAGCGGCAGCTTTCTTTGCAGCGGGACGACCACGCTTTGCAGCTTTCTTCTTAGGAGCAGCTTTCTTAGCTGCATTCTTAAGAGCAGCTATAAAACATTATTTCTAAGATGAAGAATTATTTAAAGAGATCTTAATAGCAGCATAATTAAAAAGAGAGATGATATC
>DAIMYJ010000012.1:15695-47518 GCA_036734545.1 Chitinophagales bacterium
GCTGGTGTAGGAGGAGCTTTCGTAGCAGCTTTCTTAGGAGCAGCTTTTTTAGCAGCTTTCTTCTTAGGAGCAGCTTTCTTAGCTGCCTTCTTGCCAGCAGGACGTCCACGTTTGCTAGCGGCTTTCTTAGTTGTTTTTGCCATTGGAAAAAATATTTGGTTATTGCAAAATTATGTATAAAATCATATTATCAAAAAAAAAAGAAAAGTTTTTTGTTGATTTTCACACGTTTTGCACATTATTGTATACAGCCTTGTGCCATATCATCCTAATGCACCTGTACATCGTTGATAACCTAACCGCAATTTCGGCATGCGCAGGATTAATTTCTGCCACGCACACATAACGTGCAACATGATCGATGCGCTCCATCAGGTACGCTCCCGCAGATAAAAGATGTAATCGGTATGCGGTACTTCCGTGATGCCGGACTGACGCAGAAAGGTGATCACCTGTCCGCGATGATACGTGGAGTGATTCATGCAATGCAGTATGATATCACTGTTCCGCGTTTTTAATTGATCGCCGTTCAGATTGCGATAGAAACACATATCGGCAAAATAACTGTCGGGACGCGCGGATACGAAGCGGTGGAAGTCTTCCGATTGCTGCAGGAAATACACATCATATCCGCTGAAGTCATCACCATAATCAGCACTCGGCCAGGTGGCAGGCGATGATCCCTGCAGCCGGCTCAGCCAGATCACCTGCGCATCCCAGATATGATAAATGGTTTTGCGGATGGTGCTGAAACTCCCACCCATGGGCTCGTCGATCAGGTTGGCAGGAACCTTCGCAAGCGCTTCCATCATCTTGCGATTGGCCCAAACATTATACGCCGTGTATCCGCTCAGCAGTTCTTGCATGTATACTGGTTTAGGATACCAAATTAAGGAATCAGTATCCAACACCGATCGGCACAATGTGTATAACGAAGTGGATTACGCCTGCGTCAGGAAGCGATCCGTTCACTTGATCGTGTTGAGTATGGTGTAACCGATGAGTTTGTCGTAATCCCGGTCAAAGACGTGCTGATAGACCAGCACGATATAATCATTCTCGGTCTCATAGGTGTTGCCTTCGGTATATACCGCCGTGAACGGACCGGCGTTGCCTGACCGTACGGCATACAGATAATTATAATAGCCCTGCTTCAGATATGCCTTGCCATGGTATTGCATCTTGTCGAAATCATATTCCATCGGCAGCACACCTCCCGGCATACCCAGGCCAATGGCATACACATTACCGGAAGTGATCATATAGGGATACTGCAGAGTGAAATACACCCACCCGTAATCGGCTTCGGTATCCACATTGTTGGCGAGGTCGGCACGCACGATGAACTGCCCGTTCGCATCCTTCTCATATACATACCGCTGAAATACCCGGCTCTCCTCTACGTTGATGTAACTATGGTATACGCCATCACGCACCTCATTGCGCACAATGCGGTCTGATTGAAATTGCAGGGTGCGCGTGTCGAAGCGTCTGTACTCTTTTGCGCCTTCGAACACAAGCTCGTCCAGGTCGTAACTCAGCGAGTAGTTATTGGCCATGCGCGGTTGTATGCCGGTGCGGGCATTGTCGAAGCGACCGTTCTGCAACACCGTCACCTGTATCTCCTCAAAAGCATTCATCACATCCAGCTGCCGCATGTCGAGCGTGAAATTGATCTCCTGGTATTCGTTGCGGTAGGGGATGAGGTTGGGACGATACACATCGCCGGTGATCGCTGCCCCGTCTTCCCAGATGAAAAAGCGCCTTGTGATCACCGCCGTATCCCTGTCATCGCCGCGCCACACCCGCACAATATAATTGCCGCTGAGGCGAAAGCTCAGATCGGCATCGGGAAAACTGAAGGCATAGTGGGTATACCGCTGCAACGTGCCGAAAGAAAACGCGTAGTCGTCGATGCGGTTCTCCTCAAAGCCGTCGAGGTAGTCGAAGGCCGATAACCCGGATGGCTCCCAGTTGGCATTGCAGTGTTCGAAGGTGTAATAATAATCATCCACCCCGCCGTTGAGGTCATCGAAGCCGAGGGTGAGAAATTCCTCCTCGCCTAATTTGATCACCGGGTAGGTGGCCTCCAGATCGCTGCGCCGAAGCGTCACGGTGGCGATCTTCGGATCGGTCACCGCTTCCTGTATACCGATCACCACCGGTTCCGGCGTGCGCACGGGTGTCGATGGCAAACTGTCGGTCTGCGCTGTGACATGCCGGCTCAGCAATACGCCAAGAAGGGTGGTCACGATAACGGGAATTGGTCTATACATGCGCGGTTTCTTCTGCAAGCACGATGCCAAGATAATTATCGACCTTTGTATTTCTAAACTTCCGGGCTATGCGCACCTCAAAAGAAGAGAAATTACAGGCTTTTTCACGACTGCTGGATATCATGGATGACCTGAGGGCACAATGCCCATGGGATAAAAAACAGACCATCCACAGTCTGCGCAATCTCACCATTGAGGAAACCTACGAGCTGACAGATGCCATCACGCGTGAGGACTGGAAAGATATCCGCGAGGAGCTGGGCGACATCCTGCTGCACATGATCTTCTACAGCAAGATCGGCGAGGAGCAGCAGCAGTTCTCCATTGCGGATGTGCTGCATGCACAGAGCGAGAAGCTCATTCACCGGCACCCGCATATCTATGGTGACGTAAAAGTGCAGGATGAGGAGGAAGTGAAACGCAACTGGGAGCAACTGAAACTGAAGGAAGGTAAACGCTCCGTACTCCAGGGTGTACCGAACGGACTGCCGGCGCTCATCAAGGCGTATCGCATACAGGAAAAAGCGGCGCAGGTGAAATTCGAATGGGAAGAAACGGAGCAGGTGTGGGACAAGGTGATGGAGGAGATGCAGGAATTGCGGACCGCTGCCCGTCAGGCAGATGCTGCGGAGATGGAATCGGAACTGGGCGATCTGCTGTTCTCGATCATCAATCTCTCCCGTTTTCTCAAGGTGGATCCGGAGAATGCCCTCGAGCGTACCAACATCAAATTCATTACACGCTTTCGCTATATCGAAGAACAGGCCGCAGCTGCCGGCAAAGACCTGCGCGACATGACGCTGGCCGAGATGGATGCGTTGTGGAATGCCGCGAAGTCGAAAGCTTAGATCGTATATCCCATAAAGGTGAGCAGCGAGGGATCTGTGAGTGTATGGATCGCCTGCAGATCATCAGCGCTTAATACCTGTTTGTGGGCGCCACTCAAATGCGCCTGTTTCTTTTCTGCGGTGAATCGCCTGCTGGCATATACCTTGCGCGTGTTCCGGAATTTCTGCAGCGGCGGATACCCCAGTTTAGCACCTACCTGTTGCAACACCGTTTCCGGTGCGGTGAGCAGATCGTCGTAACGCACAAATAATATCCTGTCTGTCTCGGCGGCATATTGCTTCCACATGCCGTAGAATAAGGTATACTCCTCTATATAATGATGTGCATGCGGCGGCCAGTTGTTCTTTTTACTCCATTTCATATAACTGGAATACCAGCCGATGGGATCTTTAGATACCACCAGATACAGATCAGGCGGTGCAAACGGCAACTGCTTTTCAAAGGCAGCGAGATCAGGCACGTTCAGCGTGTTGGCAAACTGCGGCTCGGGGATGATGTGTTTTTGCGGATACAAACGAAAGTGCTTATGCGTGATCTCATTCCGCACGATACCATTCAGGAACTGCACATCCGGATAATTCAGTTTGATCAGCGCCTCCATATAATTGGTGCCGCTGCGTTGTAGTCCGTACATCAGGATGCGCTTTTGCGGCATTCTCTTTCTCAACAGCTTTCGCAGAGCCTGTATCATCCTGCGAAGATACACATCGTGCTCCGATACAGCAGGCAGGAACACACTCCTATATATATTAAGCATAATTGTGCTGTAGCTCGACCATCGCCGGTCTGCCGGCAGGAGCAGGTAATGGGAGGGGAAGAAAATGGCGGATGGGTGCAGTATTGGTAATGCTGTTGCCACCGATGGGCAGTGGTGCACAGGGTGGCGCTGCCGCTTCGGATCCACGCTTCCGGTCACCACCGCTCTGCGGCTCCTAACGAAATGTTGTACCGGCCGAATGCTACAGGTATGCCATTTTCCTCCCACAAAAAAACCGACCCATCGGCTGAAATAAAAAAGAACTGTCCACCCGAAGATGGACAGTTCTTTTAATGTTGTTTAAGGATCAGAATGATTTGGTGAGCTTGAGCATATAGGTGCTGCCGATCACGGGCGCGCCTACGAAGTATTGCTGCTCTCTGTTATACAGGTTGGTCATGAGGAAGGAGATCTGCGTGTCCTTCAGATAATCGGGCGTGTAGTTCAGCGTCAGATCCATGTCGTGGATCTCTTCCACTGTTCCTACATAGGCTCCGCTGTTGGCCGGGAACGCACTTTGCCAGCGCCAGTTGAGTCCGACATTCAGATCGGCGCGTTCAATAGTATAACTGCCGCGCATACCTACCTTATGTCTCGGTGCGTTGAGTGCTACATAACCGAGCTGCGCACCTTCGAGTTCAACAGAATCTTTGTCTACCCAGCTGTAGCTGAACATCATCGTCAGGTCATCATTCACATACCAGGTCATGCCGAGGTCAGCACCCAACACAGATACATTGCCGAGGTTAACATAGGTAACATATTTTGCTGCATCGGGATATTGTGTGGGCGAGATGGTACCTACAGGCAATCCGCTGCCTGCTGCCAGTACGAGGTTGATGAATTCATCCACACCGGTGCCATCATTATTGCCGCCATAGGCCGGGTCATCGTCGAGTGTGGCAGTAACCAGATTGGCGAGCAACTCATTGGAGCCGGTGGTGTCGTAATAATTTGCGGTGATGATAGGCGTTACGTAAGCAGCGAGATCCTCGCCATCAATGAAAACGTTGGGCGTAATATCGGTGAGCGGACTCACGTAATCCTGTATCATATTATAATACACATCTACGGTAGCAAAGACCTTGTCGTTGAACAGGCTGCCTTTCCAGCCTACTTCAATGGTGTTGGTTGCAGAGTTCCGGATGCTGCTGTAATCGGTGATGTTGGTAGGATCCAGCACATCGAATTCTGTAGTCGTTAAATTCAGCTGTGCAACAGTATTGGTTGTGACATTGATTTCGGTGGGAAGCCAAGCTACAAGTCCAGCCCCCAGCCCCGGGATTACATCATTAAATCCATCTTCAAGGAGACCGAGTGTAAGATCCCAAATTACATTATTTAATTCGTAGCTGTCGTCTAAGGAGAAGTATTCGCTACTGCTATAACCAAGATATTGTGAGTAAGGGGAAGTATACATCGGTAGGCCGGTCATTTCATCATACATGTAGGTAAATCCATCACGGTTACCTATAGCATATAGAGGCATGTTAGGGACATAATCAGAACTGAGGTAGCCCTGAAAAAGCCCAGCAAAACCTGTGATGTCAGCTCTTTGGAGAATATCAAGGTTTAGGTTGTTGCTACTTGGAGCGCTAAATGATCGGTTGTAGGTGAGTCGAAAGGTGTTTTTTTCATTCGCCTTATACACGATGGCGGCGCGGGGAGAGAAGAAAGGGTTGTCAACGAAGTTGTGATAATCGTATCGAACGGCGCCGATCAGATTGAATTTCGGGTTGAGCATATAATCACCCTGTGCATAACCGCCGATCTCGATGATCTGGTCATCATCCTCGTTTTTACCATTGATCGTGTTCTTAGTATCCGGATTAGTCAGAATGGCGTCGAGCCCATACACGAGATTTATTCTTTTATTTAGAAGTTCATTGGAGTGTTGAACCTGACCTACATATTGTTTAGATTTATCGATTATTAGATCTCCGGACCTAAATAGATAGGTGTCACCTGCATCACTGCCATTGATGAAGCCCTGAACGAACCAGTTCTTATGCAAATACCGTAATTGTGCATAGTAATATTTCCAGCCCACCGCCTGACCGGCACCGATACCGGTAAGTTCGATCCCATCGTTTTCAGTTAGGCCGCTTGAAAATATGAGTTCACCCCCATTATTAAATTTGTAATCAAGGCGAAGGTCGAGGCCTACCTTTCGAATTCTGTTATCTCTATAATTGGGGATTGAGTCACCAATATTCACCCTACCCTCAGAGGTTTGATATCCAAGTTGTAAAGAGTCATCTTCATATGGATCATCATAAAACCAATCTAAGCCGCTCAGGTAAGTGAATAATATACGGTAGCCAAACTGTTCACTCACTTTTCCCGAATGCCTGAAGGAGGCAGTATATATCATGCGGTCAATAATATCTGCCGAGTCAAATAATGGCTTAAAGTCTTTTGCGAGCAAGCCGGTGGTCGGGTCAATTGCATATCCAAGTGGTATCGTGTCTTCGATCATGCTCCGAAAACCTACGCCAACGCTGGCGGTGGTCATATAGGGTTTTTCCTGTGTGAGGGGCGATTTCGATATCATATGAAATACACCATTCGAACAGTTGGGTCCGTACAGGGCACTCGCCGGTCCGCGGAGGATCTCGATGCGTTCCAGATCGGTATTGTCGGTAGGGATGAACGTGGCCACGTTGGCGCGCAGGGAAGGCACGGCAGCATAGCGGTTGTCGACCATGGTGAGCAGTGCTCCTGAAAAGATATTATTGAAGCCGCGCACAACAACGTTGGTTTGCACGAGACCGGTATTGATGATGTCTACCCCGGGCACACCCTTGATGTTCTGGATCGGTGTAACGGCGACGGTGTTTTTGATCATCTCCGGACTGATAAGGCTGATACTGGCCGGAGCATCAAGGATCTTCTCCTGTCGGCGTGAGGCACTCACCACGATGGCATCCAGATTGTAATCGGCCGGTTCGAGACGGATCGAGTAATCTGCAGCTGCGGTGAGCGGCACTTCCAGTTCCCTGAAACCCACAGAGCGGACGATGAGCGCTGTGGCAGCGGTGGGAACGCTAAGACTGAACTTGCCATCGAGATCGGTGGAAACCCCAATGGTGTTGTCTTCTTTGACCATGACCGAGGCGCCGGGGATGGTCTCACCGGTTTGTGCATCCTGCACCGTGCCTGTGATGGGGCGGTTTTGCGCAAAAAGTGTTACCGGTAGGAGGATACAGATTAACAGAAAGTATACGTTTCTCATGTGCGGGTTGGGTTTTAGCGGTGTTTTTCGTTTGCTTGTTACCTTTACAGCATTATCCGGGCGAGGCAGACCAAGGATCTTATAGACCCCGATCAGTACATTGAGTTGACCCCTCCTGAAAAGCAGATAACGAAGTGAAAGCTAGAGACATCCCGTCAAATTTCAAAATCTTGGCTTGTTGAAAGTCAGGTTGTTCCATATTATCACACCATTCCTCTGCCTGGCATTCGGCCTCGCGGCATACTTCTATTATATGCAGGCCCAGCAGCAGAGCAGTCTGTTGTCCGGTGCATCGAGGATCCAAAAACAGTATCAGGAACTGGAGCGCGAGATCGTAGGTGTGATCTCCGACGAAGTGATCATCAGCAACCTGATCACCGACAGCTATACATTTGAAGAGTTCAGTCGTTTGGCCGAGCGGCCGTATGGTATCGCTGTATATGCCGGCGACAGTGCGGTGATATGGACCAATAACTTCATCACCCCCATCCGCGCGCAGATGGTGTATAATGATGCACCGCTGCTGATCAGTGAATCGAACGGTGAATATGTGATCTTTCAGCACGACTTCCCCGGCGATTTTCACGTCATCGGATTTTTGCCGCTGCAGTTTGAGTTCGGTATCAGCAATCGCTATCTTGATGATGTGCGGTCGGCCGGACTGGATATCCCGCGGTCGATAGAGATCCTCGCCCGTGAGCAGCCTGATGCCGTCGCTATTTTGAATAATGCCGGTAATCCGGTGTTCTATGTTTCGCCAACAGATGAAAATACCCAAACAGCCGTATTCCCGGTGGGTATGTATATATGTCTGGGCATTTCGCTGTTGCTGCTGCTGGTAGTAGTGTACGGATCCTGCCGACTGCTCATACCGCGCGTGGGCAGACCGCTGGCCGTGGTGTTGCTGGGTGGCGTGCTCATCCTGTTGTACAGTGCACTGGAATATGTGTTGTTCGATGCGGTATTCAATGCGCTGCCACTCTTCGATCCGCAGTACTATGGTTCTCCAGGTATCGCCGGATCAACAGGTGAACTGCTCATCAAGACCGTGTGGCTGTTCTGCTTTGCTTTGTTCTTTTCCAGATTTTTCTTTCTGCCGCAGCCGCGTCCGCCCAGGATCGCAGCATGGATACTGGATGCAACGGCAGCCCTACTCATAGTAGGCAGCACCATGCTCACAGGCTATGTTTTCCGAAGCCTGATCCTCGACTCCTCGATCTCTTTCGATATCAATAATTTCTTTTCGCTGAATTATTTCAGCCTCACAGGATTTCTGTGTATCGCCTTTTTGCTGCTGAGTTATTTTCTGGTCGTAGTGCGATTGCTGGAGATCGTGATACGCACCATGCGCAAGCCTATGTATTTTGTTGCGTGGGTGGCCGGCGCCGGTATCTTCGCCAGTGTGTGGCAGGCCCTCACAGGAGGGTACATGCACCTGGATATGATCGCCATGGTGGCGGGATTCGCAGTCCTGCGCGTGCTCATGCACCAGCGCAGGATCAATACACGATCGCTGGCCGGGATGATGATCTGGCTGATATTCTTTTCGACGTTCAGCGCTTTTGTGTTTTATACGGGGAACTTCAAAAAGGAGGAAGAGACGAAAAGGCTCTTCGCCATCAAGAAATCTATTGAGAAAGACCCGATCACTGAATATCTCTTCCGGGATGCCGAATCCGATATCCGCCGGCAGATATCCCTGAACCTTGCCGCCAAAGGAAATACCATCCGCCAGGGACTGGTAGGCCAGATACGCCAGGACCTACAGTCGAATTATTTCAAGAAGTATGATACGGACCTGTTCGTATTTGAAGGGGATTCCCTGTCATTATCCACCTCAACAGAAGGTATCATCACTCGCCCGGGGTTTGTGGATGCCATAGAGAATAACGGGGAGTTCACTTCTGCCGATGGACTGTATTTCATCAATGATTATACAGGTAATTACTATTACCTCGCCGAATTGCCGTTCAATCCCGACCCGGCTGTGGAAACCATCACGGTGTACCTGCGCATGATACCGCGCAAGTTCTCGGCGGAAAGTATCTATCCCGAGTTGCTGATCGACGATGAGATGCGCACGGCGCAAAGCTTTGAGCATTTCGATTATGCGGTGTATAACGACCACAGTCTCACTGAAAGGAATGGCGCTTATTCCTATCCGCTGATGGATATCTTCTACCTGAATAAGGACGAAGAGTTCATTGACATCCGCGAGAACGGTTACGACCATTATGTATATAAGGTCAATGAGAACAAAAAGGTGGTCGTGAGTACCCCTGAGCAAAGCTGGCTGCAGCCGGTGTCGATATTCTCCTATCTGTTCTTTTTCTATCTCGTGTTCCTGGTGATCGTATTTGCACTCGACTGGCTATCAGGTATCTTACAGGGCAAGATCCTGCTGAGCGAGTGGATAGATACCACATTGCAGAATAAGATACAGTCGGCAGTGATCAGCCTGATCGTATTTGCTTTCATCATGATGGGCGTGGCAACGGTCTTTTACATCTCCAACCAATACAACGATTCGCATAAACAGCGCCTGCTTGAAAAGATAGAAGGGGTGCAAACCAATATCGATTTTCTGATCGACGATGGTCGTCGGCAGAATACTTCGACATTGCCGGCATTGCAGTTGCGAAAGATCGGTAACCGCGTGTCTGAGCTCTCCGATATACATGCCATGGATATCAATATCTATATGCCGAACGGCGCACTCCTGGCATCGTCGCAGCCTGATATTTTCGATAAAGGACTGGTGTCGCGCAACATGCATCCGCTGGCCTTTTTCAAAATGAGTTGTGATAAGGAGACCTGGTATATTCAAACCGAAACGATCGGCGACCTGTCATTCCTGTCGGCCTATGTGCCTGTGCTGGATGCAGCAGGTGAGGTGATGTTCTACCTCAACCTGCCGTATTTCGCCACCGAGCAAAATCTCCGCGCAGAGATTTCCTCTTTCATGGTCACGCTGGTCAATGTGTATGTGCTATTGCTGATCGTGGCGGGTATCATCGCCTTCTTTGTGAGCCGCAGCATCACGCGCCCGCTCGGTGCCATCGCCGGCAAGTTCCGCGAGATCAAACTGGGTAAATCCAATGAGCCCATTCACTGGACGCATGATGATGAGATCGGCATACTGGTGGCTGAGTATAATAAGATGCTGAAGGAACTGGAATATTCGGCAGGATTGCTGGCACGATCCGAACGCGAGAGTGCATGGCGCGATATGGCCAAGCAGGTAGCACACGAGATCAAGAATCCGCTTACCCCCATGCGTCTCAGCATACAGCACCTTCAGCGCGCGATCCAAACCAATGCCCCCAACACTCAGGAACTGATGCGCAGGGTGACCGCTACCATCCTCGAGCAGATCGACAACCTCAGTCATATCGCCTCCGAGTTCTCCAATTTCGCGGTGATGCCCAAGGCGGTGAATGAACAATTGTGTCTCAACGACATTCTGGAGAATGTGACGGCCCTCTTCACCGAAGCGGAGAACACCGAGATAACTTTACAATTGCCTGACACACGCGTGCATATCTTTGCCGATAAGAACCAGGTGATCCGGGTATTCAACAATGTGATCAAGAACGCCATTCAGGCGATCCCCGACGACCGGCAGGGCAGGGTGGAGATCACGATGGAACAACAGGACCACCGTGTGTTGGTCAGGATCCGCGACAACGGCAAAGGCATCAGCGAAGAGGAGCGCGATAAAGTGTTTGTTCCCAATTTCACCACAAAGAGTTCCGGCATGGGTATCGGACTGGCCATGTCGAAAAATATCGTTGAAGGTGCCGGTGGTTTTATCTGGTTTGAATCCATCCCCGATGTAGGCACGACCTTTTTTATTGAATTTCCCATTCTGCAATCAGCATCATGAAGCGAGAGATATCCACGCAATTATTTGAAGAAGCCAAACAGTATTTCCCCGGAGGTGTAAGCTCTCCCGTGCGCGCATTCAAGAGCGTGATCGGCGCTCCGATCTTTATTCAAAGAGGTGAAGGCGCCATGGTGTGGGATGAGGATGGCAATGCCTATATCGACTATTGCTGCTCGTGGGGACCGCTCATCCTGGGTCATGCTCCGCAGCGTGTGGTGCAGGCTGTGCAGGAGGCTTTGCAGAAGGGCACCTCCTTCGGCACGCCGACACGTTATGAGAATATCCTCGGTAAGTTGATCATCGAGCATCACCGTTTCATAGAAAAATTGCGCTTCGTTTCTTCCGGCACCGAAGCCGTGATGAGTGCCATACGCCTCGCACGCGGCTATACCGGACGCAATAAGATCATCAAGTTCGAAGGTTGCTACCACGGTCATAGCGATGCACTGTTGGTGAAGGCGGGGTCCGGACTGGTAACCCTCGGTGAGACCAGCAGTAAAGGTGTGCCGCCGGCTTTTGCCGCAGAGACCATAGTGGTGGAACTGGATGATGAGGAAGCCGTGCGGTCAGCTATCGCAGCCTATCCGAACGACATCGCCTGTATGATCATCGAACCGGTGCCGGCAAATAATGGATTGCTGCTGCAGCGCCCTGAATTCCTCCGCTTCCTCCGCACCATATGTGATGAACACGGCATCGTATTATTATTCGATGAAGTGATCAGCGGATTCCGTCTCGGATTTGAAGGTGCTGCAGGTTATTATGATATCCGCCCTGACCTGATCACCTTCGGCAAGATCATCGGCGGTGGATTACCGGTAGGCGCCTATGGCGGTAAGCGCGAAATTATGAGTATGGTATCACCTGACGGACCCGTGTATCAGGCCGGCACCTTGTCGGGCAATCCGCTTTCCATATCAGCCGGTATCGCTCAGATATCTGCCTGCCTGGAGCCTGGCTTTTATGCCGACCTCGCAGCGAAAACACGTATCATCGCCGATACGGTGAACCGCTATACGATGGAGCACCGGATACCGGTGAACATCCTGACGGCGGGCAGTATATTCTGGATCAGTTTTTCAGAGAACTGCGCCATTCGCAAGGCCTCGCAGATAGATCCGGAAATGCCGGCCAGATTCAAATATTTCCATCTGGAATTGCTGCGCCGTGGTATTTATATAGGACCTTCAGGCTACGAGGTGTGCTTCGTATCAGCAGCGCATACCGATGATCAGCTGCGACATACGGCCGAAGTGATGTGCACGGTGCTGGCTATGGTCTATGACACCAACTATCAACCCCATGTTTAACGGACGCCGCTCCCGATATTGGCTGTTCTTTCATATCGTGTTCATTTATATCACGATATCCTTCCTGTGGTGGTCATACCTGCTGCATCGGAACAATGCAGAAAATTTCAGGGAAGTGGTGGATCGCCACCGGCAGCAATATATCGGCACGGGCGGAGATCCGCTGCGGTTTGAATCTACCCGGGCATACGAGGTGATCTATGAGGATTATCGCCGCACGGAGTGGATGCTCTACGGCGAAGGAGCCGTGTTCCTGTTCCTGATCGGTTTGGGATTCTGGCGGATTCGCAAAACCTTCCGCGAGGAGATCGCCATGACGCGTCAGCAAAATAATTTTTTGCTCTCCATCACCCATGAATTAAAGTCGCCCCTGGCCTCCCTGAAGCTGACCATGCAAACCATGCAAAAACGCAAACTCGAGGAAGAACAGATGCGCAGGCTCGGTGATATGGCTCTGGATGATATCGAACGATTGCAGTCGCTCGTCGAAAATATCCTGCTGGCCTCCAAGATAGAAAGTGCCAACTTCAGGCTGAACCGCGAATTGTTCGATGTTTCAGAAATGGTACAAACGATCTATGATCGTATCATGGATAAATATCAGGGGCAACGCGACTTCCATGCTGATATTGAAAAGGACGTGCACATCTATGGCGACCAGTTGTCGTTTTCATCCGTGGTCTATAACCTCATCGAGAATGCCATCAAGTACAGCGGACCCGATGCCCATATCAGGGTGCGTCTCCATGGCGATGAGCAGAACGTATATCTGCAGGTAGCCGATACCGGCACCGGTATCCCGGATGCGGAGAAGGAAAAGATATTCGGCCGTTTCTACCGCATCGGCAGAGAGGAAACCCGCACCACCAAAGGCACCGGACTGGGCTTGTTTATCGTGAAGCATGTAGTGGAGATGCATGGCGGACATATTGCCGTGCAGGATAATCTGCCTAAGGGCAGTATCTTCAAGGTGACCATACCGGTAGGTGCCGCCTGAAAAGGACATAAACATGACAATTTCTATAAAACTTATAAGTTTGATCTCCGTAAAACCACTCTAAACCCAACCTTATGCAGCAGAACAGAATTCTCATCGTGGAAGATGAAGATCACATCCGCGATAACCTCAAACTGAACCTGGAACTGGAAGGTTATGAAGTGGTGGCGGTGGCCGATGGCGCCAAAGCAGTGAAAGTATTCAGGGAACAACGCTTCGACCTCGTCATTCTCGATGTGATGCTGCCGGAGATGGATGGCTTTGATGTGTGCGAACAGATACGTCTGGAAGATCGTGAAACAGCGATCCTGTTCCTCACCGCAAAAGATGCTTCCGTAGATAAGATCAAGGGACTGAAAACGGGCGGTGATGATTATATGACCAAGCCTTTCAACCTGGAGGAATTACTACTGCGCATCATCAATCTCCTCAAGCGCTCCAGCAAGGCGCCGGCGGAAGATAAATTCAACTCCTACGTCTTCGGCGGCAATTCCGTGAATTTTGTCACCTATGAGGCCCACGGCGTGAATGGCGATGTGAAACTCACCAACAAGGAACTCAAACTGCTGAAGCTGCTCATCGACCGCAAGAATGAGGTTGTTTCCCGCACGCTGATCTTGCAAACGGTATGGGGTTATGATGTGTATCCTTCCACCCGTACCATCGACAACTTCATACTGGCCTTCCGCAAATACTTTGAAAAGGATCCCAAGAACCCGGAGTTCTTCCATGCCATCCGCGGTGTGGGGTATAAGTTCACCGATAAAGCCGCTTAGGCCGGAGGGTCCGCATCCCGGGCATATTGGCAGGATTATATTAAATTTGGATTAAATTTAGTTTCCCAATATGCGCACACTCCTCCCTGTAGCAGTCCTGCTCACGGTATGTACATCCGTCTCCCTCAACGCTCAGATCGTCATCAATGAAGGGTCCAATCGCAATGGCAACATCATCATGGATGAGGATGGCGACTATGAGGACTGGATAGAGATCTATAATGCAGGTGCTGCAGACGGCAGCCTCTCCGGGTATTCCATAACCGACGATATTACCGATCCTACCAAGTGGACGTTCCCGGATATGCCGATACCGGCCGGAGGGTTCAATATGCTGTTCGCCAGCGGAAAGGATCGCAAACCGGTATCAGACCTCGACCATTGGGAACAACCGGTGTCTGAATTCACCACCTGGAAATACCTCCTGCCTACGGCAGCCACACCGGCTACCTGGATACAACCCGGATATGATGATACCGCCTGGGGTGAAGGCCTTTCCTCCATCGGCTACGGAGATGGCGACGATGCCACCGTCGTGCCGGAAGGAACACGCACAGTATATATGCGCTATACTTTCGATGTGGCAGATACAGCCCTCATCGGACAGGCTTTATTGAGCATCGATTTTGATGATGGCTTTGTGGCCTATCTCAACGGCCATGTGATCGCCATGTACGGATTTGCTGCAGGCTCTCCTGCCTATAATGCTTTCTCGGATGCCGATCACGAAGCAGCCATGTACGCCGGCGGTGTACCGGAGAACTTTACCATATCAGAGGATTCTGTAAAAGCATGGATAGTGGAAGGCGCAAATGTCCTGGCCGTAGAAGTACATAATGTAACCGCCGGTTCCAGCGACCTCACCGCCAGACCTTTCTTCAGCATAGGCGTAAAAGTGCCGGATATCCTGTGGACAGATGTATTGCCCTGGTGGTTCACTACTGCACCGGTCAGCAGCAACCTGCACACGAATTTCAAGATCGGCAGCGAAGGTGAGATGATCTACCTCTTCGATGCCTCCGGTACATTGGCCGACAGCCTTTGGGTATATGTGGCGGATGCCGATCAGTCGGTGGGAAGGGAAACAGACGGCGCTGATGCCATCGGTATTTTTATCACTCCAACACCTGGCGCTTCCAACGGCGGTGCGGTGTATACCGGTTACACCACAGGCGTTGTCACCTTTTCGCTCGATGCAGGATTTTATGACGGCGACCAATCTGTAAGCGTGACGATACCTGCCGGAACGGAAGGACATTATACATTGAATGGTGCCGTGCCCACCGCCGCTGATGCACTGGTGACCGGACCTATCACCATTAGTGAAAATACTGTTTTACGTGTGCGCTTGTTCGACGAAGCAGGATCGCTGCTGCCGGGTAGAACCTTTACGAATACCTATTTTATCGATGAAGATATCGTGCTCCCGGTGCTTTCTATTTCTACAAATGATGAAAACCTGTACGGCGCGACGGGGATATTTGATAACTGGTGGACCGACTGGAAGAAACTCTGTTATATCGAGTATTTTGATACGGCAGGTGTTAATCAGTTTGAACAGTTCAGCGGATTCAAAGTGGATGGCGGCGCCGGCGGGAGCAGAGGCCATGCCCAAAAAAGCATGCGCATAGAACCGGATAACAGCGCTTATGGCGATGGCATTCTGAATTATCCGCTCATACCCCGCCGCTGGTTTGTCGACGAGTATGAAACATTTTACCTGCGCAACGGTAGCAACATGCACAATGTGCTGCCCTACAAAGACGCCTTCATGATGCGCACCACAGAAGGCACACATAATGAACACATGGCCTATACACCGGTAGTCACCTTTATCAATGGCGAATACTGGGGTATGTATGAACTGCGCAATAAACTGGATGACGGACATTTTTTACATAGCAAAGGCATCGAGAAGGATAGCCTCGACCTCATGTCGGTCAGCTATTGGTATGGCCTCGTATTGCGCGCCGTTGACGGTAGCGTGGATGATTTCATTGCCATGCGCGAATACCTCGGCTATTATCCCACACCATCCGATTCATCCTTTTATTACATCGCCGATTCACTGCTGAACCTCCAGAACTTTACCGATTATATCATCGCGGAAACATGGTTCGCCAATCTCGACTGGCCCTATAACAATATTAAAGCGTGGCGCGATAGGGGTGGGGATAACAAGTGGAATTACGCCGTCATCGATTGTGAACTTGGTCTCGGCGAAGGTGCATGGTCTGATGTGAATACCAATCTCATCAACGGACTGTTCTCCACACAGCAATACATTGAGCCGCTGGCGGCCTTGCTGCAGAATCCTATTTATCACGACTACTTCGTGAATCGCTACGCCGATCTCATGAATACCACCTTCCAGCCGACACGCACGCTGGCCATGGAAGACAGCATGTATGCAGAAATGTACCCGGAATTCAGCCGCCAGCTCGAAAGATGGGGCTGGGGGTCTATCGCCGCTCAGCTGGCTACTTTTGAAGATTATCGCGAATCACTGCGCAACGATTTTGAAGTGCGCACCAATAAAGTACGCACGCATATCAGGAACGGCTTTGACCTGAATGATAAAGTGGAGATCACACTCGATGTGTTCCCGCCGGAGGCAGGGTACATTAAGATCAGTACAATATATATAGATGCCATGCCGTGGACCGGCGTCTATTTCGATGGTGTGCCGGTGCAGATAACAGCTTATCCGAACACCGGATATACATTTGACCATTGGGACGATAGTGAGTTCATTGATGATGTGCTGAATAATTCCTTTAGGGAGAATATCACCGAGAACACCACCTTCACCGCTTATTTCACCGGCGCACCTGCAGCTGAACAGATCACGATCGACGAGATCAATTACCATGCAGAACCGACTGTGGATGCCGGCAGCTGGATCGAACTGCTCAATCATGGCACGGCTGCCGTGAATATCTCGCTGTGGAAGCTCAAAGACAGCGATCCGCTGCACATCTATACCATCCCCGAAGGAACGATACTGGAGCCGGGCGATCGGATGGTCATCGCTGAGGATATGCTGAAATTCGCTACCCTCCACCCCGATGTTACCAATGTGCTCGGACCACTCGGATTCGGATTGTCCAATATGGGCGAAGAGATCTATCTGTTCGACAGAAGGGATTCCATGCACATCCACTTTACTTACGGTGATGACCTGCCCTGGCCGGTTGGCGCCGATGGTCATGGCCGCACACTTCAGAGAACAACACCCGGCGCGGTCATCAATCTGCCCGGCAGTTGGTTCGACGGCTGTATCGGCGGCTCTCCCGGCGTGCCTTATACACCATGCGGCGATGCCGTGGTATTCAGCGAGGTCAACTACAACTCACATGATGATCTCAATACCGGCGACTGGATAGAATTGCGCAACATCTCTGCTTCTCCGGTTGATATCAGCGGCTGGACATTCATGGATGATTCCACAGGTGTGGAGCATACTTATGTAATTCCGGAAGGAACGATATTAGATCCTGCTGCACACCATGTGTTAGCGCAATCCGGTGCACTCTTCACTGCCCTGCATCCTGATATCGACAACGTTGATACATCATTTGTTTTCAATTTGGGAGAAGGTGGTGAATGGATACGCATGTATGATGCCGATGGTATCCTGATATTATCTCTCGACTACGATGATCTGTCGCCATGGCCATCAGTGGCGGATGGTGCAGGATATACGCTCGAACTCGTCGATTCCATGGGCGTGATGAACAGCGGCGACAACTGGACTGCCATCTGTTACGGTGGTTCTCCCGGTGACTATGCCATGGTTCCCTGCGCAGAAGATCCGGTGAGTGTGCTCAATAGCAATGAAAGTTCGATCTCCATTCTGCCCAACCCGGTAACAGATGCTGCAACCCTGATCGTGGTGGCCCCTGCGCCGACACGGTTGATCATGGATGTATTCAATACAACCGGTGTGTCTGTGATGCATATGGAAAACACTGTGCATGCAGCAGGTGAGTATCGTTTTCTGCTGCCTGTGCAGGAGTTGCCGGCCGGTATGTATCAGATCGCTGTTCGATCACAGATGGGTGTCATGACCATGCCCTTGGTGAAACAATAATGCCTGCTCGCTGTTGATGTAGTGCCGCACGAATTTTGTGTGCGGTAACGAACGCGTAACTTTGCATCAACATGGCACGAAAAGGCATTTTACTGGTCAACCTGGGCACTCCCGATTCTCCGCAAACAGCAGATGTGCGCAGCTATCTCAAAGAATTTCTGCTGGATCCCCGCGTGATCGATATCCCTGCCCTGCCGCGTAATTTGCTCGTGCGTGGCATCATAGCGCCTTTCCGCGCACCGAAAAGCGCTGCCACCTATCAAAAGATATGGACCGATGCAGGTTCACCACTGCTGGTGCACAGCCGGAACCTCGCCAATAAAGTGCAAAAGTTTTTGGGGAATGATTATGTGGTGGAGCTTGCCATGCGGTATAAAAACCCCGGGATCGCTAATGGATTATCGGCATTGCGTGCTGCTCAGTGCAGTTCCATTACCGTGGTTCCGCTGTTTCCGCAGTATGCATCTGCTACCAGCGGTTCAGTGGTGGAAGCAGTAATGAAGATCGTCGGCACCTGGCAATCTATCCCAGAGATACACTTTACCGGTAGCTTTTATGCACACCCGAAATGCATTGCAGCCATGGCTGAACTGGGAAGAAAATATCTTGCCGATCATTACGATCATGTGCTGTTCAGCTATCATGGTATTCCAGAACGCCAGATATATAAGGCGGCAGATGGTAATGCCTGCCTCACCAACGGCTGCTGCGATACGCTGCATGCCGGCAATGCGCTGTGCTATCGCGCGCAATGCTTCCATACCACGCGGCTGCTGGCAGAAACCCTGGGTATAGAAAAAGACCGGTACACTACCTGCTTTCAAAGCCGTTTGGGTAAAACACCCTGGATACAACCCTATAGCTCCGATACCATAGAACGCCTCGCGAAAGAAGGGAAAAAACGTTTACTGGTATTCAGCCCGGCATTTGTTGCCGACTGCCTCGAAACGATCTATGAGATCGGCGTAGAATATGATGAAGAGTTCAGGCATATGGGTGGCGAAAAAGTACAGCTGGTAGAAAGCCTGAACGACCACGATCTCTTCGTGGAATGTATTGCCGATCTGGTGCGCTGATCTGCGTTAGAACATATCCATACCACCGTCGTATCCTTCATCCATGCGGCCACGGCGGCGTGAGTTGTCCTGCTGCCCGAATTTCCAGGTGGCTTTGAGCAGGGCTATCCGCGACTGGCGTTTGCGGGTGTATTCCTGATAGAAATTGATGCCTTCGCTGAATCCGCCCATCTGACGCGTATCGAAGATGTCACTCACATTGAGGTTGATGGATAACTTATTCTGGAAGAAATCGGATTTCACACCAAGGTCCATAAAGAAGATCGGATCCGCCTCTCCCTGTGCAAAGGTCCAGGGGGTATTGTAACTGGTCGTGATCTGCAAACTGGTTTGTTTGTATACGGCCAGCATTTGCATGACGCGAATGTTGTAGGTGAACTGTGCATTAGTGAGCCCGGCTTCCAGGTTCTCTGCATCGAGCAGTGTCTGATTGAAATTGAATGTGCCGGTCATATTCCACCATTTGAACCATTCATTCCGCGTTACCAGCTCAAAACCATACTGAGATTCGGTGTTGTAATTCTGGAAGGTCATGTAGGATATGCCTTCTTCATTCACAACTGTGTATGGCGATATCTCATTCAGCGTCTGGTTGAAGTACAGCGCGCTGGAAATACTATGTTTTTTGAAGTCTTTTTCAAAGGCGATCTCAAAGGAATTCTCGTATTCGGGTTGCAACTCAGGATTGCCGAGTCGGAAGGTGTAGGGGTCAGAATAATCCGGGAACGGATTCAGGAACCAGGCATTCGGACGGTCGATACGACGGCTGTAGCTGGCCGATATCTCCGCGGTCTCATTGAATGCATAGCGGATGTGCGCGCTGGGGAACAACCCGAAGTAATTGTTCACGAAATCCTCTTCCAGCGTAAGTTGCTCGGCCAGCGTATAGGTCTGCTCGGCGCGCAATCCCACCTGATAACCGAATTTCTCTTTGAACGTACCGTTCCAGATCGCATAGGCGGCGATCACATCCTCGGTATACACAAAATGATTATTGATGGAGTCATCCGACACCCACGCACCGATCTCGTTGTCGAATGATTCGGAAGTAAGCGTGTTGTCACGCTTTTCTTTCGTGTATTTCAGTCCCGTTTCAAATTGCTGGTTGTTCTTCTTGAAGGGATGCACATAGTCTGTCTGAACGGTGATGTCCGTGTTCTCACCCGGGCGGGAAACATTTTGCAAAGCCGGATTGCCGATCTCTACATTGGCCCCGTCAAAGAAATGCTCTTCATAGGCATTGTCATCTTCGCTCGCGCCATTGGCGTAGAACGCTTCTGCAGTGAGCAGATGCTTCGGACTTGAGAAGATGCGCCTGAAGTTCATGCCCGCATTATATCCGCTGCCGGAATTGTCGGTAAGAGTGATCCGCTGACTGCCGGAAGTAAGCACACTGTCTGTATCTCGGAAAGTATAATCATAGGTGTCTTCCCTGCTGCCCATGTTGGCGTTAAAACTGCCGTTGACACCGATCGTGGTCTTGCCGTTCAAATAATAGTCCAGGCCGGCTCGAGCCATATGCATCTGCGAATAGCTGGTGCCGAAACTTGAAGAAGTAAAGTGTGAAGTGGTATCCGGATCAAAGGTCTTGCGATATACATCCCCCCATGAATCCCGCTCATCATTCGTGTAGCTGTAATTGGAATAAAAATTGAACTTCTGATTGCGGAAATTCAATGATCCACCGGCTTCGTAGCGTGGAGCTGTAGATGCACCGAGGGAAACATTGCCGTTCAGTCCGATCTTTTTGTTCTTTTTCAGTACGATGTTGATGATACCGGAATTCCCCTCTGCATCATACCGCGCCGAAGGATTGGTGATCACCTCTATGCTTTCTATCGTGCTGGCCGGTATCTGCTCCAAAATGGCATTCATATTGGCACCAACGATACCGCTGGGTTTGCCGTCGATGAATATGCGTACCCCTTCATTGCCGCGTAAACTGATATTCCCGTCGATATCGATCACCACTGAAGGAATGGTTTGCAGGGCCTCGGCAGCAGAACCATTGGAGGCGATGATATCCTTCTCGATATTATACACCTTCTTGTCGATGCTGCCCTGGAAATAACTCCGCTCTGCAGTCACCTGCACACCCTCCAGCAATTGTGCATCCTGCCTGAGCAGGATGGTGCCCGCCGGATGGAAAGGCTTTCCTGCCGGAATGCTCACCGGAACGTGTTTCTCTACATACCCGATAAAATTCACATGCAGGGTATAAGATCCGCCGCCATTCAGCGTAAGAGTGAACTTACCCTCAACATCCGTAAGCCCGCCGGTAATGATGGTTGAGTCCCCCGGCAGGGTAACCGTTACCGTGGCAAACTCAATAGGCTTGGCCGCTGTGGAATCCATTACGGAGCCCACCAACGTAACACCGCCGGCTTGCGCCCGGGCCTGGCCAAGGGTGAAAATGCCTGCCAGCGCGAGCAAAAAAGAGAGGAGTGACCTATTCATGATTCGAACTGCAAAAGTAAGGTTTTCCGAGGGTAGAGACCCGTGGATCCTTAACTGAGTTTAACGTGCTAACACACTTTAACTGGTGTTCGGTTCATGTATCTACCACCTGCGCCTTCGGCAGATGGGCGTTTTGCACGGCGCTTTTCAGGCTATTGTGCTCAACCTTTGCTATTTTTCCACCCTGAAATGCAAAAGAACGTGGAGGATAAATTCAAAAAATTGGAACGGATGCAGGCCGAAGCCCTCGTGGGCGGGGGTGCCGACCGTATCGCATCGCAGCATAAGAAAGGAAAGCTCACCGCCAGGGAACGGATACACCTGCTGATCGATGAAGGGACATTCGAGGAGATAGGCCAGCTGGTCGTGCATCGCAGCACGGATTTCGGCATGGAAAAACAGCAGTATTACGGCGATGGCGTGGTTACCGGATACGGTAAGATCAACGGCAGGCTGGTATATGTCTATGCACAGGACTTCACCGTGTTCGGCGGCAGCCTCAGCGAGACCCATGCAGAAAAGATCTGCCGCATCATGGACCTGGCCATGCAAAATGGCGCTCCCGTGATCGGACTCAACGACAGCGGCGGTGCCCGCATTCAGGAAGGCGTGAACTCTCTCGGTGGTTATGCCGACCTGTTCTACCGAAACACCCTCGCCAGTGGCGTGATCCCGCAGATATCGGCCATCATGGGCCCCTGTGCCGGCGGCGCCGTTTACTCTCCGGCGATCACGGATTTCATCCTGATGGTCGATAAAACCTCCTACATGTTCGTTACAGGCCCCAACGTGGTGAAGACCGTAACGCACGAAGAGGTGAGCAGTGAGGAACTCGGCGGTGCCAATACCCACGCTTCCAAAAGCGGCGTATCGCACTTCACCGCGGTCAACGGCCCCGACTGTATCATGAAGATCAAACGCCTGCTTTCCTACATACCGCAAAACTGTGAAGAGGAATCGCCGGTGTACCCCTACACCCCGGGCGACGAACTGCGTCCTGACCTGGATACCATCATGCCTGATAACCCGAATCAACCATACGATATCCGGGAGGTGATCAGCCATGTGGTGGATGAGAACAGCTTCTTCGAAGTGCATGAAACCTATGCCGAGAATATCGTCGTGGGCTTTGCCTTCATCGGCGGGAAAAGTATTGGCATCGTAGCCAATCAGCCTGCCGTTCTGGCCGGCGTACTGGATATCGAAGCCAGCAGAAAAGCCGCCCGTTTTGTGCGCTTCTGCGACTGCTTCAATATTCCGCTGGTGGTATTTGAGGATGTGCCGGGATTCTTACCGGGTACTGATCAGGAATGGCGCGGCATCATCACCAATGGCGCTAAGCTGCTGTATGCCTTCAGCGAAGCTACCGTGCCGCGCATCACAGTCATCACCCGCAAAGCCTATGGCGGCGCCTACGATGTGATGAACTCCAAACACATTGGCGCTGATATGAATTACGCATGGCCCGGCGCAGAGATAGCGGTAATGGGTCCCAAAGGCGCTGCCGAGATCATCTTCAAAAAAGAAATAGAAGAATCTGCTGATCCTGAAGCCAAACTGCAGGAGAAGATCGATGAATATACCGAGACCTTTGCCAACCCTTATCGGGCGGCATTCCGTGGTTTCGTTGACGAGGTGATTAAACCCTCTGAAACACGTATCCGTATCATCCGGTCACTGGATATGCTTAAAAACAAGGTAGCCAAACTGCCGCGTAAAAAGCATGGCAATATCCCTCTGTAAATCAAATATCGTCAGCACATGGCAGCAACACGCAAAAAAAAGTCACTGATCGGCGAAACGGAGATCGATTTTCTTCGCCGCTATATCAATAATCCTTCACCTACCGGTCATGAAACGGCCGGACAGAAGATATGGCTCGACTACATCCGCAAATATGTGGATGACCACATCGTAGACAACTACGGCAGTGTGGCGGCCATCATCAACCCCGGTGCAGATTACCGCGTGGTGATCGAGGCACACGCTGACGAGATCGGCTGGGCTGTGCAATATATCACTGAGGATGGATTCATGTATGTGGGTCGTATCGGTGGCAGCGATCATATTATCGCTCCCAGCAAGCGCGTGAACATCCATACGGCAAGCGGTATCGTGAAAGCTGTATTCGGCTGGCCTGCCATCCACACCCGCATCGGCAACAAGGAGGAAACACCGGATATGAAAAATATCTTTCTCGATGCCGGCTGCACCTCCAAAAAAGACCTGGAAAAAATGGGCGTGCGCGTGGGCGATCCGGTCACCTTCGATGATGATTTCTTCGTCATGAACAACTACTTCGTCGGTCGGGCGATCGACAATCGCATCGGCGGCTTTATGATCGCACAGGTGGCACGCATGATCCGCGAGCAGAAAGTAAAATTGCCTTACTCCCTGTATATCGTGAACAGCGTGCAGGAAGAAGTAGGCCTGCGCGGAGCGGAAATGATGGCGCACACTATCAAACCGCATGTGGCCATTGTCACCGATGTAACCCACGATTCCAATACACCGATGATCTCCAAAACCCTGGAGGGCGATATCAAAGTTGGCAGAGGACCCGTTCTTACGAAAGGGCCTTCCGTGCACAACAAATTGCTGCAGCTGCTGCAGGATACCGCCACGGCCAACAAAATACCGTTCCAGCGCGACTTTGCTTCCCGCTCCACCGGAACAGATACTGATGCCTTCGCGTATTCGAATGGTGGTGTGCCCACCAGTCTGATCGCCCTGCCACTGCGGTATATGCACACCACAGTGGAATCGGTGCATCGCGATGACGTGGAACATGTCATCAAGCTGATGTTCCACGCGCTGAAAGCACTCAAGCCGGGATTTAACTTCAAGTATTTGTGATACCCCGCTGCTGCGCTGCTCAATAGCAAACTAATTTTCTCGCGATCCGGTTTTTCTATTGAGGCTTACCCGAGCCTTAATATGCGCATGTATGTAAATACATGGTTATGAAAAATCAATGGAAAATGGGGGTGACCGCTCTTCTGCTCCTGGTCACCACAATGTTCGTTCAGGGTCAGGTATCCTGGACTGACCGGTTAAGCAGTGAAGATTCGGCTGCAGTGGCAGCATTGGTATTATATCCCGACGATCTGCGGCTTTCTATATTCGAGGCCTGCTCATATCCTGAATTGATCGTACGTATATCGGTGCTGCAGGGCTCCTCCAATGCGGAGTTTACCGAAGCCCTCGCTCCCTACAGCAGGGAGGCACAGGAAGATATCTGGAACCTCACCCGTTATCAGGGCCTGATAGCAGCCATGGCTGATGTGCCGGCAGGTGATGGCCTTGCGCTGGAGCGATTGGCTCAGCAATATCCGGAGGATATCCGTAGCGACATTGTCAGTTATGGATCTGCCTCCTCAGGATTGATCAGAAAGATCCGCGACCTCGATAATAAAGCAGCTGCGCAATACCATACGCTGCTGAAAGGATATCCGGCAGCCGCACAGGATGCCTTCAACCGCCTTATCGGATATCCGGAGGTTATGCAACTCCTGCATGATCATCTGGAGATGGCTGTGCTGGTGGGCGACCAATACCGCAAAGATCCCGCAGGCCTCCTGCGCACCGCCGATTCCCTCAATCTGGTCACCGCACAGCAACAGGCCGAGAACCTTGCGGCATGGCAAAAAACACTGAAGGAAGATCCGCAGGCAATGGCTGAACTGAAAACAGCCGGCACCGAATACGCTGAGTCTAACGGATACTCTGAAGCAGAGTATAGCACCGCACCGGGTGAATATTATATTGAATCCTATACCTGTTATCCCTATCCGTATTGGTATGGATATCCGTACTGGTACCCGTATTATTATTGGTATCCGTACCCGTGGTGGTGGGATTGGGGATATTACATTGATCCGTGGGGCAACGTGATCATCTTCGGTATGCCCTCATACTATTTCACCTATTGGTATTTTTATTATCCGGATCACTGGTATCATCATCCGCACCTGATGGTCGTGTACGTGGAGCACTATTATTATGGTCCGCACCGCACAGCTGATGCCAATGCACAGATCGTTGATGCCTGGATGCAAAATCACCGTGACTATTTACCGGCCACTTTTGACAAGGATCCGGATAGCAGGGTAAATATCATTCGTGATATGGCAAAGCTGGATAAAGGGTATCAGGAATGGATGACCGCCAACCCGACATCAGGTAAGACCAAAGTGGAATATTTTGCTGAGCATGAAAAGGAATACACGCACCTGGTAAGGCCTGATCAAAGGACAGAAGGTATCAGACAGCCTGTAGATAATACCGTGCTGAATCAGCCGCCGGTAAAACAGCCTTCGGTAAAACCGGCTCCGGAACCGGCTAAGACACTGGAAAAACCTAAGTTGCCGCAATACGACTTCAACCGCGTCATCAAAGCACAAGAACATCACAGGTCTACCTGGGAACCTTCCCGTCAGCAAACGCCGAAGAAACCTGTTACCAAATCACGTAGCGGAGGTTAATGTACTGAGATCAAGTGTAGTCTTTGAACAGGATGATCACATGGTCATCCTGTTGCATGTACAGGGGAGTAGGACAACTTCAATGATCAGCTAATGTCCTTATTCCTTCTGCTTAAAATATCGCCTGAACAGGAAGCTGGTTTTCAATGCTTCCATGTTCTCATTGAAAGCGGCAGATCCTGCTTCGATATTGGTGATGCTGCGATTCAGCTTGCCCACAAGGGCGGTGTCCTGCAGCACCGCGTGAAACGCACCGTCCTGTGATTTCAAGGCGGCATTGATCTCAGTCAGCACGGCATTCAGCTCTTCTACACTGGTGCCTGCATCCGAAGCCATGGTGCGGATATCAGTGGCCGTGCGTATCAGATCGCCTGTAAGTGCGGTATCACTGATAAGCGTTCCTGTTAACCCGGAGCCATATTGGATCGAATCGGCCGCTGTATGAAGTGTGGCCATCAGCACATTCAACTCATCGGTGCCTGTTCTGATGTTGCGCAGTGAGGATTTTACATTGTCGGAAACGGATGGGTCATTCAGTAAACTCCATAAGGTGGCGCTGTTGTTCACCTGGTCAACCGTGAATTTTACACTGGCGGCGATCGCAGCTACCGTGTTATTGGTTTGATACAGGATCTTCAGCATTTCATCGGTATCCGGATTTTTAACGATGCCCAGCATGTCGCCATCTTCTACGGTGGCAGCCTGTCCGCTCACCGGCGTGATATTCAGGATCTTGTTGCCCATCAGCCCCTCAGAGCCGATATTCACCAGCGCATTTTTTTTGATGAACTGTTGCACATCCTGCTCCACTACCATCACTACTTCTACCGTAGTGTCATTGAGGATGGTCACCGATCGTACCGTGCCCACCTGTATGCCGCTGAAACGCACATTATTGCCGGGCATGAGACCATTGACATTATGAAAATGCGCCTTCAGGGTAATATTATTGCTGAACATGTTGGTGTCTTTCCCAACGATGAACAACATCAGCATCAGGAATCCAAAGCCTGCCAGCACAAAGGCGCCAA
Organism: Chitinophagales bacterium; assembly: GCA_036734545.1. Taxonomy (GTDB): domain Bacteria; phylum Bacteroidota; class Bacteroidia; order Chitinophagales; family BACL12; genus UBA7236. Next base: position 42,923 of record DAIMYJ010000012.1, read on the forward strand.
GACGGATATTTCTGGATGTTTGCTTTTTCATGGCTATTCAAAAAATTGTTTGACCTTGGGATCGGCTGACTGCCGCAATTCCTGGTAGGTGCCTTCGGCATAGCATCTGCCTTCGATCAGCACTACGATCCTGTTAGCGGTGATACGTATACATTGCATGTCATGGGAGATAACCAGCGAGGTAGTGTGGTAGGTCTGTTGTATATCTACCATCAGCCTGCTGATCTCGCGGCCGGTGATCGGATCGAGTCCTGTTGTCGGTTCATCATACAGGATGATGTCCGGCTTCAGGATCAGGGTGCGGGCAAGAGCAACGCGTTTCCGCATACCGCCCGAGAGTTCTATCGGCAGCATGTCTATCGTATGTTCCAGCCCCACACTGGCGAGTGCTTCCCGTACCAGCTTGTCCTCCTCGGCAGGTGTGCTCTGTATCCAGTGTCTGCGCAACGGAAAGGTGAGGTTTTCCCGCACGGTCATACTGTCGTACAAAGCATTGCTTTGGAACAGGAAGCCGATGCGTGCACGCAGCTTATCCAGTTCCATATGCTTCAGGTCCGGGATATTACTGCCGAAGATCTCAATGCGGCCTGCATCCGGATCGAGTAGTCCGACCATACACTTGATGAGCACAGACTTTCCGGATCCCGATTTACCCAGTACCGCCACACTCTCGCCGGGATATACCTGCATCGAAAAGTCATTCAGCACATGATTGGAACCGAATGATTTCTGCAAATGGCTGATCGAAACCACCGGAGTATCCTTGTGGATACCCGTATTGTCAGAAATGGTCTCGTGAATGCTTTTCATCTTGATCAGTTTAATCCCAGCACATCGGTGATCTGAACAGCGATCAGGTCAAGGATGAATATAAGAACAGAAGAGACCACCACCGCCGTATTGGCTGAGCGGCCCACACCTTCCGTACCCTTTTGTGAATGATAACCCATATAACAACCTACCATGCCCACCGCGAATCCGAAAAAGAAGGTCTTGATGAATGCCGGCAGGATGTCTTCAAATGACAAGGCATAAAATACCTGCAGGTAAAATAACTTAAAACTGGTAATGGCATGAATATTCACCCCTACATAGGATCCGTACAGGGCAATGGCATCGGCTAAAAGCGTCAGGATGGGCAGCATCAAAGTGGCGGCTGCCACGCGGGTGACCACCAGATATTTGTACGGATTGGTGCCCGATACTTCCATGGCGTCGATCTGTTCCGTAACACGCATGGAGCCCAGTTCAGCACCAATGCTGCTGCCGATCTTGCCGGCAAAAATGAGTGCACAGAGGATAGGCCCGATCTCGCGGATGATGGCAATACTGATCATGTCAGGGATCTTCGATTCCACACCATAATCTACCATGGTGGGCCGCAATTGCATGGTGAGCACAAGCCCCATGATAAAGGCCGTAAGTCCGATGAGGGGTAAAGAACGGTTCCCCAACAGAAAACATTGCCGCAGGAACTCGCGTATCTCATAGCGCGGACGAATACCGTCCACAAAAAAGCGGGAGGCGAACCTGGACATGCTTCCTACCGTATCCAGGAACACTTTCAGGTTAGCAAGCAGGGCCATCCGGTTATTTTACATTACAATGTTAACCTATATTACCCCCAAGATAGCTGAAAAATATCAGGTTGCGGAATGACATTCATCATCTTTAGGCAGTCCGCACTGCCTGCACAGGGCAACGCACAACATAGTTATACTTAATTTTGCCGTATGTCGGTGAACGTCATCATCCTGGTGTATCTGGTGTTCGTTTTTCTGCCCTTCCTGGCAGCCTTCGTGATATTTTCGGTGTTCGCGCGTAAGAAGATCCGTGCCGACCGAGCCGCGGGCATCCTCCCCCCGAAAAAAAAGAAAAAGCCTTCCGTGATCAGAAGGCTTTGGCAATATTATCTGGATAAACAGGCGTCAGTCCGCAAGTAACTCTTTCACTTTTGCCTCGAGAGCACTGCCTCTGAGGTTCTCTGCTACAATGATCCCGTTCTCATCCACCAGGAATGACATCGGTATGGCCTGCACACGGTAATCGGCAGCTGCCTGATTATTCGAGGGGTCCAGCGTGCTCACGTGATGGTCCCAGATCAGACCGTCATCCTTGATCGCCTGTAACCACTTGTCTTTCTTGTTATCCAGTGAAACACTGAACACGGTGAATCCCTGCGACTTATACTTATTATACACATTCACCACATTCGGATTCTCCTTCCGGCATGGACCACACCAGCTTGCCCAAAAATCGATCAGGATGATCTTACCCTTGAGATCAGACAGTTTGCGCTCCTTGCCGTTCACGTCAGGCTGAATGATATCCACGAAGGGTTTACCGATGAAGCTTTGCGCCAAAAGAGCATCGCGCATCTGGATCTTTTCACCCATTTCACGTACATAAATGCTGGAAGAGTCGGCCGTGCCTTTTTTCTTTTCATAATATCCGCGCACGAATTCCAGGTCAGAATCGTACAATGATTCAAGCGCCAAAGAAGCGTTAGGAAGAAAAGTGGATGAGTCGGCATACGACTTGAAAATAGAAAGATATTGTGCCTGCAGATCGCTGAGGATGGCATCCACCAGTGAATCTTTACCCAATGATTTAAGTAGGATGAGGGAGTCATTCAATGCGCCGGCCTCACTGTCGAAGGTGCGGATGGCATCCATCAGACCATACAGTGAACTGGTGGCAGAGGAACCCTCCACCTGCGGATTGCCGCTGGTTTTCAGTTCTGCGTTGAAAGTGATCTCTTCGTTGTGCAGTGAGAGGATGTAATAATTCATCGTATTGCCATCCACCGTTATCCTGCAGATCATGCGCTCAGGCAGATGATTCTCGATCTCGAAATGCCCTTTGTCATCGGCCCAAACGGTATCGATGACAGTGAAATTAGGCTGGCCTACAGAAGGGAATGACATGGATTCCAGCACTACCTTCTTATTTTCGGCACCCAGGATATTTCCGGTGATCTTGAAAGGGTCTCCGGCGGTTTGCTCGCAGGCGGTCAGGGACAATGTCCAGGCCAGGGCGAGCAGAGGAAGAATTCTAAATGTATGCATGTAAGCGTTGATATTGATTGTTGAGTAACTTTTGCAACAGCAAAAGAGTTTCGTTATTCGGCGTTGAGGCGTTCCTCCAGCAATCGCGTGGCGGTCTTGGGATCCGCTTTGCCTTTGCTCAGTTTCATCACCTCTCCCATGAACAGTCCAAGGATACCCTTTTTCCCGCTGCGGTATTCTGCCACCTTTTCCGGGTATTTAGCAATGGCTTCATCCACCAACTGCGCGATCAGTCCGGAATCGCTCTCTACAATGAGCTGCATGCTGCGGGCCAGCGCTTCCGCTGTGGAATCGGGTGACTGCAGCAGGGCAGGGAAGAGCTGCTGACTGGCTATGGTGAAATTGAGTTTGCCGGCGTCGGTAAGGGCAATGATGTCGGCGATGTGTTGCGGGGTTACCGGCAATTCACTGATCTCAGAGGCCTGCTCATTGAGCCAATTCTTCACAGGGCCCAGCATCCAGTTGGCAGCGGCTTTGAAATTGGCCGTGCGCGTGATCAGCTCCTCAAAATATAAGGCGATTGAACGCTCCGCCGTGAGGATCTCTGCATCATACACACTCAGCTTCAGGGTCTCAACATATTTATGCATCAGTTCCTTCGGAAGTGCCGGCATGCCTTTGCGCACGGCATCAATGGTTTGATCTTCAACAATGAAAGGCTGCAGGTCAGGTTCGGGGAAATAGCGATAATCATGCGCGCCTTCCTTGCTGCGCATGCTGAACGTGGTGCCTTTGGCAGCGTCAAAACTGCGTGTCTCCTGAAACAGTTGCTCGCCATTCTCGATAGCCTTTATCTGACGTTCTATCTCATGGTCGATGGCGCGCTTTACATTGCGGATGGAGTTCATGTTCTTCACCTCCACCTTAACACCGAATTGCTCAGCGCCTTTTAAACGCACACTCACGTTTGCATCGCAACGCAGGCTGCCCTCCTCCATGTTGCCGTCGCAGATATCCAGATAGCGCACCAATCGGCGCACCTCCGTTAAATAGGCATAGGCCTCGTCACCGCTGCGCATATCAGGCTCGCTCACGATCTCCACCAGCGGGGTGCCGGCGCGATTCAGGTCTACCAGCGTATAAAACGGATCGAGATCGTGGATGCTCTTGCCGGCATCCTCTTCCAGATGGATGCGGGTGATACCGATACGCTTCTCATTGCCATATTCTCCGATCAGGATGAAACCCTTCGTACAGATAGGTGTTTTATCCTGCGTGATCTGGTAACCCTTAGGTAGGTCGGCATAGAAATAGTTCTTACGGGCAAATTCATTATACCGGGTAATGGAACAATGGGTGGCCAGGCCGAGGCGAATGGCCAGTTCCATGCTCCGGGCATTGAACACCGGTAGGGTGCCGGGGTGGCCCAGGGTGACCGGGCTGACATTGGTATTGGGCTCGCCGCCGTATACCGAAATATCGCTGCTGTAGGCTTTGGTTCTGGTCAATAACTGGGCATGGACCTCGAGGCCTATCACCGCCTCATATTTGTCGAACACATCCATAAGGCTGCAAAGATACGCAATAC
>DAIMYJ010000013.1:0-12156 GCA_036734545.1 Chitinophagales bacterium
TATCTTTGCACCCCAATCTCAACTCCCCGGTTCATCCGGGTCGATCTGAGACATTTATTCACTAAAAAAGCATGTTTTAACATGGCAACTAAGATCAGATTACAGCGTCACGGTAGGAAAAAAGCGCCTTTCTACCATATTGTGGTGGCCGATGTACGCGCACCACGCGACGGTAAATTCATTGAGCGCCTTGGTTCTTACAATCCCACTACGGTTCCTGCCCAGATCACTCTGGATGTAGAAAAGGCTGTTGACTGGCTCCAGAAGGGTGCCCAGCCTACTACCACCGTAAACGCCATTCTCCGTTACAAGGGTGTTCTGTATAAGAAGCACCTCCTGCGCGGTGTGGCCAAGGGTGCTTTCAGCATGGAAGTTGCTGAACAGAAGTTCCAGGAATGGGTAAGCAGCCACGAGAATGCCATCATGGACAAAGTGAAGGCTGTTGAGGCTTCTGAAGCTTCCAAGAAGGCTGCTGAAGTAGCCCGCATCAACGCTAAGCGTTTGGAGGAAGCCTCTAAGAAGGCTGCCGCTGAGCGTGAGGCAGAAGAAGCTGCAAATACCGAGGTTGCTACCGAGGAGGCCCCTGAGGCCACTGAAGAGGCTGCACCCGAGGCTGCTGCTGAAGAAACAACGAATGAACAATAATTAACAGTGCAGGAAGAGCAGGTCAGGATCGGTTATGTGATCAGGACCCACGGTGTAAAAGGACACCTCCGCATTGCATTCGAGGATAATTGTAAGGAGCTTTCGGAATCGGAAGCTCTTTACTTTTTGGTAAAGGGAGTATATCTGCCGTTCTTCATCCGGGAGATCTCCTGGTTCGAAAATGGCGATGCCCTGGTTTTACTGGAGGAGTTCAACAACCGTGAGGAGGCCGATCAGTATGCCCGCAGGCCAATATTCGGGCCTCCGGAGTATGTGGAGTTCGACGAATCGGATGAACCACCCCTTATCGGTTATCGCATTCAGGACGAGGCCGCCGGAGACATGGGCAGTGTAGCGGCGGTCGCTGATATGGGTGCCTATCTGCTGCTCACGGTAGACAAAGGCGGAAGGGAAGTGCTCATCCCCCTGCATCCCAACCTGATCATCCGCGAGGACCCTGAACAACAGGTGCTGTATACCCGTCTCCCGGAAGGGCTTACCGAACTTTAAACTCACCATTATGCGTATCGATATCATCACGGTATTGCCCGAGCTGCTCGAATCCCCGTTCCGGCATAGTATCCTGAAACGGGCCGCAGACAAGGGTTTGCTTGAGGTTAACCTGGTCAATCTGCGCGACTATGCCGATGGTCCCCATCAGCAGGTAGATGATTATCAGTTTGGCGGTGGGGCAGGGATGGTGATGATGGTGGAGCCGATCTTCAAGTGCATCCACCAACTGCAGTCGCAGCGCCAATATGATGAGGTGATCTATCTGACCCCTGACGGTGCCCGCTATGACCAGAGAGCTGCCAACCAGTTATCGATGCGGCAGAACCTGATCCTGTTGTGCGGCCACTACAAAGGGGTGGATGAACGCGTTCGTGAGCACCTGATCACCATGGAGATATCCATAGGCGATTACGTGCTGAGCGGCGGCGAGCTGGCAGCGGCGGTGCTGGTCGACAGCATCGGTCGGTTGATACCGGGGGTGCTCAATGATGAGACCTCGGCCCTGTTCGATAGCTTTCAGGACGACCTGCTAGCCCCGCCGGTATATACCCGTCCGGCCAGCTTCAACGGCTGGGAAGTGCCCCCTGTTCTCCTGAGCGGGCATTCGGCCAGGATCGAGGAATGGCGCCATGATCAGGCGCTGGAGAAGACCCGGAAACGCCGCCCCGACCTGCTTAGGGAAAACTGAGGCGGAAAGTTGCCAATCAGAAATAAAGGTGTTATCTTTGCAGTCCACTTTTAAAAAAATTGCGTTATGGACGTTTTAAAATCGCTGGAACAATCTCTCATCGTAGGAAAAGAGATCCCAACATTCAAAGCTGGCGACACGGTAACCGTGAACTACAGGATCATTGAAGGTGACAAGTCACGGACGCAGGCTTTCAAAGGCGATGTGATCCAGCGCAAAGGCACCGGCAGAACGCAGACCTTTACGGTTCGTAAGATCTCCAACGGTGTTGGCGTAGAAAGGATCTTCCCCCTGTTCTCTCCCAACATTGAGAGCATCGAAGTGAACAAATCAGGTAAGGTGCGCAGGGCGCGTATCTACTATCTGCGCGGATTGAAAGGTAAATCTGCCCGTATCAAAGAAGTAAAATCCGTATCAGCGGAATAAGAGCTGTCGTGATTATATAGTATGAGTCAAGGCCGTCGAAAGACGGCCTTTTTTATTTGCAGTGTTCAGTAATACGTTTGAGGTCGGTCAAGTGTTGATCACCACAGATCGAGCAGGCTGCTTACCCCGATGGTGCGTTTGGCACTAAATCCTTCACCGTAGGTGAATTGTGCAAAGCGGCCAACTTCCCGTGCGCGCGCTTCAATACCATCGAAAAAATTTTGCGAGGAAATATAGGTTGCCGGTTCACGGCTTTCCGGGTCGAAGAATTGCGAGCGATGGGCCCGGATACTCGCCATGCGTTGTTCCCAGCAATCGGTGATGTCAACGACGATATCCGGCTGGATCCAGCGATCCTGCATATAGTGCAATACGAGACGCGGTCGCCATGGTTGTTGCAGTTCGCCCTCGTGGAATGTTTCGATCTTGATGAGACCCGAGAGAAAGGCTGCCGCCTCCACCAGTTCTCCTGCGCGGCCGTGATCGCTGTGGCGGTCGTCCAGCGCGTTGCAGAGAACGATATCCGGCCGGTATTTTCGGATCATTTCGATCACGCTGATACGCGATGATTTATCGTGTTCGAAAAATCCATCCTCCAGCCCCAGATTTTCGCGTACGGAACATCCCAGGATCCGCGCGGCAGCAATAGCTTCAGCATCGCGAATTTCCGCAGTACCCCGTGAACCCAACTCACCGCGTGTAAGGTCAATGATCCCGGCCGTGCGGCCATTGCGTATCTCCTTCAATAGGGTGCCGCTACACCCCAATTCCACATCATCCGGATGGGCTCCAAATGCCAGAATATCGAGTTTCATGCAGTAAAGGTAGGGAAATCTCAGACGGTTACTACCGGTACTGAAACAGCAAGTGCCTTTTCTATGGCCATGCGGAATTTCTTGTTATCCGGCTTACGGTAAGTCCAGAAATAATCGATCACTTTTCCATCGCGACCGATCAAAAATTTGTAGAAGTTCCACTTAGGCGTGTTGGACAACACACCATTCGCTTTTTTGTCGGCGAAAAATTGATACAGCGGATGGGCCACTTTTCCGCGCACTTTTATTTTTTCCATCATCGGAAAGGACACACCGTAATTGATGGAGCAGTGTTCTGCAATGCCGGAGCTGTCGAGTGGTTCCTGCGCGAATTGATCAGACGGGAAGCCGATGATCATCAACCCCTTGTCTTTATACGTTTGATAAAGCTCTTCCAGCATACCCAGCTGGTAATCGTGTCCGCATTTGCTGGCTGTGTTCACTACCAGCACCACTTTTCCGCGCAGTTGTTCAAATGAAAAGGGTTGGCCATTCAGCTTGGTCGCGCTGAAAGGATAAATTGTATGATCTCCCTGTTCCATAATTGACTTCATAACAGGGAATTGTTCAGAAAAGTTTAGAGAAAGCGGGAAATCCTCAATGAATACCCTTCTCGGTCAGGTAGCGTTCAGCTTCCAGTGCGGCCATACATCCGGTACCGGCAGCGGTGATCGCCTGGCGGTAGTGTTTATCCTGTACGTCGCCGGCAGCAAAAACACCTTCCACATTGGTTTTCGTTGTACCCGGTTTAGTGATGATGTATTCCTGTTCATCCAGATCGATGATCCCTTTGAAGATGGAAGTATTCGGCTGATGGCCGATGGCGACAAAGAATCCTGTGATGGCGATATCCTGTTCGGCACCGGTTTGGTTATTTCTGATGCGCACTCCAGTCACGGTCTGGTCGCCGAGCACCTCCACCGTTTCCGTGTTCCAGTGCACCTCAATGTTTTCGGCATTGAGTACGCGCTCCTGCATGATCTTGCTGGCGCGGAATTGATCTTTGCGCACGAGCATATGTACCTTGGTGCAGAGTTTCGAGAGATATAAAGCCTCTTCGCAGGCGGTATCGCCACCACCCACCAGTGCCACCTGCTGGTTGCGGAAGAAGAAGCCATCGCATACAGCACAGGCACTCACGCCATTGCCGTTCAGGCGCTTTTCAGAAGGCAGTCCCAGCCATTTCGCACTGGCGCCTGTCGCGATGATGAGCGTATATGTTTCAATGCTGGAGCCGTCGTCGAAGTGAATGGTCTTTACGGTGCCGTTCAGTTCTACGCGGGTAGCGATCCCAAAACGCACCTGCGTGCCAAAGCGCTCGGCCTGCTTCTTCAGGTCTTCCATCAGCTCAGGTCCCATGATGCCTGAAGGATAACCGGGAAAATTCTCCACATCCGTGGTTTGCATGAGCTGTCCACCGGGTTCGATACCGGTGTACACCACAGGTGACAAGTTCGCGCGTGAAGCATAAATAGCGGCGGTATAACCGGCAGGTCCGGAACCCAGGATGAGGCATTTTACTCTTTCCATGTCAGAAGGCTGTTTTTCAGTCGGCAAATCTACACAACCCCGTGCAGGAACGAAGAGTTCTTTATCCTGAAACGGTGTATAAAGTCATTCTTTATGTGGGTGATATTAAAGATATTCGCAATATCCGTTCACCAAATTCAACTGTATGAAAAACCTGATTGCCTGGTGTGCCGCCCTTGCGTTCATGTGCATATTGCCTGCGCAGGCGCAAAATGAGGATCATCCGTATAAATTCGGTTTTGGCACCCATTTCCTGGATTACAATGTGGAGGATGACGGATGGGCAAAAGACCTGATAGATACCGGTGATATTGTGTCTGCCTGGGTGGTGAATCGCTACACTTTCGGTACGGCGCTGAACTCAGCCTTTGTCCTGGAAGGCAGTCTGGCCATGGCTTCGCTGGATCGCAACCCGAGAACCAATGCGCTGGAAGATAAATTATGGGTGGGTGCTGACGTCGGATTGCTCTATCAGTTGGCCAACGGCAAGGTAATGCGCCATGACCACTGGTTTTCGCCCTATCTCACCGGCAGGGTGGGATTCAATTACCTGAGTACTGCGGATGCGGAAGCTGAGACGGTGTTCCCTGAGGGGGAGATCGGTATCGGGGCCGATATCTGGCTTACCCCCATGTTCGGACTCAATGTGCAGTCCGGCTACACACGGCAATTCAGTGATGCCGGTTTGGATTACACGCAGCACAGCGTGGGCTTGATCGTGCGGTTCGGGAAGGGTGCAGACCAGGATGCGGATGGTATCCCCAACTGGCAGGATGCCTGCCCTGACAGAGCGGGTATTGAACTATTCCAGGGTTGTCCGGATACAGACAGCGATGGTATCACCGATGCGCTGGATGCCTGTCCGGCACAATACGGACCGAAAGATCTGAACGGCTGTCCGGATGCCGATAGCGACGGCCTGGCTGATAAGGATGATACCTGTCCGACAGAAAAAGGGCTCATGCAATTCAACGGCTGCCCGGATACCGACGCCGATGGAATTCCGGATAAGGATGATCGTTGTCCGAAAGATAAAGGTATGGCAGCCTTCAATGGTTGTCCGGATACCGATGGTGACGGTATCAGCGATCTGGATGATGCCTGCAGGAATGAGAAAGGCCTGAAAGAATTCAACGGCTGTCCGGATTCGGATGGCGATAAGATCATGGACAAGGAGGATCGTTGTCCGAAGGAGCGTGGTGATATTTCGATGAAGGGCTGTCCGGATAATGATGGCGACGGTGTTGCTGATATCGATGACCGTTGTCCCGATAAACCCGGCGTAAAGGCCAATGCAGGTTGTCCGGTGATCACCGAGGAAGCGAAGAAGGAGATCGTGCGTAAGATCAATTACGCTGCCAAATCGATACAGTTTGAAACCGGAAGTGATGTGATAAAAACATCATCGTTCAACACACTTGACCAGATCGTCAGCATCATGGTTTTATATCCATCCACTATGTGGAGTATAGAAGGGCATACCGATGCGCAGGGTGAAGATGCGATGAATCAGGTGTTGAGTGACAAGCGTGCTGCGGCGGTGAAGAATTATTTCATCAGCAAGGGAGTGGATGCTACGCGCCTGAGTTCCATCGGGTATGGTGAAACCAAGCCTATTTCGGATAACGCTACTTCCTCCGGCAGGGCGCAGAACAGAAGGGTGGAGATCGTACTGCAGAATCAGTAGGATGAGGAATGTGGGATGAGGAATGAGTATTATGTTCTCATGGCTCATTTCTCATCTCTCATTTATTTTCCTGCCTCCTCAGTTTTCGTATCCGAAATGTTTTAGGCTCCTTTCGTCATTTTTCCAGTTTTCTTTGACTTTGACGAAGAGTTGGAGGAATATTTTTTTTCCGGTGAAGGCTTCGATATCCTGCCGTGCGGCAATGCCCAGTTGTTTGATAGCGGCTCCGCCTTTGCCGATGATGATCGATTTATGGGTATCTCTGCCCACATAGATGACCGCATTGATGGCGATGATATCTCCTTTGTCTTTGAAGGCATCCACGATCACTTCGCAGTTGTAAGGGATCTCCTGTTGATATTGCAGGAAGATCTTTTCGCGAATGATCTCTGAGGTGATAGCGCGTTCTGTCTGGTCGGTATAATCATCCGTGTCGTAATAGGCGGGATGTTCGGGCAGACATTCGCGGATGGCATGTTGCAGTTCTGCCACACCTTTACCCTGCAGTGCTGATATTACAAATTGCGGCTTTCCGGGCAGCAGTGATTGCCATTTTTGTGTGATGGTGGCGAGGGCGGTATTATCCAGCAGGTCAGCTTTATTGATGACCACGAGTACCGGCACCGTGGTTTCACGAAGGATGTGTACGAGGCGGTGCTGTTCCTGCAGTTCATCGCGTGTATCGGTCATGAACACGATCACATCAGCATCCTGAAGGGCGGTAGACACCTGCGCATTCATCCAGTGGTGCAGCTTGTATTCAGGGTCATCGATCAGTCCGGGGGTATCGGAATAGATGATCTGGTAGCCGGGTGTATTCACGATGCCGAGGATACGGCGGCGTGTGGTTTGCGCCTTAGGGGTGATGATTGCGAGTTTTTCGCCTGTCAACGCATTCAGGAGGGTGGATTTCCCTACGTTTGGTCGGCCAATGATGTTTACAAATCCGGATCTGAACCCCATGGCACAAAAATACGGTATTGCGGGCTTGGTTCCGGTTCCATTAGGTAATCCGGAAAACAATCCGTATCTTTGCACTCCGTTCTGAAAACAACAGTATTTAACACCGCGGGGTGGAGCAGTTGGTAGCTCGTCGGGCTCATAACCCGAAGGCCACAGGTTCGAGTCCTGTCCCCGCTACTAAAAAGGTCGCCCAATGGCGACCTTTTGCATGATATAGATCCGTTAGCCTGAACAGTTGTTTATGTTTTATCGGGGAAGATCAATAATTTAACCAATAACCGTCGGAATCATGGGTTTTACAGTAGCGATCATCGGAAGGCCCAACGTAGGGAAGTCGACCTTGTTCAACAGGTTGACCGGGGAGCGGCATGCCATTGTGGATGACCTCAGCGGGGTTACCCGCGACCGTCACTACGGCATTGTGGAGTGGAATGGCAAGGTATTCGACCTGATCGATACGGGCGGGTTTGTGGCCCGGAGTGTAGATGTGTTCGAGAAGGAGATCCGCCGTCAGGTGGAGATCGCCATTGAGGAGGCCTCATTGCTGGTGTTCATGATGGATGTGACCACCGGTATCACCGATTTTGATGATGATGTGATCAAAATGCTCCGCAGGTGCGGAAAGCCGGTATTCGTGGTGGTGAACAAGGTGGACAACAACACCCGCCAGCTGATGGCCACAGAATTCTACGCTGCCGGCTTTGAGGATATCTTCTTTGTTTCCTCCATTACAGGCAGCGGTACCGGTGAATTGCTGGATGCGATCACGGCCAGAATGCCCGAGGAAGATGCCAGTGCATTGAAGGAAACCGAGAACCTCCCGCGCTTTGCGATCGTGGGTCAGCCCAACGTAGGGAAATCCACCCTCCTGAACGCGCTCACCGGGCAGGAGCGCACACTGGTGACCGATATTGCAGGAACCACCCGCGATGCCATCCATACCCGTTATCGTCTGTTTGAAAAGGATTTTGTGCTCGTGGATACTGCCGGTGTGCGTAAGAAGGCTGCTGTGAAGGAAGACCTGGAGTTTTATACGGTCATCCGGACCATCAAGGCGATCGATGAATCAGATGTGTGTATCCTGATGCTGGATGCGGTAACAGGCATAGAAGGTCAGGACCTGGCCATCCTGCAGATGATCGAAAAGAAGCGGAAAGGGGTGGTGATACTGGTGAACAAGTGGGATCTGGTAGAAAAGGAGACCAATACCCTGATGCATGTAGAGGAGGCGATCAAAGCCCGTATCGCGCCGTTCAGGGATATTCCGATCATTTTCATTTCCGCCAAGGACAAAACACGCATTTACAAGGCCATGGAAACTGCCCTGGAGGTGTATAAGAACAAGAATCAGCATATCCCCACATCGCGCCTGAATGAGGTCATGCAGGAAGCGCTTGAGAAGTATCATCCGCCGGCAGTGAGGGGTAACTATATTCAGATCAAGTATGTCACGCAGATGCCGGCCTCAGTGCCTACGTTCGTGTTCTTCACCAACTATCCGAACGATGTGCGGGAGCCATACCGAAACTATCTGGAGAACCAGTTGCGGGAGCATTTTCCGCTGTCCGGTGTGCCGGTGAACATCTTTTTCAGAAAGAAATAAAGCAGGCAGACAGGGTTTTTTTATACATTTGTACATATAAAACCAAATCCACGCGTCATGAAGAAAATCACCTATTTCGCTCTTGCAATGGTAATGATGGGTTTCGTTGCCTGCAAAGGAAATAAAGAGGCCGAGCCTACAACCGATGAAGCTGTTACCACCGAGGTGGAAGCAGGCGCTTCAGAGTCTGTAGACAATGCTGCCAAGGTTGACGAGGTGCTGAACCAGGAATCAGAAGATGAACTGTTCGGTACCGACGTAGATGATGCTGCTGTAGAAAGCGCCACTACGAAGTGATCGACCGTTTCTAAAAAATTAAAAGCCATCTTCCCTGAAGATGGCTTTTTTTTGCGACAACTCGTCGTTTATTTTTCAGAAGACTGATGAAAGTTATTTCTTTAATGTCTCCAGTGCTTTTTGCAGCGTTTCATCAATGCCGGCGATGGTATTGTAATAGCCGTTATCTCCATATGCCTGTCGGGCGATAAAAGCTTTCATCGCCACTTGTATACGCGGTTTGGCTGCCATGATCTCCTCGTCGCTCACACCTTTGTCAGTATCGTGTCCATGCACATAGCCTAAGAATTTATTGAACAGGGCATCAGACACCTGAAAGCCGGTATGGAAAGCCTGCATGTCGGCAAACCCGTTGAAGGATTTCGGATCCGCAGAATAGGAGGTATAGCAGAACTGCTGTATCAGTGAGCGGTTGAGTAAATAATTCAGTGTTTGATTTACCGGAGTGGTGTCCAGCGGAACGTAAATGTCCGGGTGAATGCCCCAGTCGGCACCGCCTTTTTCTTTCAGGCTATCGGGGAGTTCGCCGCCGTTCATCACGATCTCCATATATTCATCATAGTAGGCGTCCACACCATTTTCATACGGGCGCTGGATACATTTTCCGTTGGGGGTATAATAGCGGGCAACTGTTAGACGTATAGCAGAGCTGTCGGGCAGTTCATATACCTGTTGCACCAATCCCTTTCCGAAGCTTTTTCTGCCGATGATGGTAGCGCGTTTGTTATCCTGCAGTGCGCCCGCGAGGATCTCGCTGGCGGAGGCAGAGTATTCATTGATCAGCACGATCACCTTACCTCTTTCAAACAATCCGTTCTTGCCAGCGTAGTAATCGTTTCTGCCAACAGCGCGGCCTTCGGTATACACGATCAGTGGTGCGCCGGGGAGGATCTCATCAGCCAGTGCAACAGCGCCGGATAAATAACCGCCCGGATTCCCGCGCAGGTCGATGATAAGGTCTTTCATACCTGACCCCACCAGTTCGGCCAGTGCGGTCTTGAATTCTATGGGTGTTTGTTCGGAGAATTTATTCACGCGGATGAATCCGGTGCGAGCATCCAGCATGAAGGAGGCGTCGATGCTGGTTACCGGTATCACATCGCGGGTGATGGTAAAGGGCAGCAGTTGGCGCTCGCCCTGACGTTTGATCTTTACGGCTACCTGTGTGCCTTTTTTACCGCGAAGTTTTTTGATGACCCTGTCGCTGGTGATCTGAATACCGGCCACCACGCTGTCGTCGATCTGGATGATCTTATCGCCTGCCTGGATGCCCAGTTTGTGGGAGGGCCCACCGCTGAGGGCGGCCACTACCATAATGGTATCATCCACGATATTGAACTCGATGCCTATGCCGTCGAAATTGCCCTCCAGGTCTTCATTGAAGCCCAAGAGGTCTTCCTTGGGGATATAGCTGGAGTGGGGGTCGAGTTTCTTGAAGAGTTCCTCAATGGTGGCGGGGTCGTTCAGGTATTCACCCACAAATGCATCCATGATGGAATCTACGTTGATGGAGTCGACATAGCGCTGGCTGATGAAATTCAGGATCTCATTGATACGCTCATTGGAGCCGGAATTGGCGCTAAACCCTCTTGCAGCGCCGGCGAAGGGGGATATCTTAACGCCAATGAGTATACCTACAGCCAGTGTGGCTGCTATCGCCATGGGGAGAAAAAGCCTGTTATTGTTCACCTGATCGGATTGTTTACCCGGCAAAGTTAACTCTCTGGCGGGGGTAAAGTTCAAAGTATATGTTAACGGCTACCAAAAAAGCGGTATTGTGTCACTGAACCTGACCCCGGTCATCGGGGCTGTCGGCGAAATGCCTTAAGTTTGCAAATCTTTAGAAACAGTCTAAATAATCACCTCCCAATAAAGATCGCGTTATGAACGAATTCCTGATTTCTTTCCGTGAGTGTTTGGAAGCAGCCCTGATCGTGGGGATCATTTACGTAGTGCTTCAGAAGAATAATGCTTCAGGGCAGCTGAAAATGCTGTGGTTGAGTGTATTCACAGCCGTGGCGGCCTCTGCCTTATTAGGTGTAGGGTTATATGAGGCGCTGGAGAATGCCGGAGAGGCTACCAAGGAATTGCTGGAAGGCATTATGATGTATATCACAGCCGGTCTGTTGTTCTATGTGATCTTCTGGATGAGCAAGACACTGGCCAGCCGGGAGGCCATCACCCAGCAAACCACCCAAACCCTCAGTCAGGGAAGCCGGTGGGGTATATTTTTTCTGGTTTTCTTTGCCATTGTTCGGGAGGGCTTTGAAACAGCTCTTTTCCTGGTGGCGAGTACCGGAATTGATCAGTCATTTTCCTATGCCGGTTTCTTCGGCGGTATATTTCTGGCCGTGCTCATCGGCTACCTGATCGTCATTCAGGGTAAGCGTATCCAATTGCGTCCGTATTTCAAGTGGACCTCCTTATTGCTTGTGTTCTTTGCAGCGGGCATGATCGCGTACGGCACACATGAGATCCATGAGTACATGGAGTACCGTGAACATGAGGAGGAGGAGCATGCTGAAGCTGCCTCAACCACAGAACCTGAAGCTGCCGGAGAAGATTGCCACGAACTACTCGAACATGCAGCAGGTGGCGGTGAAGAAGCAGAGGAAGAGGAAGAACACGAATATGCGTTTGATATTTTCAAGAACCGCATCGGTGAGCCTATGGGCGGACTTTATGCATATAATGCTGATTGCGGCGTAAATATTCACATGCTCAATTCCAACGGTATCATTGGTTCCTTCCTGAAAGGACTCTTCGGCTACAATACCAGCCCCACCTGGCTCGAGATCATCCTCTGGGCCCTGAGCATGGGCTTCGGTTTGTTTATCTGGAGAAGGGCGTATAAAGGGTAGGGGAAGGTTTGAAGATTTGAAGGTTTGAAGATTTGAAGGGTTGGGTGACTGTGTGCCCTACATATTGAAATCGCGCATTCAGTCCCGATAGTTATCTCGGGATCACGATGCACGACGAGAATATCTTC
>DAIMYJ010000013.1:12256-24025 GCA_036734545.1 Chitinophagales bacterium
AGCGTGAAGGCGAAATTGGGGCCTTTGCGGAGTTTGTAGGCCATGGTGATCCAGAGTTTAGCCAGATTTTCCAGCAGGATGGCGTTATCGATCCCGCCAACATCCACCACGGTAAATCCGAGGTCTTCGGCGAGTGCGGCAACGGTCTTTTTTGCTTCCGGGTTATCGCCGCAGATGAATGTTTCAATGGCTTTGCCGTGATACACCGGATCGATCATATTAGCTACACCGGTGGTATTGAATGCTTTCACCACATCGGGATTACCGGTCCATGCTGCGATCGCCTCAGCGGCTGAGTCGAAGGGCTCAGTAGATACGGAAACCGGATTGGTGGAGTCCATGATCACTTTATTTTCCCAGTCGACCTGAATATTCTTGATCACCTCATCCGTAACGCCGAAGGGCAGGGCGATCAACACCGCCTCTGCACCTTCCATGGCTTCCTGAAAAGGTTTTACATCTGCACCGATACTACGTGCATTCCAGGCTTTCTGGCTTTCGGTATCGCGCACACCGAAAGTGATGTGATGGCCTTTAGCTTTCCATTTTGTGCCGGCGGCCACACCAATATTTCCGGCTCCGAGGATGGTAATGCGCATATTCGGTATTAGTCAACAAGTGTAGCTTCCATAGTGATCTCCGTATTCAGCAGTTTGCTGATCGGGCAGTTGGCTTTGGCATCAGCGGCAGCGGCGGCGAAGGATTCTGCTGTTGCTCCGGGCACTTTAGCCTTTACTACGAGGTGGCTGTTGGTGATGGCACCGTTGTCGAGCGTGATGGTGCAGGTGGTCTCGATGCTGTCGGGGGTAAGGTTGGCAGCGCCAAGCACAAAGCTCAGTTTCATGCTGAAGCATCCGGCGTGTGCAGCGGCCACGAGTTCTTCGGGGTTAGTGCCGATGCCGTCGGCAAAGCGGGTTGACCAGGAATACTGGTTGTTGTTCAATACGCCTGACTGTGAAGTGAGTTTTCCGGCGCCTTCTTTTCCTGAGCCGTTCCATACGGCAGTTGCGTTCCTTTTCATTGGTTGTCTGATTTTATGGCACAAAGGTAGGGCAATTGCCCCAAATGCCTGTTAAACAATCCCGTTGGTGTTTCGTTCGCTTCCGGGAGTGTGAAAGGTGCAGGGGGCAAAAAAAATCCCATCGGAATTCCTTCTATGCGGAAATTCCGATGGGATTTATGTAAATGAGGTGTAGATATTATCTACCTGCGAACTTCAATTCGCTGATGATGTTCTGAGCGCCATATACGCGATCGATCACGAAAAGCACATAGCGGATATCCACGCTGATGGTGCGGTTCATTGAAGGATCAAAGATGTAATCGCCGGGCGTGCCTTCATAGTTGCCATCGAAAGCCAGGCCGATCCATTCGCCTTTGCCATTCATGATCGGGCTACCGCTGTTACCGCCGGTGATGTCGTTATCGGAGATGAAACAAACCGGAACGGTACCGCTCTTATCGGCATAGCGGCCGAAGTCCTTATTCTTCCAGGCATTGTACAACTCATCCGGCACCATGAATTCTTCATTGGTGTTATCACGTTTTTCCATGATACCGTTGAGGTTGGTTTGCCAGTGGTAGAATACGGCATCGCGAGCATTATAATCCTGCACGGTGCCATAGGTCAGGCGCAGGGTGAAATTGGCATCCGGGTAGAGTGACTTACCGGTGTTCTGGCCGAGGATGCCGGCGGTGTATTCACGCTGCAGGCGGTTGATCTCACCATTTGCGGCGCGGAACACGCTGCCTGCATTCTGTGCATCCGTGTATAATTCGATATAGTAGTTATACAGCGGATCTTTTTTCAGTTTCTTCTCGCTGGGCGATTTCAGGAAGGCGTTGAGTTTCTCCTGGCTGGTGAACACAGATTTCTCGAAAGCCGCCTTGCTCCAGTTGTTGAACTTTTCTTCAGGTGTGGCACCCTTTGATTTAGCCAGGATATCCTTCATTACCTGCGGATATTTTTCTGCCGGTAATTTGGTATACAGCATATTGAGGAGTGCAGCCAGTTTTTTCACTTCGGTATCGTATACGTAGGTCTTCCACATTTCTTCGCCGGCAGCCTGTACGGATTCGATGATCATTGTGCGCTGTTCATCAGAAGGTTTTTCGTCGCCCCAAAGGGTTTCGATATCGTTCAGTGACAATGCAAAGTTGCCTGAGGGCATCAGTACCACGGAGTAGATCTTATGGTAGAATTCTTTGTTCACAGTAGACAGTGCGGCGTAGCTGTTCTCGAAGTTCTTGAAGATCTCCTTGTATTTTTCTTCAGATGAAGCGCCTTGTCCGTTCGCCCATTTCATGAATGCTTTTTCACGATCCTGCTTGATGGCCACAGCATCCATGCGTTCCATACCGTCGATCTGGGTGGTCCACAATTTCAGTGCATTCATCAGTGAGGCATAATCGCTGGCCAGCTGGATGCGAATAGCTTCATCCTTATCCATATCGGCCTTCATAACATCCGTTACGGTCTTGAATACATCGATCTGGGCAGGATTGCTTTCTGTCATTACTTCGGTCATACCGAAGGAGGTCAGGTAGCGTTCGGTAGATCCGGGGTAGCCCATGATCATGGTGAAATCGCCTTCCTTGTATCCATCCAGAGAAACGGTCAGGAATTTTTTGGGTTTGTAGGGTACGTTCTCAGCGCTGTATTCGGCAGGATTGTTATCCTTATCGGCATACACACGGAAGATGCTGAAGTCGCCGGTATGGCGGGGCCACATCCAGTTGTCAGTATCGCCGCCGAATTTACCGATGGCAGAAGGTGGGGTACCTACGAGGCGCACATCGTTGAACACCTGATATACATAGATAAAGTACTGGTTGCCGTAGAACATGGATTTGAGTTCCGCCTGCAGGCCGCCTTCGCTGTATTTGGCGATCAGTCGGTTCTGGATCTCTGCAATTTTAGCGCGGCGAGCGCTCATGTCCAGGCCTTCCACGTTAGGGACGATGGAGTCGGTCACATCATAGGCATTCTGGAGAATGCGGATACCGAGGCCGGGGATGGGTAATTCCTCACCGTAAGATTTTGCCCAGAATCCGTCATCGAGGTAGTTATGCTCGGTGGTGGACTGAGAGGCGATAGCGTCATAACCGCAGTGGTGGTTAGTGAACAGGAGGCCATTTTGGGACACCAGTTCACCTGTACAGAACCCGCTGCCGCCGCTTGTCATCTGCACGATGGCATCTTTCAGGCTGGCATTGTCGGGGTTATAAATTTCTTCCGCAGAAAGTTCCAGGCCGATCTGGCGCAGGTAATCAAAGTTGAGCTGACGCACGAGGTTGGCGAGCCACATCCCTTCATCGGGATTTACGGCTGCACGTGCGGGCTGCAGGGCTGAAATGGTGGCCACAACAAAGGCCATGATCAGCATGGGTAGCTTACGTCGTATCATGTTGTGTATTTGTATTGATTTGGCGCAGCGAAGTTACGGTTTAAAGCTCCATAAACCGCAGGGTACATAAAAAAAGCGGCACTTTGGCCGCTCTTGTTAACAAAGTTTTAGATTATTCTTCCTTGAGGAATTTCTTAGTGATCAGGGTATGGCCCTGATAGGAGGCTGCCAGGAAATAAACGCCGGGCTGCAGGTCAACCAGATTGACCTTGATCTCGTCCTTTCCGGGCTCCGGAATGATGACCTTGATCTCGCGGCCCACGATGTTGAGGATACTGATCCGGTCAACATGCTCGTAGGTGAAGCTGATCGTGGCGAAGCTCTTTACCGGGTTGGGAAAGATGGAGATCGACGGCTCATCGGAGAATGCCCACTCGAAGGAGAAGCCGGCTGCCACATCGGCAGAAGCCCATGTACATGCCTCTCCGTCGGGGTTCACCCCGCCCGGAAGGGAAGCAAATGCACCGGTAGTTGTCGCAAAGACCAGTAGCAGTGTGTACAATTTTCGCATAGGCTGTAATGCTGTTTAGCTAAGATACAATAACTTTTATCAATTCTCAAAAACCCTGCCATGTGCATATATGGGTTTTTAACGCTGTTTAACGCACGCAAGGGGTTTGTACCGGTAAACGGGGACTAACCGTAAAAGTTACGCGTTGTCTTCGTCCTGCTCATCCAGCAGGTCAAGTCCCTCGAAGCCATCGGCATCGAACATGCTGGAGAACAGGTCTGAGAACTGCATGCCTGCCTGCAGAGGGTGTTTGCTCAGTAGGCTATATTCGGCGAGTCCGTGGAGCACAAATTCCATCAGGAAGAGCTTTTCTGCCTCGGTGGCATCAGCGTAGCGCTTGTCTACGAGTTTGCGCAGTCCGGGGATACGGTGCAGGGCAGCCTTGTATTCGGTATGGCCGGTGTCGTTCAGGATATCAACGCGGTTGCCTTCGTTGAACCACTGTATGATATCGGCATACGGTCCGCCGGCAGGTGTGGCGGAGTCGGCAGATTTGCGGTTTCCGGTCTTTTTGGCTTTTTCAGGTGCGGGGAAGTACTGCACGAACTGCGACCTTATGGCCTTGCCGATGAGGTTCAGGGCTACGATGTAGGGACCTTCCTGTTCGCCTTCGTATACAAGCTCGATCTTTCCGGTGATGGAGGGTATGAGCCCCCAGAAGTCGCCCACCCGCACGGTGGTGGATGTCTCACCATTGCGCAGGGCACGGCGCTCGGCTGCCGACACCAGGTTTTCGAGGGCGGTGATGGTCATACGGGCGCTGACACCGGATTTTTGATCCACGTATTCACTGTTGCGGGCCTCGAAGGCGATCTGTTCTACCATATCGCGGGCGAGGTCCAGTATCTGCACAACGGTATGCTGGTCGTCATGGATATTGGCTTCCTGTGAGGTGATCTTTTTGGAGATGGCGATCTCTTTCGGATAGTGGGTGAGTATCTGACTTTCGATGCGGTCTTTCAGCGGTGTTACGATGGAACCGCGGTTGGTGTAATCTTCCGGGTTGGCGGTGAACACGAACTGGATATCGAGCGGCAGACGAATGCGGAATCCGCGGATCTGGATATCTCCTTCCTGCAGAATATTGAACAATGCCACCTGAATGCGCGCCTGGAGGTCGGGCAATTCATTGATCACAAATATGCCGCGATGCGCACGCGGGATGAGTCCGAAGTGGATCACACGTTCATCGTTGTAATGCAGTTTCAGATTAGCTGCTTTGATAGGATCCACATCACCGATGAGGTCGGCGATGCTTACATCGGGTGTGGCCAGCTTTTCGGTGTACCTTTCACTGCGGTGCCACCACGCTACAGGGGTGTCATCACCCATTTCTGCAATGCGGTTACGGGCGAAAAAGGAAAGCGGCACGAGCGGGTCATCATGCAATTCACTTCCCTCTACATACGGAATATACGTATCCAGTAATCCGCTCATCAGTCGCGCAATACGCGTCTTGGCTTGTCCGCGCAAGCCAAGTAAAATGATATTGTGTCGTGAGAGGATGGCCCGTTCGAGGTCGGGGATCACGGTGTGTTCGAAGCCGTGAATGCCGTCGAAAACGGGTTTGCCGCTGCGCATGCGTGCGATGAGGTTGCGGCGCAATTCTTCTTTCACGGAAACAGGCTGATAGCCTGCTGCCTTAAGCTGACCGAGTGTTTGTATTTTTTCGTGGTCCATATATTTCTTTATGCATCAGCGGACATTTCTCCGCCGGTTGCGTTCATAATCTTCAAAAATAAAATCGCCCAATCCTTTCAGACTGGTATAAAATGCTTTGCCCTGATTGATCTGTGTGAATTCTTCCACGAACTGCTGCAGATAGCTGTCGCGTGCGATCATGAACGTGGTGATACGAATGCCGATCTTTCTGCAGTGTGCCGCGAGGTTGAGTGTTTTATTCACGATGATACGATCGAGGCCGAAGCTGTTCTTATAATATTTTCCGTTGCGGATGATGCACGTAGGTTTGCCATCCGTGATCATGAATATTTGTTTGTTCGGATTTTTTCTGCGGCGCAAAATATCCATGGCCAGTTCGAGTCCGGCCACCGTATTCGTATGATAAGGCCCCACCTGCAAATACGGCAGGTCTTTCATTTCGATCTGCCAGGCATCATTGCCGAATACGATGATATCGAGTGTGTCTTTGGGATATTTGGTGCTGATGAGTTCACTCAACGCCATAGCCACTTTTTTTGCCGGCGTAATGCGGTCTTCACCGTACAGGATCATCGAGTGTGAGATGTCGATCATCAGTACGGTTGATGTTTGCGCACGGAATTCTTTTTCCATCACCACCAGGTCTTCCTCGTGTAGCGAAAAATCCTGAATGCCGTGGTTGATGTAAGCGTTCTTCAGCGATTCATTATAATCGATCTGTTCGTGTGTATCACCAAAAGCGAACGGGCGGCGATCGGAAGCATTTTCATCGCCGGGGCCGGTATGTGGTGTTTTGTGATCGCCCTTCTGGCTTTTTTTGAGTTTGCCGAATATCTGGTCGAGTGATGACTTGCGGATGCTTTGTTCCATTTTGGAAGTCATCTGCATCACACCCGAACCGGGTTCATCTTCTCGCAGGAATCCGCGGTCTTTCAGTTCCTGGATAAAATCACCCATGCCATATTCCGGTGTGGTGATGCCGTATTGTTTGTCGAGTTGGTTCAGCCAGTCGAGGGCCTCTGTTACATCGCCGCTGGTATAAACCAGCAGTTCCTGCAACCACTCAAAGAGTGTGTCGAAGGTGGTTTTTGGTGCTTCCTCGTATTTACTGAATCGGTTGCCCAGCATCTGGCTGATCTTTAAAAGTATTAAAACGCTTTGCGGTGGATGTCGAGTTCACCGAGTTTGCCGCCGAACAAAATATCGCGCACGCCATCGCCTTTGAGGAATTCGTGCGGGAATCCCATTTCAATGGCGCTCACTGCCTGCAGTCGGTTGAGGTGTTCTTCACTCAGTTCGATATGCATGGCGCCCATGCTGTCGCGCAGCTGTTCTGCATTTCGGGCGCCAACGATAGGGATGATCTGCCGGTGTTGCTGCATCACCCATCGGATGGCCACCTGTGCGGGTGAGTGGCCGATCTCGCGTGCCACGTTCACCACTTCCTGAGCGATGGCGCGGCTGCGTTCGTTGAGTCGCGCGCTATTCGGCTGCAGGCGTTTAGGGTCTGCATTTTCGCTGAGATATTTACCTGTTAGTGCACCGCCGGCGATGGGTGCCCAGGCTACGACGGCCATGTCCATTGCATTTGCCATGGGGATGAGGTCGCGTTCAACGGTTCGCTGTATCAGGCTGTATTCCACCTGCAGCGCCACAAAGGGATCCCAGCCGCGCAGCTCGGCGATGGTATTGGCACGGGAAACGATCCATGCCGGCGTATCAGAAACGGCCACATATAATACCTTACCCTGTTGCACCAGGTCGTGGAGGCCGCGCATCACTTCTTCGGCATAGGTGGTGAAGTCCCACGCGTGGATATACAGCACATCGATATGATCCAGCTGCAGGCGGCGCAGGCTGCCTTCCACCGACTGCACCATGTTCTTGCGGTGGTTACCGGCGAGGTTGAGGCCGCGTTCGTGTGTTACCAGTGCATATTTAGTGGCGATGACCAGATCGTCGCGTCTTCCGCTCTGACGGATCAGTTCGCCGAGGTAGCTTTCGCTGGTGCCTTCGGTATAGCGGTTGGCGGTGTCGATGAAATTGCCGCCGGCTTCGAGGAAGGTGAAGAACTGCTTACTGCTTTCTTCAAAGTTGGCGCCCCAGCCCCATTCTTCGCCGAAGGTCATGGTGCCTAAACATATTTCCGATACCCGCAGGCCGCTCCGGCCCAATAATTTATAACGCATAGTGGATGGCTTTATCAATACAATGTTGGTGAATCCCGCCGACAGATGCAAGCAACAGCTGTGCAGACATACAAACCTAACGGTTCAGAATAGGTTCACTATTTTAGCTGCAAATTCCAACCGGGATGCTATTCAGGAACATACTCCTCGCCGCGGGGCTTTGCCTTGGCATGCAGCTGCATGCACAAAATACCGATTCCATCACTTTCAGGAAGATCTTTGACGAGACCATGCTGCACGGTGAGGCTTATGATAACCTGCATGTGTTATGTAAGGAGATCGGGCATCGCCTGGCCGGTTCACCGCAGGCCGATATGGCGGTGCGATGGAGTTATGATCTGCTTCAGCGCTACGGTTTTGACTCGGTGTGGCTGCATCCGGTGATGGTGCCGCATTGGGTGCGCGGACAGAAAGAGTATGGCGAGATCATCAATGTTGGTCAGGTAAATATGTTGGCTTTGGGTGGCAGTGTGGCTACGCCGGTGGATGGTATCACGGAGCAGGTGATCGAAGTGCGCGATTTCGAGCATATGAAAGAACTGGGCTCAGCGAAGCTGAAAGGCAAGATCGTTTTCTTCAATTATCCTTTTCCGCAGAATGTGGTGAATTCTTTTGAAGGCTATGGCGATGCCGGTCCGTACCGCTGGCATGGTGCCAACGATGCGAGCAAGCTGGGAGCGAAGGCCGTGCTGATACGCAGTGTGGGTTCAGCACATGATGATTTTGCACATACCGGCAGTACGCGATTTGATGATGATGTAAAAAAGATCCCCTGCGCGGCGTTGAGCGCTGTGGATGCAGATATGCTGAGTGCAGCGCTGAAGAATGACCCGGCCACGAAATTCAAAATGATCATGAATTGCAAGATGCTGGATTCCGTGCAATCGTATAACGTGATCGCAGAGATCCGCGGTTCAGAATTACCGAATGAGATCATTGTGGTGGGCGGCCATCTCGACAGCTGGGATGTAGGTGAGGGTGCGCACGACGACGGTGCGGGCTGTATGCAGAGCGTGGAAGTGTTGCGCAGTCTTAAAGCGGCCGGTATCCGACCCAAGCGCACAGTGCGCTGTATCCTGTTCATGAATGAGGAGAACGGAAATATGGGTGGACGTACCTACGGAAAGTATGTGCTGCAAAACACCAAGGAAAAACACATCGCCGCACTCGAAAGCGATGCAGGCGGATTTTCACCCAGAGGGTTTAATATTGACACGACCTTTCTCGCACATCCGCGATATAAGGAGTTAACGGCCATGATGTATCCTTATGGTCTGTATGATTTTCGCGTTGGTCATGGCGGCACAGACATCGGCCCCATGGAGAAGGCGGGCACCAAATTGTTTGGCCTGAGCCCTGACTCGCAGCGATACATGGACCTGCATCATACCGAGAATGATGTTTTTGAGCAGGTGAACAAGCGCGAATTGCATCTGGGTGCTTCTGCCATGGGTATGCTGGTGTGGTGGCTGAGTGAGTATGGCGTAAAGTGATCGTCGCCGGCTCGACACAGTCCTTCACGCATACACCCGGTTTCCTGTGAAAACCGCTGTTTCTCAGCAGCGGGAATTTTCTATCTTTAACGTGTACCAATTACCACCAGTGCGCCCGATCACGCTTTTGTTCGTTGCGTTGCTTATGAGCAGTGCATTGTCCGGACAGCTACTCACCGGCAGGGTAGTAGATGCTGCCACATTGGAGCCATTGCCCGGTGTGAACGTGATCGCCGACACTTATGTGACCTCTACTGATGCTTCGGGAGTATATCAGTTAAATCTGCCTGAGGGTCGTCATCAGGTACAGTTCAGCTTTATCGGTTATGTTTCGCAGTCGTACGATATGCTCGTCGGCCCCGATAAAACAACGCAATTACACGTGCAGTTGCAGAACAGGCTGTCGGAGTTGGAGGCTGTAGTGGTGAGCGGCAGTTTATATGCCAAGCGCCTGAGTGAAGAGAGCATCAGTATGGTTGTGGTGAATAAACAATTGCTGGAGCAGACCAATGCCACTAATCTCAGTGATGCCCTGCTGAAGGCGCCGGGTGTATATATGATGGATGAGCAGGCCAACATTCGCGGCGGCACGGGATTCACTTATGGAGCTGGCAGCAGGGTGATGCTGGTGGTGGATGATCAGATCATGCTGGCCGCAGACCGCGGTGATGCCAAGTGGAATTTTGTGCCGATAGAAAATGTGGAGCAGGTGGAAGTGATCAAAGGCGCATCCTCGGTACTTTACGGCAGCAGTGCACTCAACGGTGTGATCGCCGTGCGCACCGCATGGCCGGGAGCAACACCGGAAACGCAGATGACCGCCTACCATACCCTGCTGGATAAACCTTCATTCGCCGATGCAGCATGGTGGGATCATGCGCCTACACAAACCGGCGTGCGATTCAGTCACCGCCAAAAGTTTGAAAAGTATGACCTGGTGATCGGCGGTAATGTGCAGGAACATGATTCCCATTTACTCGGACAATATTCATCCCGTGCGCGCTTCAACTGGAAAACGCGATTTCATCCGTCCAACAATGAGCGGCTTACCTGGGGTGTGAATGGCAATGTGATGTCTGACCGCGAAGGCCTTTTCTTTTTATGGGAAGATCAGGACACAGGCGGATTCATTCCTTTTCAGGGCTATCTGGATACGACCACATCCACACTGTTGAACTGGCAGTATAAATGGGTAACGCTTGATCCATGGCTCAATTATTACGACAGGCATAAGAATAGTCACCGATTCAAAATGCGCTACTACGGTTCCGATGTGGCGTATTCAGATACGACCGGTGGTGATGCCTGGCTGTTGAATCTCGATTATCAGTATCATCGTGAATTTGCGCATGATGTGATCATCACAGCGGGTGGACAGGGGTATTATTTTGATGTGGATGATCATGACGTAGGTGTGCACAGCGGCATCAGTGCAGGATTGTTTGTGCAGGCCGAAAAAAAGGTATTTGACCGGCTGCTGATGAATGTCGGATTGCGTGAAGAATTCTATAAGCTCGATACCGCTGCCGGTGCGGCGGTGCCTATCGTCAAGGCGGGTCTCAATTATCAGGCGGGCAGGCTCACCAATATCAGGCTCTCTTTCGGGCAGGGTTATCGATTCCCGAGTTTGGTGGAGCGGTTCGCGCGTTCAAATCTAGGCGCGTTGTCCATATTCCCCAATCCCGACCTGCTGCCCGAGTATGGCTGGAATACCGAGTTAGGCATCATGCGCAACTTAGGCGGTGAGAATATCCGCGGTTATGTAGATGTGGCCGTGTATCTCACGGAGTATTTCGACATGACCGAATTCACATTTAATTTTTATGAAGGCCTGGGTCCGGGATTCATGTCGCTGAATAATTCACGTGCACGTATCGGCGGACTGGAACTTACACTGCAGGGTGAGGGAGAAGTGTTCGGGCATACCCTGAGTTGGTTAGGTGGTTATAATTACATCTATCCGGCCAATATCACGGGCGACAGTTCCAATCTGGATATGGCTACGTTCGCCGGTAATTTTATGGAAGGATTTTCGGCCGGCAGCAGCGACAGCGCGTTTCTGGCATCCGTGCTCACCTATCGCTTCCGGCACATGGCGCGGATGAATGTGCAGTATACCGTGCACAAGTGGTCGTTCGGTGCGGATGTGAATTATTTCAGTCTGATGGAGAATCTCGATGCCATTTATATCTCCTTCATTCCCGGCATCGTGGAATACCGGGAGGACCACATGCAGGGCGACTGGATCGCGGATGCACGCGTCAATTATGCGATCAATTCCAGAATGGATGTGCAGTTCCTGGCGCGCAATATCTTCAATCATATGTATGCATTACGTCCGGCCAAGTACGATCCGCCGCGGAGTTTTACGGTGCAGTGGAGGATGAGGTTGTGAGTGGGGGTGGAGTTTTGCTAAGAAGGTAATTATCCTTCGTGAGTCGGCAGTCGTGAGTCGTGAATAGGTGAGTGGTGAGTGGTGAATGGTGAGTGTGGTTTTTCTGAGAAGG
>DAIMYJ010000013.1:24125-46928 GCA_036734545.1 Chitinophagales bacterium
CCGATACTATTTCTTCTTGAGCAGGCCGATGACCAGGAGGAAGGCGACTGAGCCGATGACGGCGGCGGCGAGGGAATAGAGGATATTTTCTTTTACGATCCCGAGTTGTTCGAAAATCCAGCCGCCGAGTACGGCGCCCACGACGCCTACTACGATATTGCCCAGCAGGCCAAAGCTTTCACCCTTGATCAGTTTACCGCTGATCCATCCGGCGATGGCGCCAATGAGTATGAAATACAGGAAGTTATTCATGGTGCAAATATAGGCAGTGCAAAAATGACTGTTCCGGGCTCTTATTGTTGCAATTGCAGTTTCAGGAGGTTACGGAAGATACTGTGTTCACGTGCGGCCAGTTCCTGGTAGTTGCCATATTCGGCGATGCGGCCATCGGAGAGCACGAAGATGGTATCTACATTGCGTATAGTGGACAAGCGGTGTGCGATAATGATGGTGGTGCGATTTTCCATCAGTGTTTCGAGGGCATCCTGCACCAGCTTTTCGCTTTCCGCATCCAGTGAACTGGTGGCCTCATCCAGGATCAATATAGCAGGGTCTTTCAGGATGGCGCGGGCAATGGCGATACGCTGGCGTTGTCCGCCCGACAGCTTTACACCGCGTTCACCCACAATGGTATCCAGCCCTTCTGGGAACTGGCTGATGAACTGCCATGCATTGGCTTTTTTGGCTGCCTCCGTGATCTCTGCATCTGTTGCGCCGGGTTTACCATAGGCAATGTTTTCGCGGATAGTACCGCCAAACAATAACACCTCCTGCGGAACCAGAGCCATGTTACTGCGCAGTTGACGTTTCTCCATGCGATCGACCGGCATGTCATCAAACAATAATTTCCCGCTGTCCGGAATATACAATTGCAGTATGAGCTGAGCGATGGTAGATTTCCCGGCACCGCTATATCCGGCAAGCGCGATCTTTTGTCCGGGGTTTATGGTCATACTGATCCCGTTGAGGACCTGTACATCTTGTCGTGTCGGGTAGCTGAACCGGATATTGTCCAGTGTGATCTTTCCGGATAAGCGTTTCGTGTTGTCCGGTTCCTGCTGCAATTCCAATTCGCCTTTCTCATCGAGGATCTCAAATATCCTTTCGGTAGCGCCCACGGTTTTTTGCAGTCGCCCGAACAGATCACCGATACCGCCGACGGCACCGCCGATGAAACCGGTGTATAACACGAATGAAAAGAGGTCGCCCTCCTGAATTTCGCCGGCCTTGAGCAGGGTAGTACCATACCAGATCACCAGCACGAATCCGCCGAAGAGTCCGAGGATGAGGAAGGTGGTGAATCCGCCGCGATTAACGGCGCCTTTGATACCGGTATCCACCACGCGCTGCATGAAATTGCGATAGCGGCGCGACTCATAGTTCTCATTGGTAAAAGCTTTTACCGTGGCCACATTCTGCATGGTTTCTTCGACCACCACGTTACTGGCGGCGAGGGCATCCTGTCGGTTGCGGGAGAGTTTGCGGATAAATTTTCCATATACCACGGCCAGTATCACCAGCACGGGAAAGGAGGATATCATCAGCAGGGTAAGCTGTGGGGATATATAAAAAATGAATGCCACACCAAAAACGATGGTCACGATCTGCCGCACGAATTCCGGGAGGGTGGCGCTGAGCATATCCTGCAGCTGGTCAACATCATTCGTTGAGCGGCTGGTGAGTTCTCCTACGCGGCGTTGTTCGTAGAATTCGAGGTTCAGGGTGAGCAGCTTATCGAAAAAGGTGGTGCGTACATCGGCCATGGCTCTTTCGGAGGCGGTGGCGAAGAGGTATACCCGGAAGAAGGAGAAAACGGACTGCACGAGCAAAACACCGGCAAGGATGAGTGCCATGGTATTGGTATCATTCATCCAGGCGATCTCGCTGGTATATTTAGCAGAGTCGATGAGTTTGCCCATCAGCCAGGGGAAGGCCATGGTGGTGAAGCTTGACAGCAGCAGAAAAACGATGCCGACGGTGAAGGCCGGCCTGTAAGGTTTAAGGAAACGCAGGATGCGCATGGCAACCTGCAGGCTTTCGCGTGTGATGCGTTTTTTTTGTTCCTGAGCGGATGGTTCAGACATGTGTTGCAAAGTTAACGGTTGGCTCGGGTGTTTTGTTCTTTGTGCGAAGGCAGGCTTCCCTGGTGTAGTGACGATACATCCGCCATTTCATTTTAATTTTAACGCATGATCCGGCATTATCCTATCCAGTTGCCGCCGCACCCGCGGGGATTTCATTTGATCGACGATCATGTGTTACGCGCCATCGGTGATCTGCCGCAGGAGGGTTTGTTGCATGTTTTCATTCAGCACACCTCTGCCGGTTTGTGCATCAACGAGAATGCCGACCCGTCGGTATTGCGCGATTTCAACGCCGTGTTCGACAAGCTTGTTCCCGAGCGGCAGCCGTATTACACGCACACTGTTGAGGGCGATGACGATATGCCGGCGCACATCAAGAGTGTGCTTACGGGGCATACGGTAAGTATACCGATCGTTGGTGGCCGCTTAGCGCTGGGCACGTGGCAGGGCATCTATCTGTGTGAGTTCCGCGATCGCGGTGGCAGCCGGCGTCTGGTGGCTACGGTATACACATAAAAAAATCCCTCCGTAGGTAACGGAGGGATCGAATGTGGTTAAAGCCTGAAAATTACTTCACCTGCTTCACGATCGCTTCAAACGCGTCGGGGTTATTCATGGCCAGATCAGCCAGGACCTTGCGGTTGATATCGATGTTATTGGTCTTCAGTTTGTGCATGAAGGTGCTGTAGGTAAGGCCGTGGGGGCGGACAGCCGCGTTGATACGGACGATCCAGATACCGCGATACATCGGTTTCTTGTCTTTACGACCCACATAGGCATATCCCAGTGCTTTGTCAACGGCGTTCTTGGCTACCGTTAACACGTTCTTGCGGCGGCCCCAATAGCCTTTGGCAAGTTTTAATACTTTCTTTCTGCGATTGCGCGACGCGACTTTAGGTACTGACCTTGGCATAATCTATTATTTATCAGATGGCAAGTAAACGCTTGATGTTATCGGAATCCGCATCACTTACGAGACCCGGGTTGCCGAGGCGGTTCTTCCTCGTATTGCTCTTTTTGGTGAGGATATGGCGTTTGAACGCTTTGGCGCGTTTGATCTTACCGCTACCGGTCACCTTGAAGCGCTTCTTGGCGCTGCTGTTGGTCTTCATCTTCGGCATATGGACTCGCGTTTTGTTTACTTCCCCGAAAGTTCGGGAGCGCAAAGATAGGGTTTAGGGCTGAAAATTCAAAGCCCCTGAACAACTTCTTTGACTGTTTTGGGTAAATGTCCGTCTGAGGGCCTCAGGCGGGGGTTTCCTTCTTTTTGGTGCCGGGGGCCTTGGGCACGAAGGTGATGTACATCCTTTTGCCCTCCATTTTGGGCATTTGGTCGGGTACACCCACCTCTTCCAGGCGCTGGGCGAACTTGAGCAGGAGCATCTCGCCCTGTTCCTTGAACACGATGGAACGGCCGCGGAACATCACATAGGCCCGCACCTTGTTGCCTTCTACCAGGAACTTTTCGGCATGCTTGCTTTTGAACTCAAAGTCGTGGTCATCGGTATGCGGCGTAAAGCGGATCTCTTTCATCTCCTGCTTCTTGCTCTTGGCCTTGAGTTCCTTATCCTTTTTCTTCTTTTCGTAAATGAATTTCTGGAAATCCACGATACGGCACACCGGCGGGTCGGCATTGGGGGTGATCTCTACCAGTTCCAGGCCGAGTTCATCGGCCATACGCATGGCTTCCTGCACGGTGTAAATGCCGGTAGTGATGTTTTCTCCCACTACGCGGACCTTAGGGTAACGGATATCGCGTCCGATGCGATAATAATTGCGTTCGTCTACTCGCTTCAAATTAACAGTTTAGGTTAAAAATAATACAGTTATCAGTTTAGTTAAATACCGCCTTTACCTCTCCGGAGACCCATTCGACGAGGGCTTCAGGGGTCATGGAGCCCTGGTCGCCCGCTCCGTGCTTGCGCAGGGAAACGGTGCCGTTCTGCATTTCCTGTTCGCCGATGATCAGCATACAGGGGACTTTTTTCATCTCAGCATCACGGATCTTCCGGCCGATCTTCTCGCTGCGGGAGTCAAGGGAAGTGCGAATTTCGTGTTTTTTCAGCACATTGATCACGGATTGCGCGTAATCGTTGAACTTGTCGCTGATGGGCAGCACTGCCACCTGCACCGGTGCCAGCCAAACCGGGAAGTTGCCGGCATAGTGTTCGAGCAGGAATCCGATGAAACGTTCATGCGTGCTCAGCGGTGCCCGGTGGATCACGATCGGGGTCTTAGCCTGGTTATCGCGGTCGGTATAGGTCAGGTTGAAGCGCAACGGCTGCCCGAAATCCACCTGGTTGGTGGCCAGGGTGAACTCCCTGCCGATGGCTGAATAGATCTGGATATCGATCTTGGGGCCGTAGAAGGCGGCTTCATCCGGCACTTCGATATAGGGGATGCCCGAGTCTATGAGCACCCGGCGCACCATGTCTTCCGTGCGCTGCCACATTTCCGGGTTGTCGAGGTATTTCTGACCCAGCTTTTTAGGTTCATGTGTGCTGAAGCGCATCACATATTTGTCGATTCCGAAAATGCGGAAATAGTTGAGATACATATCGTTCACCGCCCTGAACTCTGATTCGAACTGCTCTTCGGTGCAATAGATATGGGCATCATTCATGTTCATACCGCGCACGCGCATCAGTCCGAACAGTGCGCCGCTCTCCTCGTACCGGTAGCAGGTGCCGTATTCGGCGAAACGCAGCGGCAGATCGCGGTAGCTGCGGGGAAGGGCAGAGAATATCTTATGGTGATGCGGGCAGTTCATGGCCTTGAGGTAGTACTTCGCCCCCTCCATCTCCATGGGGGGATACATGCTGTCGGCATAATACGGCAGGTGACCGCTCGTGAGGTACAGGTTCTCTTTGGCGATATGCGGAGTTTTCACGCGCAGATAGCCGGCCTCGTCCTCTTTCTTCTTGGCCAGTTTTTCGAGCTGTTCGATGATGGCTCCGCCGTTGGGCATCCACAGGATAAGACCCTGGCCCACCTCATCGTCGGTGGTATAGATCTCCAGTTCACGGCCCAGTTTGCGGTGGTCGCGTTTTTTCGCTTCCTCCAGCATTTTCAGGTATTCATCGAGTTCGCTCTGTTTGGGGAAGGTGATACCGTAGATTCGGGTGAGCTGTTTATTCTTCTCATCACCCCTCCAGTACGCACCGGCGATATTGAGCAGTTTTACTGCGCGGATGTGACCGGTATCCGGCAGGTGCGGTCCGCGGCACAGATCCACGAAGTCGCCCTGGGTATAAAAAGTGATGCTGCCATCTTCCAGGTCGCTGATAAGTTCGAGTTTATATTCATCGCCCTTGGAGGTGAAATATTGCAGTGCCTCCGCCTTGGGTACTTCGCGGCGGATGTAGGCGCTGCTCTTTTTCGCCAGTTCGCGCATCTTTTCTTCGATGCGGGGCAGTTCATCCTGCGTGAGCACTTTACCGCCGAGGTCGATATCGTAATAGAAGCCGTTGTCGATAGCGGGGCCGATACCGAACTTCACGCCCGGGTACAGGGCTTCGAGCGCCTCGGCCATGAGGTGGGCACTGCTGTGCCAGAAGGTGGATTTACCTTTCTGGTCGTCCCACGTGAGCAGGCGCAGGTTGGCGTCTGTTTGTATAGGACGGCTGAGGTCCCATACTTCGCCGTTCACTTCGGCGCTCAGTACTTTGCGCGCAAGTCCTTCACTGATGGACTTCGCGATCTCGATGGAGGTCACTCCTGCATTATACTCCCGCACATTACCATCGGGAAACGTGATCTTGATCATGGCTCAATCGGCATTTAATTGTTGTAAACGTTCTTCTGCATCCGTCAAATCAGGGTCTAAATTTAAAGCCTGTGTATATAAGGAGATAGCTTCGTCGCGCTTTTCTAGTTCCTCTGCACACATTCCCTTACCGTAATAACTCATGGCTTTGGCCGGTGCCTGGCGGATGGCCAGTTCATATAGCCTGTAAGCCGTTTGAATGCTGTCGATTCCGTAATAAATTGTTGCTAAGTTGTATATCGCATTGTCATCCTGAGGATTCTTCGAAATCATTTCCTTGTATTCAGTAATAGCCGCATCCATTTTACCTATGTCTTGGTAAAATTTTGCAATGCCGTATGCAGGAAATTTATTGTCTGGTTCAATTTGCAAGGCGTTTTTATAATATTTTATACAAATGCTATCCTTGAGCTTAGCATAGAGATTTCCAAGCTGCATATACCCCTCAAAATAATCCGGATCAACTTCTATAGCTGTTTGAAACTTCCTTATTGCATTGATGGTATCCTTCATTTCTTTTGCGATCATACCTTTATAAAAGTATGCTTCCGGATTCTGTATGTTGATTTTAGTAACCTTTTCTAATAGTTCTTGTGATTTTAAATAGTTGCCGGATTTTGGGATCTTGTAATAATCTATAGCCAGAGTGATCAAAACGTCTTCGTTGTTAGGGTCAATCTGAAGGTAGTTTTCCAAAATTATTATCGCAGAATCAACTTTTTCACAAAAGAACAAACAATCGCTCAATCCTAATGCAAAAGAGGCGTTTGTTGAATCAAGCCTATATGCCTTGTAAAAATCAATTAAAGCATATTTCAAGTTTTCAGCATCGAAATACGCATTTCCTCTTGCATAATACAAGCTTGGGTTTTGCGGATCGTCTTTGATTTCTAAACTAAAAGATTGTATTTCAGGGGTAAGTGATTCAATTATAGAGAGGCTGTCTGTGCTAACTTCAGAGTTGTTTTTTAGATTGATTGTATCTGTTTTAATGAGCAATGCAATTCCAGATAAAACCAAAATACTGACAATAAGCACTGTTACCTGCCATTTTTTTAAAAACATAGGACAAAATTACTATTTTAGGTTAAATTAAGATAGTAGTATATGGGCAATTGTTTATTGTGTAGTATTTTTACGGCAATTTGATTGTCAATGAATCGATTTTTCAGTATTAAATTCGCTATACTTATTGCATTTGGGATAAGTTATTCTTGCTCCACGGGCCAGTTTGTGGCATCTAAACAGGCGTCCGAGGACGGTGCTGACTCCTTGCTGTGGTATCCGGGGGAGACACACCTGCGCAATATCCGCCAGCTTACCTATGGTGGCGACAATGCGGAGGGATACTGGAGTTTCAACAACGATTACATTGTTTTCCAGCGCAGGAATCCGAATGAGCAGGTACCCTGCGACCAGATCTATTACGGCAAGATCCCCACAGATAATTCCCGCTTTGAATATAAACTGCTGAGCACCGGCAACGGCCGCACCACCTGCAGCTATTTCATGCCGGGCAACAAGTCGGTGATATTCGCCAGCACGCACAAGACAGTGGATACCTGTATCGCGGATCCGGATAAGAGCCAGGGCTACCTGTGGGGTGTATACGGCAGCTATGAATTGTATGAGGCCGATCTCAACGGCAAGATCATCCGCCAGCTCACCGACAACGACCACTATGATGCCGAGGCGGTGGTATCCCCTAAAGGGGATAAGATCCTGTTCACCAGCGACCGCAGCGGTGATCTGGAGTTGTGGACGATGAACATTGACGGCAGCGGATTGAAGCAGATCACGAATGTGCTGGGTTATGACGGCGGGGCCTTTTTCTCGCCCGATGGCAGCAAGATCATTTTCCGTGCCAGCCGCCCCAAAACAGAGGAGGAAGTGGCGCAATACAAAGCCCTGCTGGCGAATGATTTCGTGAAGCCCACGGCGATGGAGATCTTCGTTTGCAATGCCGACGGCAGCGATCTGCGTCAGATCACCAATCTCGGCGGAGCTAACTGGGCGCCGTTCTTTCATCCATCCGGAAATAAGATCGTGTTCTCAAGTAATCATGTGACCAAACGTGTTCCGTTTAACATTTTCTTGATCAATCTGGACGGAACAGGGTTGGAGCAGGTGACTTATGACACGGTATTTGATTCATTCCCGATGTTCAGCTATGACGGCAAGCGCATCGTTTTCGCCAGCAACCGCAACAGCGGCGGCACCCGCGATACGAATTTATTCGTTGCCGACTGGGTGGATTGACCCCTGTCTTTTTACTGTCACTATTTCGCAATTCTGCATTTCGCCCGATATGCAGTCGTTGATGATTTAGGGTTTGAGACTTATCTTCACGGCATGAAGACACTCATAAAAAATGCCCTGATCGTCAATGAGGGGCGCATACAATCCGGCGATGTATTATTGAGTTCCGGGCGCATTGAGCGCGTAGGCGGAGTGATCGACACACCTGCCCATGTGCGTGAGATCGACGCCACCGGATCATATCTGATGCCCGGCATTATTGACGACCAGGTGCATTTCCGCGAACCCGGTTTGACCCATAAAGCTGATCTGTATACTGAACCCCGTGCCTGCGTGGCCGGCGGTGTCACTTCTTTCATGGACATGCCCAATGTGAATCCGCCGAGTTTGAATCAGGCGTTGCTGGCAGAGCGATATGCACTTGCCGCACAAAAGAGCGTGGCCAATTATTCATTTTACATGGGCGTGAGCAACGACAATGCCGATGAGGTTTTGCGCACCGATCGCCATTCTGTTTGCGGTATCAAGATTTTCATGGGGTCTTCCACCGGTAATATGCTGGTTGATGACGCGGCTACACTGGAGCGCATTTTTGCCAATGCGCCTACGCTTATTGCCACGCACTGTGAAGATGAAAGCACCATCATCCACAATCTGGAGAAGGCGCGTGCTGACTATGGAGATGATATCCCTATTCAGATGCATCCGGTCATTCGCGATGAACAGGCCTGTTATTTATCCAGTTCGTTTGCCGTAGAGCTGGCCCGCAAGCATAACACCCGATTACATATCCTGCATATCAGTACGGCAGATGAGTTGTCGTTATTCTCCAATAAAATGCCATTGGCTGAAAAGCGCATCACTTCAGAAGCCTGTGTGCACCATTTGTATTTTGATGCGGATGACTACGCTGCACTCGGTGCGCGCATCAAATGGAATCCGGCTGTAAAGGACAAGCGGCACAAGCCACAGATACTGCAGGCGGTATTGGATGATGTGATCGATGTGATCGCTACGGACCACGCACCGCATACGCTGGAAGAGAAAGCTAACAAGTATATCAAATGCCCCGGCGGTGCGCCGATGGTACAGCATAGTTTACAGGTGATGTTGTCGTTTTTCTTTGACGGCAGGATGTCGCTGGAGAAGATCGCGCAAAAGATGAGTCATGATGTAGCCACCTGCTTCCGCATCCGCGAGCGTGGATTCATCCGCGAAGGCTATCACGCTGATCTCTTTCTGCTGGATCTGAACCGTTCACTCACCGTTGCCCCTGAAAATATCCTCGCCAAATGCGGCTGGAGTCCGCTGGAAGGACGCACCATGCGCGGCGTTGTAACACACACCTTCGTGAACGGTCAGGTTGCCTGGGAAAACGGACAGGTAAATGATGCGGTGAGAGGGGAGCGAATGATGTTTCATTAATGTGAAAATATGCAGATGCAATCATCTGCACATCTGCACATTTTCACATCTGCACATTATAATTTTACTTCTTCTTTTTCTGCTGCTGTTGCATTTCCCTGATCTGCTGGGATTGTTTCATGGCATCTTCCAGACGTTTAGCGAAACCGGATTTGGCTTTTTCGGGTTTGGCTTTGTTTTCCTGAATGCGGCGGTGGATCTCATCGTCGTTGATCAGGAATGTACGGATGGCCCACTGTTGTCCGAATGTTACCAGGTTGCTGACAAAATAATAATAGGTAAGACCGGCGGGTGAGCTGTTGAGGAAGAAGAAGAAGAAAATGGGCGTGATATACTGCACCGTTTTCATAGGGCCGGTGAGCTGCGTTGCATTTTGCATGTTCATGCGGATATACATCACGGAGCTGATGGTCATGAGCACACAGAAGATACTGATATGTGCACCCACCAGCGGAATGTTGAATCCGAATTTGATGAGGTCGTCGTAAGTGGAAAGGTCATCAGCCCACAGGAAGGATTCCTGACGCAGCTGTATACTACCCGGGAAAAGGCGGAACATGGCGATGAGGATAGGCATCGACAATAAAGTAGGAATGCAGCCGCCCAGCGGATTCACACCGGCTTTGCGGAATAGCTTCAATTGTTCCTGTCCGAGTTTCGCCTGGTCATCCTTGTACTTTTCACGGATCTCGGTCATCTCCGGATTCAGCACGCGCATCTTGGCCATCGACAGATAAGAGCGATAGGTGAGCGGTGTGAGGGCCAGTTTGATGATCAGCGTGAGCAGCAGAATGATCAATCCGTAATTACCGATGAATCCGCTCAGCCAGTTGAACAACGGGATGATGGCGAAGGTGTTGATCCAGCCGATCAGTCCTGAACCGGTGGGAATGATGGTTTCAAGTCCGAGGTCAAGATCCTTAAGTGCTGCATATTCATTGGGAGCAATGTACCACTGCATCGGGAACGAGAAGTCGTTCTTACCGTTGAAGGTCAGATACAATTCGGTGGTGCAGTCTTTTACAAAATGCGAAGTGTCCTCTGCAAACACAGAGATCTTGCCGTTCTTTTCAAAATTCTCTTTTGCGATGAGTGTGGAGTTGAAGAACTGCTGCTGACAGCTCACCCATTTCACCTGTTCCTCGAATTTCAGTTCGCCATTCGTGTTCTTGTAATCCACATCGCCATCGGCATTGCTGAAATATAATTTAGAATACTGGCGCTCATATTTCACATTCTTTTCCTGTTCCTGCATCACATTCCGCCAGTTCAGGATGATCACCGGGTCGCGTCCCGGGATGATGTCGCGGAAGCCGTTGAATTGCAGGTTGTAATCCACCAGGTAGTCGGTTCCGGTGAATCCGTAGGATTGCACCATTTGCGCACCGGTAGACAGTGTTGCGGTATAGG
The DNA here is from genome assembly GCA_036734545.1 of Chitinophagales bacterium. Lineage (GTDB taxonomy): Bacteria > Bacteroidota > Bacteroidia > Chitinophagales > BACL12 > UBA7236. The sequence goes on from DAIMYJ010000013.1 coordinate 35,070, forward strand.
TGATGGATTTGCCATCGGCAGAAATTTGCGGAGTGAAATACATTTCCTCCGTATCCATCATCTTGTTATCGCTATAATAGAAGTTGTAGTTGAATCTGTTCTCGCCGCCGTCGATCACATTCAGTGGCTCCCCGTTATAATTCTGATATCCCTTAAGTTCGGCGCGCACGATGTGGCCGCCCTTGCTGGTGAATACCAGTTTGATCTTATCGTTCTCGATGGAGTCGAGTCGTTCGGTGCCCTGCATTACGGGCGCAAATTCACCGAAGGCAACGGATTTGTGCAGGCGTTCCAGGGAGTCGGTCACTTTCTGCTGTTCCTCGGGGCTGAGGGATTTAAGCAGGCTGTCAGGCATCGCGCTGATTGCGGCACCTGCCACCGGAGCGGGGGCTTGTTTGGGCTTGCTGAGGTCGGCGATCGAATCCTTGACGAACTCAGCCCGCTTGATGGAGTCCTCTATATGCTGTTGCTTGGCCTGTTCCACCCTTGCCTGATTGGCATAGCGGCTTTGCATGAAAAAGAAGGCGATGATCAGTACACCCAGCAGCACGAAGCCTATGACGTTATTGCGATCCATTCTCGGTTTGAATTGAGCGGCAAAATTACATCAATTCAACGAGGTATGGGGTTCCTGCCTGTACAGGCGACAGGGGAGGGCTTCCGGAGGGCGGATGGCACCCGGAAGAACCGGCAGGGGAGGACGTTTAACGGTTCGGACTGTGTTCTTTATGCTCCCTGGCAGCCTTGACGAAGGAAACGAACAGCGGGTGCGGCCTTTCCACGGTCGATTTCAACTCAGGATGGAACTGCACACCGATGAAATACGGATGATCCCGTAATTCCACGATCTCGACCAGGTTTTGCTGCGGATTCACGCCGGTGGCCATCATACCCTTGGCTTCGTAATCCTTCAGGTACTTGTTGTTGAACTCATAACGATGGCGGTGGCGTTCGGTGATATTCTGCGATTTGTAGATATCGTAAGCTTTGGTCTTCTTGTATAAACGGCAATCATAAGCACCCAGGCGCATGGTGCCGCCCTTTTCCACTACATGCTTCTGTTCCTCCATCATATCGATGACCGGATGCTTCGTTTTGGGGTTCATTTCGGTGGAATGGGCATCCTTCATTTTCAGCACGTTACGGCCGAATTCGATCACAGCGCACTGCATACCGAGACAGATACCGAAGAACGGTATCTTATTTTCCCGCACATAGCGGATGGCGGTGATCTTACCTTCAATACCGCGGTCGCCGAATCCCGGCGCTACCAGCACGCCATCGAGGTCGGCGAGTTTTTCGGCCACATTCTTATCGGTGATATGTTCACTCTGAATACTCACCACCTGCACCTTGCATTCGTTTGCGGCACCGGCATGAATAAAGGATTCGAGAATAGATTTATAAGCGTCCTGCAGTTCCACATATTTACCTACCAGGCCGATGCGTACCGAGCTGGTCGGATTCTTCAGGCGTGCCAGGAAGGCTTTCCAGTTCTTCAGGTCGGGTTCGTTGCGTTTCGGCAGTTTCAGTTTGGCCAGTACGATGTCATCGGCGCCTTCTTCCAACAGGTTGAGTGGCACGTCGTAAATGGTGCTCACATCCGCGGCTTCGATCACCGAATTGATGTTCACGTTGCAGAACAGGGCGATCTTGCGGCGCAGTTCTTTGGGGAGTGGATGTTCGGTGCGGCAAACGAGGATATCTGCCTGTAATCCGCTTTCCAGCAGCATTTTTACGGAGTGCTGCGTAGGTTTTGTCTTCAGTTCGTGTGCTGAGCTCAGATAAGGCACCAGGGTAAGGTGCACCACGATGCAGCGGTTATCGCCCAGTTTCCATTTCAACTGACGAACCGCTTCTATGTAAGGCAGTGATTCAATGTCACCTACTGTTCCGCCGATCTCAGTGATCACGATGTCGTATTCACCGCTCTCACCCAGCAACAGCATGCGTTTTTGTATTTCGTCGGTGATGTGCGGGATCACCTGCACGGTCTTACCGAGGAACTCGCCTTCGCGCTCGCGTGTGATCACACTGAGGTATACTGCGCCTGTGGTCACGTTATTGGACTGCGAGGTCTCTATACCGAGAAAGCGCTCATAATGGCCCAGGTCAAGGTCAGTCTCTGCGCCATCTTCGGTCACATAGCATTCGCCATGTTCATACGGGTTGAGCGTACCGGGGTCTACGTTGATATACGGGTCGAATTTTTGGATGGTAACCCGGAATCCGCGAGCCTGCAATAATTTGGCCAGCGAGGCTGAAAATATACCTTTTCCGAGTGATGAGGTGACACCTCCCGTAACGAAGATGTAGCGAGCTTGATCTTTCTTCATAACGGGCTATAAAGGTAGGCTTAAAAAAGGAATGTGCAAATGGACGGATGTGCAGATGTGCAAATGTTTCGGGGGTTTTGGAGGATAATTCCCGAAAACGCTTAGCCACGTTGGATAAGCCCTGTCAGTGGAATGTTGAGAAGATCATCCGCGTGCCTGTTATCTGTTCCATACTGCATGCCATTGACAGCCTGATTGCTGAGGTTGCTCTACGGGAGGGTCTTATACCAACACTTTAGGATTTTGTGGTCCTCTGCCGTCTTTTCCGGATATATTTTTCCAATTCCACCGCATGGAACACAATGGCCGACAACCCGAAGCACAGGGCCAGTTCTGTCCAGGTGAGCGGCTGGGTATGGAAGATGGCGTTGGCTGCAGGCACATACAGGATGGCTATTTGCAGCGCCACGGTGAGCACGATGGTGATGATCATCGGTTTATTGGAAAACAGTCCCTGCTTGTATAGTAACGTGCGTTCACTGCGGATGGCGAGCACATGGCCCAGCTGTGAAAGTGCCAGTACCGTAAATACCATCGTTTGCCAATGCGGTATATCGTTGTGGAGTCCCCACCACTGAGTACCCAGGGCAATGAGTGCCATAAGTATACCGATGCGTATGATGTGCAGTCCGAGCCCATCTGCAAAAATGCTTTCTCCGCTTTTTCGCGGCGGCCTTTGCATGGTGTCGCGGTCGGCCTTTTCGTTGGCGAGTGCGAGGCCGGGTAATCCATCAGTGACGAGGTTGATCCATAATATATGGATAGGCAACAGCGGCACCGGCAGGCCCGCAAAGGTGGCCACCATGATGGTCCACAATTCTGCGCCATTGCAGGTCATGATGTATTTGACGAATTTCCGCACATTGTCGTAAATGCGACGTCCTTCTTTGACGGCGCGGACGATGGTAGCGAAATTGTCATCCAGCAGGATCATATCCGCCACTTCTTTGGTCACATCTGTGCCGTTGATGCCCATAGCCACACCGATATTGGCAGCGCGCAGCGAAGGCGCGTCATTCACGCCGTCGCCGGTCATGGCCACAAAATGCCCTTTAGCCTGCAGTGCCTGCAGGATGCGCAGTTTCTGTTCGGGATTTACGCGGGCATACACGCGTATCCTTTCTATTTTTTCACTCAGTGTATCGTTGTCGGTTTGTTGCAGTTCACTACCAGTCATCACCAGATCCCCTTCCTCCAGAATACCGAGTTGTGCAGCGATATATTTTGCCGTTGCGGGGTGATCGCCGGTGATCATTACCGGAACGATGCCGGCCTGTTTGCAGGCCTCAATGGATGCACGTGCTTCTTCCCTCGGCGGGTCGATCATACCGGCGATGCCGGCGAAATGCAATTCCTTTTCGATGGCCTCCGGTGTGAGGTGTGCCGGAAAGGCAGGTATCACAGCATAGGCAAAACCCACCACACGCATACCCTGTGCCGACCATAGGTCATTATATTTTTCGATCTGCACGCGATGCTCGGGATGATGCATCATGCGTGCCAATGATTCTGCTGCACCTTTGGTGAGTATCAGATATCCCTCACCGAAGGGATGGATGCTGGTCATGCATTTCCGTTCACTGTCGAATGGAATTTCTGCCGCACGCGGGTATTGTGTCTCCAGCTGCGCAAATGCCCGTTCACCGATACGGTGGATAGCATGTTCAACGAGTGCCACCTCCGTGGGATCGCCCAACAGGTTCTGATCGGGGAGGCTGCGCACATCATGATTCAATGCCATGCCGAGTAGAAAAGGACTGAGCGCCGAGCCTTCCAGCTGCGCTTCCGCATCGAAGGCTTCCTGCACCTGCATGCGGTTGGTGGTGAGCGTGCCCGTCTTATCGGAACAGATGAAGGAAACGGCACCCAGTGTTTCCACTGCGGGAAGTTTGCGAATCAGGGCCTGTTTCATCACCAGACGTTTGGCGCCGAGGGCCAGTGCAATGGTGATCAGTGCGGGGAGCGCTTCCGGAATGGCGGCCACCGCCAGACTGATGGCCACAAGCAACATGTTCAGCGGGTCTTCGTTGCGCAGGATACCTACCAGGAAGATGAGCAGACAGATCCCCAGCACGATCAGCGACAATATTTTGCTGAAACGGGTCATGCGTTGCTGAAGCGGTGTGGACTGATCAGGCAATTGCAGGAGGTCTGCGATCTTGCCGAATTCCGTTTGCATGCCGGTAGCGTACACGACACCTACGGCCCGCCCATGCGTTACCAGTGTGCCTTTGTAAGCCAGGCTGAGGCGATCGCCCAGCGGGATGTCATCACCCGGCACCGGATCGCTGTTCTTTTCTGCGGGGATGGATTCGCCGGTGAGCGCAGATTCGTCTACTTTGAGGCTGTATACTTCCAGCAAACGCATATCCGCAGGAACCAGATTGCCGGCCTCCAACAGCACGATATCACCCGGCACCAGGTCATGCGCAGGCATTTTTATGTAGCGTTCATGGCGCAAAACAGTAGCCTGTGCAATAGATACTTTTTTGAGTGCAGCGATCGCTTTTTCGGCACGATATTCCTGCACGAACCCGATAACGGCGTTCAGCAATACGATGACCAGAATAATTATAGTGTCAGTGATGTCGCCGATCAGTCCGGATATGACCGCAGCTGCCAACAGAATGGCGATCATCAGGTCTTTGAATTGTGCAAAAAACACCTGTATGGGAGATTTTTGTTTTTTCTCCCGAAGCGCATTCTGCCCGTGCTGGCGGAGGCGTATCTCAGCCTCCTGCTGCGTAAGTCCGCTACGCACGGCGTGCAACACACCCAACACCTCGGCAGCGTTCAACTGATGCCAGTGCGTGTGTGCATCGGACCCCTTTGACATATGGTCAAAAGTACGTTAGCTGCCATTAGGAAACAAGGATATAGTGACCATATACTAATGTTTGAACACTGCCGTTTATGCATTATGCAAACACACCTGCTGAAGAATTTGATTGGTATATGTCTGTGCGCGTATATGCAACTGGGTTGTGCTTCAGGCAGCGACGAACAGGTGCTGCATGTGTCCGGTCAGCCGGGTGAGAACGCCACAGATACCCAAACGTTACCCGGAAACACGTTAAGAACGCGTTTCACTGTGCCTGACGGGTGTGTCAGACTGCCCGCTTCTGAGGGCTCTTTTGCGGCATACCTGACCGGTCTGCCGCTCAAACCCGCCGGAGCCAAAGTGCAAACCTATAACGGCCAGGTAAAGGAACCCCGCGGAGTATATTGCGCCGTGATCGACCTGCCCATCGGTAAAAAGGATCTTCACCAGTGCGCAGATGCCGTGATTCGTTTACGCGCAGAATATCTCTGGGAGGAAGGCAGGTATGCCGACATACGCTTCCATCTGACCAACGGCTTTCGCATGGATTATGCAGAATGGATGCAGGGTAAAAGGCTTGCCGTGGAAGGCAACAAAACCTATTGGGTAGACAAGGCGCAGCCATCGAATACATATGAGGATCTATGGGCCTATCTGGAAACCGTTTTCATGTATGCCGGCACATTGTCGCTTCAGGCAGAATTGGATCCCGTACCGATACGGGATATGCAGATCGGCGATGTGTTTGTGCAGGGTGGAAGTCCGGGGCATGCGGTCATCGTAGTGGATATGGCGCGTAATACCGAGACCGGTGCCACCTGGTTTATGCTGGCACAGAGTTACATGCCTGCTCAGGAATTGCAGGTCCTATTGTATCCGCATGGATCCGGCCCTTGGTATCCGCTCAACTTCGGCGATGTCTTACGGACTCCCTCCTGGACCTTTAAGTCCGGTGATCTCAAGCGCTTCTGAATCTTCCGGGTAAGTACCAGTGAACGATATCTTATGTCTCCGGGTTGTCAAAATATGGAGATGCATCCTCGTGAGGATATAGAATGCATATGGAATTTTACCTTTATGTTTTCTACGCCACATTTCCCGACCTAAGTCATGGAACCTTCTATACAAAGATCAACTGATCGCTACGCCATACCGGATGAAGCTTTTTTTGCGCATCTGCGAACCACTGAATATCCGCAACTGAATGCCTCTGGACAGATATATCTGGACTATACCGGTGGAAATCAATACAGTGCCACACAGCTCGAACAGCATTTTCAGTTATTGCGCACCCATGTTTTCGGCAACCCGCATTCCGTAAATCCTGCTTCGAGATTAAGTACTTCCCTTGTTGAAGCGGCACGCAATCATGTGATCCGTTTCTTTCATGCTGATGATTATCACTGCATATTCACGGCGAATGCCACCGGTGCGCTGAAGATCGTAGGAGAATGTTATCCTTTTGAGGAAAAGGGTCGCTTTGTTCTGCTGGCCGATAATCACAATTCCGTGAACGGCATACGCGAGTATTGTGTGACCAAGGGCGGGCGATTTGATTATGCCCCGATCCACTACGAAGACCTCATGATCGATGCAGAACATCTGCGCGGTTTGCTTACGGAGGAGAGTGACGCACAACATAAACTCTTTGCCTATCCGGCGCAGTCGAATGTGAGCGGTGTTCGCCATGACCTGCAATGGATCGCGGAGGCGCAATCGCACGGATGGGATGTGTTGCTGGATGCGGCAGCCTATGTGCCCACCACCACGCTTGACCTACGCGCGGTGCGACCGGATTTTGTTTCCGTGTCGTTCTATAAGATATTCGGATACCCTACGGGTATTGGCTGTCTGCTGGTACGCAAGGACAAATTTCATTTGTTGCACAAGCGCTGGTTTGCCGGTGGCACGGTAACGCTGGTGTCCATATCATCACCGCATCACTTCCTGGCTTCAGATCATGAGCGGTTCGAGGATGGCACGGTGAATTATCTGGATATTCCCGCTATTGATACCGGACTGCAATTCATAGAGCGTATTGGTATGCAGCGTATACACGACCGTGTGGATGCTTCTATGGGCTATCTGGTGGATGCGATCAGTGAACTGCGCCATAGTAATGGCCGCCCGCTTGTAAAAATATTCGGCCCTGAGCGACACCGCTATGCCGGCGGCACGGTGATCATGAATATTTTTAATACCGAGGGCAGTCAATATCCGTTCGAATATGTAGAGCAGGATGCCAGCGAACATGGTATCTCTATCCGTTCCGGATGTTTCTGTAACCCGGGTATCGATGAAACCAATAATTGCCTCACTGCTGAAGAATTATCGCGGTATTATTCCAGTCGCGATAAAGGCGATTATCGCGATATGATGCAATATATCGGCAAGATGCGCGGCGCCATCCGTGTGAGTGTGGGGATACCTATTGTTCAGGCGGATCTGGATGCGTTCATCGGGTTCCTGAAAGGTTATCTTGACCGGGAGGTCCCTGCCTCATGAGATGAATATCCCGATTTACATTCCCGATAGTTTCTTCAGATCCTCAGGCGTATCAATCCCGATGGTTTCGCGTTCCGTTTCCACGATGGTGATAGTGTAACCGTTATCGAGCCAGCGTAATTGTTCCAGGGATTCGGTGTATTCTTTTTCGGAGGCAGGCAGCTGAACGATGGCTTTCAGCACTTCTGTACGAAAAGCATACAGGCCTACATGTTTGTAATAAGTGGCGCCTGTATTTCTGGGGTAGGGGATGGGACTGCGTGAAAAATACATGGCGCGGTGGAGTTTGTTGAACACCACTTTCACGACATTCGGGTTTTGGATATCTTCCGGGTGATGGATCTTTTTTGCCAGGGTGGCGATGCGCGTATCCGGATCCCGGAAAGCGGCATGTAGTGCCTGCAGCTGCTCAGGCTGGATAAAGGGTTCATCGCCCTGGATGTTGAACACCACATCATACGACTCCGCGAGGCTGTTCACCACCTCTCCACAGCGGTCGGTACCTGAGTTATGTTCTGCGGCGGTCATCATTACCTTGCCACCGAACTGTATCACATGATCAAATATCTGTTGCGCATCGGTAGCTACGATCACCTCGTCGAAAATGCCGGCGAGTTGTGCCTGTTCATATACGCGCCGGATCATGGACTTTCCCATGATGTCAACTAATGGTTTGCCGGGAAAGCGGGTGCTGGCGTATCGGGCGGGGATGATGGCGAGGGTGGTCATGTTAGAATTTTGAAAATACATGCAATAAAAGGAACACGGATCGAACGGGTTGACACAGATTGGAACGGATCATGCAGGTTTGGTATTGCGCTTCACTCTGTGTTCCATCATATCGTTTTGCGCACGATCAGATAATTGTTTTTCACGTCGATCACTTTTACCTGTGTGCCTTTGGTGAGGTATTCGGCTTCGCTTTGGCCGTCGTACCATTCTCCTGCAATTTCTATTTTGCCAGCAGGACGCAGATCGGTCATGGCGATGCCGATCTTGCCGATAAGGGCATTCGGTTCGCTGAAAATGGTGGTGTTATATCCTTCCTGCGTATGTTCACTGGTTTCCAGTGTGAGCTTGCGGAACATTCCTGAGCGCATGAATCTTCCGAAGAAGGCGAACATCACGGCGAGTGATATCACAAAACTGCTCAGCACCACCAGGATGGCTTCTGTAACGCTGCCCATGCCGCTGAGATCGAAGTTGAAACCGGTGTTGCCCACCATGCTCAACACCAGTCCCATGAAGGTAAGCAGGATACCGGTGACCCCCGCGACCCCGAATCCGGGTATGACGAATATCTCGAGGGCTATGAGGATTAGTCCGGCCACAAACACCAGTACCTCCCAGTTGGCCGCCAGCCCTTCCACGTACAGCGGAGCGAAATATAGCAGGGCGGCAACGATGCTGATGAGCAGTGCGAAGCCGATACCGGGAGTTTGCAATTCAAAATACAGGCCCAGGAAAATAAAGGTGATGCACAGTCCGCGCAGGATAGGGTTCAGCAGGAAGTTCATGGTCTTATCCAGCGCAGAGAGTTCATGTTCCGTGATAGCATAATTGGAGATGCCCACCTGCGTCAGCAGGTCTTGAATGGAGTTGACCTGTCCCTCACAATATCCGTTCTGCATAGCTTCACTGGTGGTGAAGGTCAGGATCTGTCCGGAGTCGATCACCCCCGGCACGGCCCCGCCGCCCTGCACCATGGCTTCTGCGATCTCGGGGTTGCGGCCGTTGGCTTCGGCGGTTGACCGCATGATGCCCCGCATATAAGCCTGATATTTTTCATCCACCGGTGCTCCGCTCTGGTCCACCACGCTGGCTGCTCCGATCTTGGCGTAGGGCGACATATAGATGGAATCACAGCTGATGGCGATGAGTGCGCCGGCGCTGGCGGCATTGTTGGATATGTAGCACAGCACGGGGATGGGGCAGCGCAGGAGCTTGACATGCACAGAATCCCCTGCGTCCAAAAGGCCGCCGTAACTGTCGAGGTCCAATACGATAAAATCCGCGTCCATGGCGGCCGCAGCCTCCAGAGCGCGGTCCACCAGCCGCACCGTTCCGGGCATGATATCCTCGTGGATGGCGAATCGGTAAATGCGGGTTTGGCCGCTGTTATGCACACCATCGGCGTTCTGAGCCTGTGTGGATAACAGTACACTCAGCATCAATGCGGTGTATAACATATAGTATTTCAATGGAATAGCCATGGTCGTCGCATTTACTTTTGCATGTGAACAAACTGTGCATAAGCAATAATAACCCAAACTATTGAGTTATATATGAGAGCACTTTTACAAGATAAGAAATCTGTATTACAGGATAAAAATATGAAGAGAATCTGTATCCTCATCCTGTTCAGCCTGTGGGTATGGAGCGTAGCCGCTTCAACTCCGGTGCAGGGCGACTCTGTAGGGGTTAAAGTAGTGGATGGAAAAACGCTGATCATTTACAAGATCAGCACCGGCGAGACCGGTTATGCCATTAGCCGGAAGTACGGCATTGCGTTCAAGGATCTGGCTGCTGCGAACAGCGGAACGAACATGGACCAGCTCAAGGCCGGCCAGGAGATCCTGGTGCCTGCGAAATGGGCGGCCACCGCACCGGTAAAGACGACCACTACGACCATGAAGACCGAGCCGCGTGAAGAAGTAGTGCCACAAAAAGCCAATACACAGACAATTAGTAATACGGCTAAAGAAGAAAAACCTGTGGTGCAGCCGGTGGGAGAGACGCCGAAGCAAACAGCACAGACAACGGAAGTAACTTCAGAGCCTGCTCAGTTATCAGCTACTGACCTTTCCACAGAAGATCCTGCTGCTCCTGCCGATAAGAGTAAGTCCTTTGCGCAGATCTACGGCGGTTACCTGAACGGTGAAAATATTGCCATGTCGGAAAAAGGCGTGGCCACCTGGATAGAGAGCACGGGCATAGAACCGAGCAGTGACCGCTATTATGCTTTGCATAACAGTGCGCCTATCGGCTCGGTCGTGAAAGTGCGCAACCTGATGAACAACCGCACCATCTACGCCAAGGTCATTGGCACACTCAGCGAAAGCGAGGTGCAGGAAAAAGTGCTTATCAAATTAAGTGCGGGTGCTGCGGAGCGTTTGAATGTGCTCGACAACAGATTTGTAAGTGAGATCACCTTTTTCGTTCCCGACGAAAAGGCAGCCAAATAATATCGTTCGTTAATAAGTGTGTGAAGCGATCTTTTTTAGGATCGCTTTTTTTTGCTTGTGATCGGGCGTTTTGTAGGAAGAGAAGTTGTCTTCTTATGGTAGTGGGTAGTGAGTAGTGGGTAGTGAGACAGCCCAATAGAATAACTGCGTTACTAGAGGTCGAACGGATATTTGGGATGCAAGGGCCCGAAGTAGAAATATAGTTCGCTGCGCATATTTACATTTCGAATCACGCGATCTGGTTTCTGCCTGAACAGGACAAAAAAAGTAGTGAGTATTGAAACACGCTTTTCATACATACTGCATCTAATTGCGACGCAGTCATATATTCTGCATTTGTCTCACTACTCACTACTTATTACTCACTACCGGACTTCTCAAAGCAGATCGCCTTTCAACAGGCAGATGATCTGCAGAACCATCACTTCACGAACAACAGTTCGCGGTATTTAGGCAGCGGCCATGCTGCATCGGGCATGTAGCGTTCCAGCATATCGGCGTGTTCGCGGATGGTGTCGAACAGCGGCTTTACTTCGTTGCAATAAGCGTATGCTTTTTCGCGTGCATGGTCGATGCGATTGGCGCGTTTGCGTTCTTCCACCATGCGTTCCAGTGATGAGCGGAGGTGGTTGATATGCAGGGTGATGGTTTGCGCAAGGTCCAGTTGTTCCTTGTAGTGCTCTTCCTTCAGTCCCACGGCTTTCAGTTTCAGGATATTGTCGAGCAATTCATTCTGATAGCTGATGGCTGAGGGCAACACATAATTATATACGAGTTCACCGTAGATACGCGCTTCGATCTGGATCTTTTTCGCGTATTCCTCGAATTCGATCTCCTGACGGGCGTGCAGTTCGCGCTCGCTGAGGATCTGATTGTGTACAAAGGCTTTGTGCGCTTTTTCCGTACCGTAGAATTCAATGGCTTCCGGTGTGGTCTTCACATTGCTGAGGCCGCGGTTCTCGGTGGCTTCCTTTGCCCACTCGTCAGAATAGTTGTCGCCTTCGAACAAAAT
>DAIMYJ010000014.1:0-16626 GCA_036734545.1 Chitinophagales bacterium
ACGCCGGATTCACCGTTGCGGGCTTTCATGAGTTCGGTCTTTAGGTTGATCATGAGGCCTATCATGCTTACGAAGCCGATGCCGGCAACGATGGCGTGGAGGGCGTATTGTTTGCGCATGGCGGGGATGAGGAACAGAACGATACCGATGATGGCAGCGAGGATGCCATTCAGCGCGAAGATGTTCGGGTCGTAGCGTTCGGGGGTTTGTTGTTCGGTGCTGTGGGCGTCGCTTTGCACGAGGTCGAGATCCTGCTGGTAGCCGGTGGCGAGTTCTATGCCGGTGATGGTGTCCAGCGTTTTGCCGTTGCAGTTGATCTCCGTGAAGGTGAGGAAGAAGCCCAGGAAGGCGATAAGGCAGCCGGTGGGCGAAAGAATGGAGTAGGGGATGCGAAAAGTTTTTTCCTGCATGCAGTGAGTGTTATTGGGTGGTCACGGTGGAGAAGTTCACCAGGTTCTCGATCTTGCCGCTATTGCTGATCACGAGGCGGCCTTTTTCTCCGGTCTTTTTGTTCTCCCAGATCTCGATGCCTTCGAATTTATCGCCGCAGCGGTTGGTGAGTGTGCCGCCGTCCAGAACAAGGGTGCCGCCGGGTTTGATGATGACCTTCGCTTTTTCGGGCAGGGATACCATGCAGCGCACGGTAAGTGTGGCGCCTTCGCGTATCTCGATATCGCCCCACAGGTCGCGGCCGCCGCTCCAGGTGAGTTCCTCGTTGCTGTATACCGTTACCTTTTCGAAGTGGTGATATTCGCACCAGTAGGGGATCACAAAATCGCGGGCGCCGTGTTCCTCTTTCCAGAAATTGTATTCCATGCGGCCCAGCTGACAGGGTGATACCGCCTGCTGACTCCAGTTGTAGTCCATCATGTTGTTGCTGATGGGACCTTCGCACGGCGATTTCCCGGTCTCGCTCCAGCAGCCCGGATTCTTGGGCGTGTCGTCGCAGCCATCGTCCCAGTTCCAGGTGTGGTTCAGGTTGAAGCTGTGTCCCAGTTCGTGGTTGAGCAGCTTGCTCAGGTAATAGGCATCATGGGTGAAAGGTGTGCCGTCGTCGCGGTACTTCACCGTGGTATGCTGGTAATAGTTGCTAAAAATTTTGATGCTGTGGATGAAGGAGATGCCCGACAATTTCGCTTCACCGTAGGTGGGGCTGCCGATGCTGTCGGGATCGTGTTCGATCAGGAAAATGTTGATGATGCTGTCGCCGCCCGTGCGGTATTTTTCGATCACGGTCCTGTCGTTCAGCGAGCCGGGGCCTTTGGTGAGGCTGCGGTTCCAGAAGCCGAGGGTATCGTCGCGGTGGAAATAGATGGCATCCTGACCCGTATACGGGTCTTTCTGCAGCACAATGCGAATGGGTATCGGCAGTGTTTCGGTGGAGTTGCCTTCGGGCAGGTTCATGGGCAGGTTGTTCGACCAGCGGTAATTGCTTTGGTCTACCAGCTCGCGCACGAATTTGCGGCCTTCAGCCTCTTTGAAATTGCCGCTGCCGTCAGCTGCCTGCATGATATGGAAATTCACGCGCACATAGCGGATCGGTGTAGCCTCCGGATGGCGGGCATCGGGGATATAGCTGCTCGAGAGCTTGCAGTATTTGCTCATATCCTCGCTCTCGGTATATTCCAGGTCAGCAGTCCCGGCGTACCGCATCAGATATTGATTGCAGGATGACAGGAAAATGACCGTGACAAGAAAGAAAATCTGTTTCAAAGGTGTAAGTGCCTTAATTTTGCCGACTAAAATACAAGAATAATGAAGAAACGCTATATCCACGTTTTTGGTTTGCTGACTGTCCTTTTCCTTGCGTCGTGCAACGGCCGTGAAAAAGAACTGGAGGAGATCCGGGAAGCCGCCGTGCAGATGGACAGCGTTCTGCGCGTAAATCCGGTGCTCACGGTGGAGCACAAGGTGATGGCCGAGGGGCTTATTTCCGAGTATACCGAGTATGTGCGCAATTATCCCGATGACACGCTGTGTGCGGGATTCCTGATGAAAAGTGCGCTGTTATATCAGGCCATGCCATTATTCAAAGAAGAACTGGCCATGTTAGATCGCCTCATCGAGGAATATCCTGAAAGTGCGTATACACAGCAGGCGCTGGCCACCGCAGCACGGGTAAGTGAGGACATGCTCCGCGATTATCCGGCTGCGCGCAATTATCTGACCATGCTCAAAGAAAAATATCCTGACGGCCCTTACAGCTCCAACATCGATCTGCAGATCGAATACGTAGGTGATCCCGACGGGCTGCTCGAGGCCATCATGGAAAAAGCCGGCATGTCGCTGGACACCGTGCTTACGGAAGCCTCAGTTGATACTGTGAAATAAGGCGCGGCTGATGAGCTTGCGGAGCTCTTCCTTTTGCAGTTGCTGATACAGTTTGCCTTCGCGGGCATAGCTGATCTCGCCGTTCTCTTCGGAAACGATGATACACGTGGCATCGCTTTGTTCGGTGATGCCCACGCCGCTTCTGTGGCGCAGTCCCAGTTTCGGCGGCAGGTCCGGGTTATCCGACAGCGGCAGCACGCATTTAGCGGAGGCCAGTCGGTGGTCGGCGATGATGAGTGCGCCATCGTGGAGTGGACCGCCCTTGTGGAAGATGCTTTCCACCATTTCGCGGGTGATGGCTGCATTTACCTGGATGCCGGTATTCTGATAAAAGCGCAGATGTGAGGTTTGCGGTATCACGATGAGTGCGCCGGTTTTCGCCTCAGACAGGGCCAGGATGGCCTCGGTGAGGGCGTTCACCTCTTTCTGGTTGTATTCGCCCGTGCGTATCTTTTTCAGGTTCAGTGCCCGCCAGAAGCGCACCTTGCGGAAGTCGCTGGAGCGGCCCACGTACAGCAGGAAGCGCCGTATCTCAGGCTGGAACACGATCAATACCGCTATCACGCCCACATTGATGAAGGCGCCCAGTATCTGGCTCATGAGCGTCATTTCTATCGCTTCGGCCACGAGGCTGAGCACGTATACCACCAGCAGTCCCAGAAAGATATTGATGGCCAGGCTGCCGCGCACGAGTCGGTATAGCTGGAACAGGATGAAGCCCACCAGCAGGATGTCGATGACATCCACCAGCGTGATATCCAGGAATCCGATCTTCAATTCGCCTGCCATGCGGTAAAAATAGTAAATGAATATTACGCGCCTGTTTTCTGCATGGCTTCCACGATGGCCCTCGCTTCTGCTGCCGCCCGCACATCATGCACGCGCAGCAGATGAACGCCCTTTTGCAGGAGCATGGTATGCAGCACGGTGCTGCCGTTGAGTGCCTGTTCCGGCGGCAGGTTCAGCAGTTTGCACACCATACTTTTCCGCGACACGCCCGCCATGAGCGGCAGTCCGATGGTATGCAGGGTATCGAATTCGCGCAGCAGTGTATAGTTGTGTTCCAGTGTCTTACCGAAGCCGAAGCCCGGATCCGCGATGATGTCGCGCACACCCATGGCGCGCAGCTGCAGGGCTTTTTCGGTGAGAAACTGCATGACCTCCATGGTCACATCGGCATACTGTGGCGCTTTCTGCATATTTTCCGGTGTGCCCTGCATGTGCATGAGGATATAGGGAGCGCCGGTATCGGCAGCAGCCTGCAGGATATCGGGATCGATGGTGCCTGCCGACACATCATTGATGATGGCTGCTCCTGCCGCGATCGCTGCCCTGGCCACGGCACCGTGCACGGTGTCAATGCTCAGCAGGGTTGCCGGTAGGGCCTCCCGGATGGCGGAGAGAGCCGGCATGACGCGGTCGAGTTCTTCCTGCACAGAGATCATCCGTGCTCCCGGCCGGGTGCTCATGCCACCGATGTCTAACATTTCCGCCCCCTCATCGACCATTTGCTTCGCCCGCAAAACAGCTGAATCCGGCGCATCGTACCTTCCACCGTCAAAAAAGGAATCCGGTGTTACATTGAGGATGCCCATGATGCGCGGGCGGCTGAAATCCACAATCCGCCCACCGGCGTTGATGGTCAGGTTCGGATAGAAATAGGTAGTTTTGTCCATGATAACCGCACGAATTTAATGCAATCCGAATTGACGAAGACCAGCCTGCAATACGACGCCGTGATAGACACCTGCCGCACGATCTTCATGAAGAAGATCCGGGATTACGGCACCTCCTGGCGCATACTTCGCCCGATGTCGCTCACCGATCAGATCTTCATCAAGGCGCAGCGCATCCGCACGCTGGAGCAGACGGGCATCAGCCGGGTGGGAGAGGGCATCGAGGATGAGTTCCGCGGTATCATCAACTACGCCGTGATCGCGCTCATTCAGCTGGAAATGCGTGAGCAGGACCCGCTGAACTTATCGGTGGAAACATCGTTGGAGCTGTATAACGCCAAAGTGAACCGCGTGAAGCAGCTGATGATGGACAAGAATCATGATTACGGCGAGGCGTGGCGCGATATGCGGGTGAGGTCGTTCACCGACCTCATCCTGATGAAACTTTTGCGCGTTAAACAGATCGAGGAGAACGACGGCGTTACACTGATCTCTGAGGGGATAGATTCCCATTATATGGATATGATCAATTATTCGGTATTTGCTTTGATCAAACTGAGTGAACATGAAGGATAAGCTTTTATGGATAAGCCGCATTCTGGTTGGCGGCCTGTTTATTTTTTCGGGACTGGTAAAAGCCAATGACCCGGTAGGTTTCGGCATCAAGCTGGAAGAGTATTACGATGTGTTCGCCGAGCGGTGGCCATTCACCTCTTTTCTGTTCGGTGCACAGTGGATGATCGAATCGGTGAACCTGCAGGCGGCGTTCCTCACCGTGCTGGAAGTGGCGCTGGGCATCGCTTTGCTGATGGGCCTGTGGCGCAACCTCGTGAGCTGGCTGTTGCTGTTGCTCATCCTGTTCTTTACGTGGCTGACCGGTTATTCCGCACTCACCGGCAGCGTTACGGACTGCGGCTGCTTTGGTGATTTCATTCCGCTGACGCCGTGGGAATCTTTTTATAAAGACCTTGTGCTGCTGGCTTTCATCCTCATCATCTTTTTCCTGCGCAACGGCATCAAACCGGTGCAACCCATCGGGTTGAGCATTGGCTTGTTCCTCGCCGTTACCGCTTTCGCCACCTGGGTGAATGCGCATGTGCTGAAGCACGATGTGTTCCTCGACTGGCGGCCGTATGCCATCGGTGAGAACATCGCCAAGAACATGGAAATACCACCCGATGCCGAACCCGATGTGATGGAGATGGTGTATGTGTATCAGCATACGTCCACCGGACAGATCGTGGAGCTGGAATTCCTCAATACCGAGCTGAAAGAAAAAGACAAACTCGCCGAGCTCACCAAATATTCTTCCGACAAGGAGAACTGGAAACTCGATACTTCGTATTCCAAGATCAAACACAAAGGTTTCCGTCCGAAGATCGTTGACTTTGCGGTGTCGGATGAGAACAACAATTTCATCACCGAAGATATTCTCGGCAACGAAGACTATACGCTCATGATCGTTTCTTCCGGATTCGAACACACCGATGTGGAAGGCTGGAAAAAGATCATACAAATGCAAAAAGATGCAGAGGCAGAAGGTATTTTCACTTTCGCACTGGTAGGTGAGAGCCGCGAAGAGATAGAGAAATTCAGGCACGCACAGCAGGCGGCATTCCCGTTCTATACAGCCGACTACAAAGTATGTCTGACCATAGGCCGTGTAAATCCCAACATCGTATTGATGAAGCAGGGCACCGTCATCGACAAGTGGGCATGGCGTGATCTGCCGGCGCTGGCTGACATTAAAAAACAACATTTCGCCGACCGCGCAGCGGTGAAGCTGGAAGCGCCGTCGAAGGACCTCTTCGGTGTGGGAGATAAGGCAGCTGCGAAATTGCGCGATGCGAAAGCGCCGTATCATGAATTCTTCCTGCAGGATGCCGACGGCAATGATCAAACCACGGCGATGATCAATGACTCTGCCGATGCGGTGATGTTCATCATCAACGAATTAGGAGCCGATAAGCTGACCATGGAAAAATGGCAGGCGGTGCTCGCCGTGATGCAGACAGTGCAGGCGGCAGGCAAACCCTTCTTTGTGGTGAGCTCCGGCAGTTTTGAAGTGCTGGCATTGATGCACAAGGCTTCCGGTTTGCAGTTCAATTATTTTGTGAGCGACCGCGATGTGCTGGCGAAGATCGTTGAGACGAATACCGGCCTCGTATATATCCATCAGGGCAAGGTGCAGGCGAAGTTCGCAGATGGCGCCTGGCCGGCTGATGCCACCTTTCTGCAACCATAACTGAACGGCTATTGACACAGTACATCCTGCAACGCTTATCCTATGGATTACTGGTGATGGCCGGGGTGGTGATCGTTGTGTTCTTTCTGTTCCAGCTTACGCGTATTCATCCTGAGCGCCAGATCGCCGGAGAAAAAGCGGATCAGCAGACCATCGAGAACATCAAACGCGAACTGGGCCTCGACCTGCCGGTGGGGCAGCAGTTGCGATTATACCTCAATGATATTTCTCCGCTCAGCTGGCATAATGCTACCGATACCGCTTCGCGGTATTATCTGGATGCCGATAAATATGCTTATGTGCGATTATTCACGATCGGACATACAGCCACCGTTATTAAAAAACCGTACCTGAGTCGCTCGTATGTGAGCAAGCGCAGTGTGAGCAGTATCCTCGCAGAGCGCATTCCCAATACACTCGTGCTCGCTTTATCTGCCATGCTTTTCGCCACCATCGTAGGAGTGGCACTTGGAGTAGCTGCAGCGCTGCGTCCGCATTCGTGGGTTGACCATGCGTGCACTGCCGGCAGTGTGCTGGGCGTGTCGCTGCCTTCGTTCTTTGCCGGTATCATTTTGCAACTGGTATTTGCGTATTTACTGGCCGGCATCACAGGACTGAAGATGACCGGTAATTTATACGAAACCGACCCGTATACCGGAGAGCGCTTTCTCGCGCTGCAGAATGTGTTGTTGCCTGCCATTGCACTGGGTATTCGACCGGTTGCGGTGATCACACAGCTTACGCGGAGTGCGATGATCGATGTGATGAACAATGATTTCATCCGCACCGCGCGCGCCAAAGGACTTTCCGGCAACCGCATCGTATTTGGACATGCTTTACGCAATGCATTGAATCCGGTGGTCACTTCCATTTCCGGCTGGCTGGCGAGTTTGCTTACGGGTGCATTTTTCATCGAAGCGATATTCGGCTATAACGGCATCGGCTATGAGACCGTGAATGCACTCAAGACCTTTGATTATCCGGTGGCGATGGGCGCGATATTATATACCGCCGTCATTTTTGTGGTGATCAATATTCTGGTTGATATCGCTTATTCCATCATTGACCCCCGCATCCGAATTTCCTGATATGCGTGTGTATCTCATCGGCTTCATGGGCAGCGGCAAGACAACATTCGGCAAAAGGCTGGCGAAGCAGCTGGGGTATACGTTCGTGGATACCGATAAGCTGATAGAAACGCAGGAAGGGATGACCATCCCGGATATTTTCGCGCTGTCGGGAGAAGCGCATTTCCGCGCACTGGAACAAACCGTGCTGCATCAAACGGCACATCAGACAAATGCCGTGATCGCATGCGGCGGCGGCACACCCTGTTTCTTTGACAACATCGCGTGGATGCGGGCGAACGGTGTGGTCGTATATCTGAAGGTCCCGGAAAAAGAACTCTTTAAACGTCTGCAACAGGCATCGGTGAAGCGCCCCTTGCTGGCCGGACTGGATGATGCGCAACTGACGGCATTCATACGCGATAAAACAGCTGAACGCGCAGCCTATTACGAACAGGCACATCAGGTGATCGATCCCACCGCCGTGAGTGTGGCATTTGTGGCTGAGCAGCTGCTCAAACGCGATCCGTCCTAACGGAAGAAATTACATCAGGAATACACCCTGCTTCTCTGACTCGCTGATCACCACCTTGATGTGTTCATGGATGGTGGTGCTCAAACTCAATCCCACATAATCGGGGGTGAGCGGGAACAATTTATGTTTGCGTTCTACCAGCACCGCACAGCGTATCTTTTTCGGAGAGTAGGAGAGCAGCGGTTTAACGGCATACAGTAAAGTTCTGCCGGTATTGGAAACATCATCGGCAACGATGATCACTTTGTTGTCGATCTGTTCCTCGGTGAGGTTCAGCTCCACGGCGCTGTCGCCGGGATTGTGTTTATCCAGTTCGATATGTGTGAGCAGGATATGTGATCTGGTGATGGTGCTCAGCTCGCGGTACAGCAGTTCGGCGAAGGCATAGCCTTCCGTGTCTTTACAGATACCTGCCAGCACGATCTCAGGTTCATCGTAATTATCTTCGGCGATCTCGAATGCAATGCGTTTGATCTTCTGCATCATTTTTTCCGGGGCAACGATGCGGGTGAGCGTATCTTCCATAAATTATCGGGCTATGAGTATAGGTTCTGTAAATAATATGCCGTTCTCTTCAACGGTGATCTGATATAAGCCGGTAGGCCAGGTGCTAACGTCGAGCGTTATCTGCTGTTCATCAGTAGCGATACCGTTGGTCATGAGTTCACCTAGCATATTGGAAACAAAGAAGCGGGCACCGGCAGCACATCCCTGCACGTGCACGGTGTGTTGTGCGGGATTCGGGAATATTTCCAGCAGGTTGTCGGTATTTGCGGTGATGGTCTCTCCGTACTTCAGCGGCGGTGTGGTAAAGGTGATGGTCGCGCTGTAATCGGAAAATCCAAAGCCTGTGCAGAACGCGCGCACTTTGGCTGTATATGTCGTGGTGGGCGTTAATCCGCTGATGGTGCGCAGGTTGCTCAGTGATTTCACTTTGCCTGCTGGCAACCCTGTGGGTTTGTACCATACCTGATAACCCGCAGCATTGGGTATTACATCCCATTCCAGTTTCACTTTCGTGGGCATGAGCATATTCACGGCCAGGCCGGTGGGTGGTTCGGTGTAGTCGTCGGCAGCGCAGCCCCAGGGGCCGGTGAGTGTGCGGAAAGCATCGGCTTTGCCGTAGCCCCACAAATTATTCGGCAGGGAGTCACCCGTGAACGCATCGCGACGTGCCTGCGAGAGGATGGCGTCTTTTACTTCTGCAGCCGTGGCGCCGGGCACTTTCTGTAAATACAATGCAGCGATACCGGCTACAACAGGCGATGCGAAACTGGTGCCGTTATACAAATAGTGTTGTCCGTCCTGTGAGATATAATCCGCTACTTCCAGATCGATGAGCCATGATGTGAGGATATCGGATGCGGTGGATAATACACGAGAACCTGTGGCGCAGATGTCGGGTTTGATACGTCCGTCGCGGGAGGGGCCGTGACTGGAGGAAAAGAAAAATTCACCCACCTCATCGATGAGCAGGGGCTGCTCGCCGTAGAAGTTGGTCATGGTATCTCTGTTCACATAGCTGCCTACGGTGATCACATTATCGAGGCACTGCCAGCTGCTCACGATACTCTGATCGGTATTCGGCAGACGGTATTGCGTGATCTCCGGCAGTACGGCCGCAGTAGGCAGTCCGGTGGTCACGAAATTGGAAAAACCGGTGGTGGCTTCCATCGACCAGATATCAAAATAACCGCTACCGGAAGTACTAAAACGCCAGTAATGTGCGGGCACCAGCGGCGTGGCTAAAAATTCGAGGAGATATTTACCGCCATCGAGTTGTGCATACACTTTTACGCTGCCGGCACCGGGAATGGTGTATTCCACTGAGTCGATGAGGCCTGCATCAAAATCGAAGTCTGTCGGCACATTCCACACCGGTGTAGAGCCCATATCAGCCCAGGTGAGCGGATCATCTGCTGATAAGCGGAACTGTACGTCATTGAATTCGGCAGTATCCGCCCACAATTGAAAATACACGAGGTTCATGTAACTCAGTTTTCTGAACCAGGTGAATTGCTCTGTCGGCGTAACGGTATATCCGAGGTGGAAAGGGAAATTACCCGCATTACCTGCTGCAGCCACAAAAGCGCGACCGGCTTGTTCCTCAATGAGTGCGTCGATGGTTTGTGCGGTGAGGTCTTCGCCGTCGTGTGAACCGGCATACACGCCTAAGGAGGTGTTGATCACACAAGGCTTGCCCAGCTCCGCAGCACGCGCGTAGATGTACGCTACTGCATCGGTGAGGTTGGTATAGAAGTTCTCGCTGAAATTGAGGGACACTAAAATGAGGTCGGCATTGGGTGCCACACCGCGGTAGGCATTCGCCGCCATCCCGCTGGAAGCAGCTACACCGGTAACGCCGCTGCCGTGGCTGTAATTCTGTTCATCGTTATCCGTGCTCGTGCAGGTGCCGTCGGCGATCATCGCGCTGTCGCATTCGGTGCCATAGGTATACGGTGCCGGAGCGATGCCGTCCACGAGGTTTTGGTCCCACAGGTATTTGATACGCGTATTACCATCAGCATCCTGAAAATCGGGATGGTCGATATCGTACGGGTCATCAATGATGCCGATCACCACGCCGGTGCCGTCGTAGGTCTGGTCCAGGGGCCAGAGACCGAAATAGGCGGAGTCTACATTGTTGTGCTTCACCATCACATCATTGAGCAGCTGCCCGGTGCCCTGCGGGGCGTCGATGCGTATAGCGTAGCCGGTGGCGTTGAGGCTGCGGATGGAACGAATGTCCATGTTCGCCGAAACAATTTCGCCGGCAGTGAATTTATAGTGTTGTCCGTTCTCTCGTAAAAAGGCTATGATCTGCTGTGCGTCGCCTTCGATCAGTACCGGTATCACCGCATCCGCAGCGCGGTTTTCCATGGCGTGCAGGGTGTTCAGGGTGAGGGCACTGCGCACCGGCGATCGCTGGGCATCCAATTGCGTGCAGAACATAGCCAGGATGCAGGTGAGGAGGGCAATGCGCATATGTGTATTACTTGTTTTTACAGTCCTAAAATTACGGTTAATTTAGCAACCGTCTAAATAGGTTGGCATGGCTATCGTTTTGCAGGTATTGTTCGCAGTTGTTTTCCTGGCTTCGTTCTGGCTGGCGATGAAGAAATTGTTCAACATCCGGCGGAACATCCTGCTGGGCATGCCCGAGCCGCTCAACGACCGCAAGGCGGATCGATGGAAGCATATGCTGCTGTTCGCCCTCGGACAGAAGAAAATGTTCAAAAAGCCACTGCCTGCCATCCTGCACCTCTTCATTTATGTCAGCTTTGTCATTGTCAATGTCGAGCTCATCGAGATATTCATCGATGGTGTCACCGGCCATCACCGCACCTTCGCGCCGTATCTGGGAGGTTTCTATACCTTCATGATCAGCCTGATCGAAGTGCTGAGCGTGCTGGCGCTGATCGCCACGATCGCCTTTTTGTGGAGGCGTAATGTGATGAAGCTGAAACGCTTCAACCAGCCTGAACTGCAGGGATGGCCATTCAAGGATGCCAACCTCATCCTGCTGATGGAATTTGTGCTGGTAACGGCCATCCTCACCATGAACGGAACGGATTATCGCCTGCAGCAGTTAGGCGCGGCACACTATCCGCAAACCGGCACACTGGCCGTGGCGCAATACACGAGCCTGCTGTTCACCGGCATGGGCACTGAAACACTCATCACACTCGAACGCATCGCCTGGTGGGTGCATATACTCG
This sequence comes from Chitinophagales bacterium, assembly GCA_036734545.1. GTDB lineage: Bacteria > Bacteroidota > Bacteroidia > Chitinophagales > BACL12 > UBA7236. The sequence continues at coordinate 11,574 of DAIMYJ010000014.1, forward strand.
GTATCTTATTCTTCCTGAATTATATCCCGTACTCCAAACATCTGCATATCATCCTCGCCTTCCCGAATGCGTGGTATGTGCGTTTCAAACCGCAGGGTACGATGGAGAATATGCCGGTGATCGCCAACGAGGTGAAGACCATGCTGGATCCTTCGGCAACGCCTGAACCGATAGCACATACGCCCAAGACCTTCGGTGCACGCGACGTAACGGACCTCACCTGGAAGCACCTTATGGATGCTTACAGCTGTACGGAGTGCGGACGCTGCACCGCGAGCTGCCCGGCCAACCTCACCGGCAAGCAGTTGTCGCCGCGCAAGATCATGATGGACACCCGCGACCGGCTCGAGGAAGTGGGCAGGCAGATCGATAAGCAGGGCTCTTTCACGGATGACGGCAAGGCGCTGCTCGGCGATTATATTTCCATCGAAGAGATCCGCGCCTGCACCACGTGTAATGCGTGTGTGGAAGAATGCCCTGTGGGCATCAATCCCATGAGCATCATTCTGGAACTGCGCCGGTATGCGGTGATGGAGCAAAGCAATGCACCGCAGGAGTGGAACATGATGTTCAATAATATGGAAAACAACCAGGCGCCCTGGCAATTTAATCCCGGCGACAGGCTGAATTGGAAAAATGAAATTTAACGCTCGGTAAATCTTTTGGAATAGGTATGACACACAGTCAGGAACATTTGAATCAGGTGCCGGTAATGGCCGAATTGTTCGCGCAGGGAGAATCGCCGGAAGTATTGTTTTGGGTGGGCTGTGCGGGCAGTTTCGACGACCGCGCAAAGAAGATCACCGGAGCGCTCGTGAAAATACTCAACAGTGTAGGCGTAAAATTCGCTGTGCTCGGCACGGAAGAAAGTTGCACCGGCGATCCGGCGAGAAGGGCAGGGAATGAGTTCCTGTTCCAGATGCTGGCGCAGAACAATATCGCCATCATGAACGGCTATGGCATCAGAAAGATCGTGACGGCCTGTCCGCATTGTTTCAATATCCTGCGCAACGAATATCCCGCACTGGGCGGCAACTATGAAGTGTTGCACCATACCACCTTCCTGCAGCAGCTCATCGACGAAGGCCGCTTGAAAGTGGAAGGCGGTGCATTCAAAGGTAAGCGCATCACCTATCACGATTCCTGTTATCTGGGCCGCGCCAACAATATCTACGAAGCACCGCGCATCGTGTTACAGCAGCTCGACGCCGAACTCGCCGAGATGAAAAGCTGTCGTTCGAAAGGTTTGTGCTGTGGTGCCGGAGGCGCACAAATGTTCAAGGAAGCAGAAGCCGGGAACAAGGAGATCAATATCGAGCGCACCGAACAGGCGCTGGAGATCAAACCGGATATCATCGCTTCCGCCTGTCCGTTCTGCAATACCATGATGACCGACGGCGTGAAAATGAAAGAAAAAGAAGCTGAAGTAAAAGTATATGATGTGGCTGAGCTCATCGCCATGGCGGGAGGTTTGATATGACAACTGCCGCCCTCATAGTACCCGCAACCGTCAGCACTTTCGCGCCGGAGTCCAAGGTGTGGATGTACCAGTCGTCGCGCCCCTTCACCGCTGCCGAAACAGCAGAGATCAACACAAGGCTGAGCGCATTTGCCGAGCAGTGGACAGCGCACAATAAACAATTACAGGCGGCAGGTTTCGTAATGCTGGACCGCATCATCGTGCTCATGGTGGATGAATCGAAGACCATGGCCAGCGGATGCTCCATCGACACCTCCGTGCATTTCATACGCTCCCTGGAGCAACACTATCAGATCGAACTGTTCGACCGTATGCTGGTCAACTATTACGACGGCGAACAATGGCGAACCACCCACCTGCACAATCTGCGGGATAATATGCAGTCCGGCGCCATCACACCGGACACACTCGTGGTAAACCCACTGGTGCAAACCCGTTCGGCATTCATGGAGGGCAGTATCGTGCCCGCCCGCGACTGCTGGATTGGTGATTTTCTGCAGTGATGCATACCTTTCTTATAACAACCACCGTTTTTTACTCATGAAAACCCTCCTCTCAGCTCTGTTCTTTTTGTTTTGTATTTCCTCCCTCTCAGCACAAACAACGGACCCGCCGCCGGCAGATACCACCGCTGCGGATACCCTGAATCCGGCCTTTGTGAATGTGTACCTCGATGGCGCCTGGTTCTATCAGGAGTATATCAAACAGGAGATCACCTTCGTGAATTATGTGCGCGATCGTTTTGGAGCAGATGTACATCTGCTCATCAGCGGACAATCCACCGGCAGCGGCGGCACCGACTTCAACCTGTTCTTTCTTGGGGCACAGCGATTCAGCGGGAAGAATGACACACTGCATTATATAGCCGGCACCAACGATACCGATGATGAGATACGGCAGGGTATGACACAGGTGATCAAAATGGGGCTGTTGCCTTATGTGGCTCGTCTCGATGCCACCATCCCGCTCACCATCACCTACTCCGGAGCCAGCACCAGCAATGAGAAGCAGACCGACGACAAATGGAAAGGCTGGGTGTACTCCGTTTCCTCTTACGGCAACGCCAGCCTGAATTCGAACTATCAGTCTTATTCCATTTCCGGTTATCTCAGCGGACGCAAAGTGACCGAAGAATGGAAGATACTCGTGAATACCGGTATCAACTTCAATACCGACATCTTCGACCTCGGCAACGGCGAGCAGTTCATCGGCAATAATAATAGCCTGAACAGCAATATCACTGTCGTGAATTCCATTAATGAACACTGGAGTATCGGCGGTGAGGCATTTCATACGACCAGCACGTATAGTAATTACGACGGCTACTTCAGTATCTCACCCGCAATCGAGTACAATGTTTTTCCCTACTCCGAGAATGCTACGCGCCTGCTCACCTTTTTCTATAAGATAGGACCGGAGTATCAGAATTATACCGACACTACCTTGTTCGGTGAGCTGGAAATGTATCTCTTGCGGCAGCGACTGGATATCTCGCTTTCACTGACACAGAAATGGGGTAATTTGGCGATGGGTGTGAACGGCAGCAATTATTTCCACGACCTCACCTAGAATGGGTCAGGGTGGGTAGCTTCCTTCAACTGGCGGATCATCGAAGGTTTGAATTTCAACGGTTATGTGACCTTTGACCTCATCAACGACCAGCTGAACCTGCCACAGGGCGATCTGTCTGACGAAGAGATATTGCTGCAGATAACAGAGCAGCAAACAAATTATAACTTCTTTACCTTTTTCGGATTATCATACACCTTCGGTTCGATCTACAACAACGTTGTGAATCCGCGATTTGAAGGTGGTAACAGTTTCTTTTTCTAGCACGAGGCTATCCGCCGGAAATCACTCACCCCATGTTCAAAGGACCCTTCGGCTATGCGCATGACAAAGCATCCGTGCATGACAATTATTTTGTTTTTGACACGAGAACGGGTGCGATGTTCCCTTTTGTTTACCTCTTGGTCACCTTTGCATTCCTGTTCATTCCTGTGTTCCCCGGCTGGCTGGCATTCTGCGTGGTGATACCGGGAGTGGCACTTATCGCAGGCTACAGAGGTGTGGAGGTGAATCTCGCCGATATGCAATACCGTGATTACAAACATTTATTCCATTGGCGGATCGGCACATATAAAGCGATAGAAACGCCCAAGTATCTGCTGCTCTCCAGCGACAGCTACCGGGATGCGGTCCGCTATCAGTTACATATCATCACGGAAGGACGCAGAGACCTCGTATTGATGACCACCTTCTCCGAAGAGGATCAGCTGGCCGCAGGCAGGGAAGTGGCCAAACGCCACGGTTGGAAATTATACGACAACACACAGGATGGACTGGTGGAGGTGATGTCCTAATGTGTCCGCCGCGGCGGATACAGAAATGTAAGTGAGCGGGTCAGAACTTCACAATTTGTCGGGATGCTACTGCGCCGGCGTCGTTCACGATCGTTACCAGATACATGCCTGCACCAACGGGATGACCGGCTGTGTTGCGGGCATCCCACAGGAATTGCTGAGCAGTTGGCTCTGCGGTGAACAACACATGGCCAAGCACATCGCTAATGGTGATGGAACGCATGATCGCATTATCTTCCAGTCCCACATACAGATGATCGGTGAACGGTACCGGGCCGACATTAATAGTGCCGGGATCGAAATTCACCACAGCATCCGGACAGGGGAAGATGAACGGTGTTCCGGGAGAGCCGTATAAACAGCCGGCCACCCATGAAGCCGGTACGTTCGGGTTGCCGCTTTCATCCACCAGTTCGAGGGTGAAGCCGGTGCCGTCGGGATCCAGCGGCCAGGGGGCATTATCGTTGTAGCGCACACTGTATTTGATCTTATCACCGCCGGCATACAGGCGAACGGCATCGCCACCGTTGGAGAAGCTGAAAGTAGGTTCGCCGATCACATTGTCGACACCCGCGAATTTATCCGTGAAGCTCGAAAGGCTGTCGGATATCACAAGGCGGGCACCGGGGGCTAAGTTCGTTCCGGCGGGGATCACAAAGGCATTGGAATTACGCGCATCACGCAGTGTCCATCCGCCCATGGCGAGAGTGCCGCTGCCGCGGTTATATATCTCTATCCAGTCGCCGGGATTATACGCCGGCAATGAGTTGTAGTTGATCTCACTCACCACCACATCGTAATCGCAGGGTACATAGTCGCTGCCCGGCGTGCCCAGCACACAACCGGAGATCCAGTTGGCGCCACTGCTGGCATCGGCGAGTTCGTCCAGTATCTGCACGGAGGGGCCATAACCGTCTGATCCTTTCGGCCACGGCACGGAGTCCAGATAGTTGATCTGCTTCACCAGCGCACCGCCATCGTCGAAAAGGCGGATGCTGCCGCTCATATTGTCAAAACCGAAAGCCATCTCGCCCACATAATTGGTCACGGAAGGATGCACCATCAGGAAAGTGTCTATATATTCCACCACTACCAGAAAGGCATCGGGTGCCAGCGTGGTGCTGTTCGGGATGGTATAGGTGGAACCGATATTATCCCGCACCTGCCAGCCGCTCAGGTCAATGGCGCTGCCGCCGTAGTTGTGCAACTC
>DAIMYJ010000014.1:16726-27288 GCA_036734545.1 Chitinophagales bacterium
AATTACGGCTGGTCGTCGCCGGCAGCCTTGGTCACGGAGATCAGTTCGATCTCGAAGATAAGGGTGGCGTTCGGCGGGATCACACCGGGGTAGCCCTGCGGACCGAAACCCTGTTCTGATGGGATATATACCATCCACTTGTCGCCTTCCTTCATCAGCTTCAGCGCTTCGCTCCATCCGGCAACTACCTGATTGAGGCTGAATGTAGCCGGCTGACCGCCCTCGATAGAGCTGTCAAAAACTTCACCGTCGATGAGTTTACCGGTATAATGCACGGTCACCTGATCGTTGTCGGTCGGAGAGATACCATTACCGGATTGCAATACGAGATATTGAACACCGGTAGCAGTTACCTGCACACCCGGCTTTTTCGCGTTCTCTTCAAGGAATTTTTTGCCTTCCTCTACCGCTTTCGCAGCTTCCATTTCTTCCTTCTTACGCATGTAAGTCTGAATGAAGGTCACGGATGTTTCGCTGGTCATTTTCAGTCCGGCGGTGTCGTCGATGAGGATCGCGTTGATCACGGCAGCCATGATATCCGCATTCACTTCGGTCAGGTCCTGACCTTTGAAGCTTTCACCGATGTTGATACCGATCGCATAGCTCAGTGAGTCCGAAGCGGTTTCCAGTTTGATGTTCTTGGCACTTTTCGCTCCTTCGCAGGATACCGCGGTCGTCAGAACCACAGCAGCAAGGGCGGGAATGAGAAATTTATACATAGTTGAGATTTGAGGGCGCAAAGATACGGAATTCATGCTCAGCAACCCGCAACGCCCGTCATACCTGCTTTCAGGGCAATACGGTACATTTGGCTTAAAATAGGTCGTATGCAGATCCTCGACATGGATGAATCACCCCGCCCGAGGGTAGATTATGCCGGTTTCGGCACCCGTTTCATCGCCTGGCTCATCGATGGGGTCATCATCTCCCTCCTGGGCTGGCTCATGGGCATTTTTCTCGGTGTCAATGCCTTCGAAGCCTCCTGGGGCGTCATCTGGTTCAACAACATCCTCAGCCTCCTGTATTTCATCGTCATGGAAGGCGGCAGCAAAAATGCCACCATCGGTAAACAACTGGTGGGCATTCGCGTCACCGATATGCAGGGTGCACCCATCGGCTACGACAAAGCCGCGCTCCGCAACATCTGCAAGATATTATCGGCACTCATTCTGCTCATCGGATTTATTATGATCGCTTTTACGGAGAGAAAACAAGGCCTGCACGATAGCATCGCCAACACTCTGGTCGTACGCAATACGCCGTAAGTAGAGGCCGGGTTCGGTACTGCATCTATCCGCTGAATAGGTTTGTAAGCATGACCTGCTCCTGTCGGCAGTCGTCGGCAACTTCGGCTCAGATCAGGCCGCGTGCTTTCAATTCGAGATACTTATTGATGGTATTGATGGAGAGATCCTCCGGACGGGTGATGATGGTTTGAATACCATACCGCACCAGTTCTTTTTGTATCTGCTGCTTTTCCACGGCGAACTTGTCGGCCACTGTGGTGAGGTAGATCTCTTCCAGCGTGTGCGCATCTTCGCGGGCATACGCCGATATCTCTGAATTCTCGAAGAACACCACCACCAGCAGATGCAGTTTATTCAGCTTGCGCAGGATGTTCACCGCGCGTTCGATGGCATACAGGCTTTCGAAATTCGTAAATAAAAAGATGAGGCTGCGCACGCGGATGTAATTGCGCACGAAAGGATACAGCAATTCATAATTCGCCTCAGTGAACGTCTCCTTTTCATTATACAGCGCATCCATCAGCTTGCGCAGTTGTCGCGGATGCTTATCCGGCGCAAGCCTGGTCTCCATGCGGTCGGAGAAGCTGATGAGTCCCACGCGGTCTTCCTTGCGCATCGCGATATTCGATATGGTGAGCGTGGTGTTGATGGCATAGTCCATCAGACTGAGGCCGTTGAACGGCATCTTCATGCTGCGGCTCTTGTCAATGATGCAGAAGATCTGTTGCGAGCGTTCTTCTTCATAATGATTCACCATCAGCTGACTCGTGCGGCCTGTGGCTTTCCAGTTGATATGCCGGATATCATCACCGCGCACATATTGCTTGATCTGATCGAATTCATAACTGTGACCGATGCGCGGCATTTTCTTCACACCGGAGAAAAAGCTGATACGGCTGATGGTCTTCAGTTCATACGCCCGCATCTGGATGAGCGAGGGATACACCGGTACGGTTTGCGGCGTGCCGGTCACGATGCGCCGTTCGAGCAGGTGCAGCGTGGAGGATATATACACGAGGATATGGCCAAATGCATAAGCACCGCGCAGGGTAGGGCGCACGGTGTATTCGATGCGCAGGTGTTTGCCGGGCTGCAGCTGCAACTGCAGTTCGAGATCTCTTTTTTGCAGTTGATACGGCAACTCATCGATCACACGCAGCTGCAGCGGAATGCGTGCCGCACTGCGGAGGTCAAGAAATACATGATTGTCATCACTCAGCGACAACACATTGCTGGTCCTCCGCACACCCGTAATGCGCGTGCGACCGTTGAACAGCAGCAGACCGTCAGTCACCACCGCCGCCACCGCCAGCAGTATCATCGCCTGTGCGATGTATACGCAGACGGGTATGCTGAATCCCAGGGCAAACACTACGACGATCGCAGCGATGACCCAGAACAGTCGGTTGGTGAGATATATGTTCCTGAATGGATACATCAGCGGGGCACGTCAATGCTTTCCATGATAGATTTGATCACACTCTGACTGTCATATCCTTCCAGTTCCTTATCCGGTGTCAGGATGATACGATGGTTCAACACGGGATACGCCACAAAATGGATGTCGTCGGGTGTCACAAAGTTCCTACCCTGCATTGCCGCAATCGCTTTTGCAGAACGCATGATATTCAGTGAAGCACGCGGTGAGGCACCTAAAAAGAGATCGCCGTGGTTTCGTGTTTTATAGACGATCTGAGCAATGTAGTCCAATAGCTCGGGACGAATGTGGATCTTTTCTACCACCTGACGGTACACGCGCAGGTCATCTCCCTGCACCACACTTTGTACGGTATCCTTCTGACGGTTACCGAAATCTTCCTGAAAACGATACAGGATATTTTTCTCCTGTTCCAGATCAGGATAGGTGATGCGTATGCGGAAAAGAAAACGGTCGAGCTGTGCTTCCGGCAATTTATACGTGCCTTCCTGTTCGATCGGATTCTGTGTGGCGATCACGAAGAACGGAAAGCCCATCGGATAGGTTTCGCCATCCATGGTAACGCGGAGTTCTTCCATCACCTCCAGCAGGGCGGCCTGCGTTTTGGCTGGCGAACGGTTCACCTCGTCGATCAGCACGATGTTGGAAAAGATAGGTCCCTTGCGGAAATTGAACTCCGATGTTTTCTGATTGAAAACGCTGGTGCCGAGCACATCGGTGGGCATCAGGTCGGGGGTGAACTGGATGCGCGAGAAATCCACGCGAATGGTCTGCGCGAGTAATCTCGCCGTAAGCGTTTTCGCTATGCCGGGCACGCCTTCAATGAGCACGTGGCCTCCGGTAAGCAAACCGGCAATGAGCAGGTCTATCATGGTGTGCTGTCCGATGATGACCTTCCCCATTTCCTGCCGTATGGCCTGCACACCTTCTACAAGGCGGCGATGCTCAGGCGTTAATTCCATGCTGACAATAGTGTCTTCCATATCGTTTATTTACAGTGTTTATAGAAAGTGTCGATGAGTTGATGCAATTGTATGAGGTCGTGTTCAGTTACTTCATGGGTATTCTGAATATACGTGTAATGTTTGAAGATCTCGTTGATGGAGGAGAGACTGACCTCCGATTTCAACTGCACTTTTTCCATGAATGCCGCATCTGTTTCAGCTGTGGGGATCTGGTAGCGCTCCTGGATGAAGTGCAGGAACAATTTCATTTTCTGATGAGCCAGCTGGGCATGGTTGCGCTTCATGAAATACATCCTGCCGATGGTCTGCACGAAATCGAGTGAGCGGTTCTCGTTCTTTTCCAGAACCGGAATGGGTTTCTGCGATCGTTTGGAACGGAAGACCAGGAACAGCAGCAATCCGGCGAGGAGAGTGTACCACGCTGCGCGCAGGGCCGGTTCAGAGAGGATGAACCGCAGCGGGCCTTCCTCCTGTTGGTCATTGTTGAACTGCTCTACATACGAGCGGGAAAAATCATCCCACAGCAGTTCGCCCGGTTTCAGATAACTGAATGCCTTGTTGATGTATTCGATCTTGTCCTCCTCAATCGCAAAGAAATTGGTAAAGGCCAAAGGGGTGGTGTGCAGATAGAAGTAACCCTCGCCATAGGGTATTCGAATGAAGTTGGAGAGATCGGGCGTGCCAATACTGCCAAGTATTTCGATTGAGGTATTGTGATCTGCAAATTCCGGTAAAAAATAACCCCACGAAAAACCGGCGATCTTATCCATAACATAATAGGTATACCGGTATCCGTTTTGTGTGCGGAAATCGCCGTTCAGATAATTCAGCGTAATGCCTGAGGACTCATACGCGCCCAGGCTGTTTATATCCGGTTTAGGTTTGTTGTCGATGAAGAATACGGAGTCGCCATCCGGATTTAAATACCAGATAGTATCGTTTAGATAATACGTGCCGTTGAATAACTTATCCGTGAGCACCTCCGGTATTTCCGTAGTGATGATCATGGCATCATTACCGCGCGCCACAAAATTGGCAAGTATGTCAAAGGTGCTGTCGGTATAATATGGAAACTCTCCGATGAACAGATAGTTGCTGTGTGTGCCTTTGGCTTCCTGCAACGTGGTTTCGAGATCGCGGGTGATCACTTCCATGCCGTGATCGGGAAAATAGTCTTCCAGCAGCTCGTAAATGATCGATGTGCCGTACGGTTCTTCAGAGCCCGGCATATAGGTGGGCGACCAGTCATAGGAGGGCTTCCTGTTCAGTCCTCCGATCAGGATCACAGCGCCCACCACGAAGATGAGGACAACCACGATGATCACGATATCATTCCGCTTCATGCCTTGTTTCGGAGTTGTTGAAGGAGTTCGGTGAAGCCGGGCTGCAGGCCTTTGAATTCCGCTTCGTTCAGGAGGCGGTCGCCATACCACACATATTCAAAAACGAGCGTGGAGAAACTGAGTTTATGGAACGACGGATGTGCGGATAATTCCCGCAGGTAATCGTGATTGGTCTTTTCTTTTTTCCAGGTGATGAATCCTTTTTCGTGCAGCGACCGCAGCAGCATCAGATAATAAATGCGAACAGCCATGCGGTAATCGGAAGCGGTGAGCGCCTCGCGCAGATATCGCTCCAGGTCTGTCTCCATGGGCCGCTCATCCAGATCGCTGAGCGGATGGGCAACTACAGGTTCTACTTTAGCATTGTTGAACAGTCCCTTGCCGAATAACCGTATCAGGATAAAGATCAGCAGAGCGCCGATCAGCGTAAAGGCGATCACGCGCCACAGCGTGGAGTTGAACATGGGAATCGGTGTGTCAGGCTCTGGCATTTCCATGTCCGGTATTTTTTCTTCCGGTGCTTTTTCCAGATACGACACATCTTCTATAGCCTCTTGCCAGGCCGAACGGTCAATGGGATGATAAACGGGAGACTCCTGTGCCCAAACATTGAGCGAAGCCATCCACAGCAACACAACGGCAACTAATGCTCTCATCCGTTGGGCTGGTTTTTAGCGGTTACGAGTTGCTGAATGCGTTGCTGCAGGTCATCGGCTGTTTCTGTTTCGCGCAGGCTGAACATCAGCAGGCCCATGTTCACAGCCATCATTCCCACCATCATAAAGATGGTGAACATCAGGCCGGCAGTGATGGAAATATCCTGAATGGCTTCATAGAGCAGCGCATCAAAGGGAATATTCCAGGTGACCAATTGCACATTGAGTGCCGCCAGCATGGAATGCGACAGGCAGGCCATCATGATGCTCAATAATATCAGCGGTAGGAACAATAATTCGGTTTGCAGGAAATACCGGAAGAAGTAAGCACCGGTTTGCGCTCCGCGTATCATGGACCATCCGGCGAACAGCAACATGCACGCCGGGATACACGCAAAGAAAATGATCCTGCTGATGCCGAGATCAATAAGCAACACACTGTGCAACAATATAAAGAGGCCGAGTATCTTCCATCCGTGCTGCAGCGTGAACCGCAGAAATGCCGGAAGCGAGAATGTATACAGTTTCTCACGCGCACGCGCTACCATGTGCACGCCGAATGCGGTAATGAGGCTCATGCTCAGCACATTCATCAGGAAGAGTATCGCCCCCGGTTTCAATAATGGCTGCCCTTCATAGGTGGTGAAGTTGAATACGTTGCGATAGGTGGTCAGATGCCGGAAATCGCTGAGCGCTTCCACTATCGCCAGTACGCGCAATACCTGGACTTCGTGATATACATCCTCAAAGCCCTCCACCCACAGAAAATAGGCAGCACACCACAGTATGGTAACGATAGCGGTCAATGCACATGCAGGCAGGAAATAACTGCGGAACAACTGAAAGCTGTCTGAAAAGATCTGGCCATTGGTCTTGATACTGCCGAAGCGGATATCCGGTGTGCGGTCAGGCGGTATCTCGTCACTGCGCTTGTGTATGTTGAAACCCAGTTTGGCTTTTTGTCGCGGATAATAGATGTAATAAAAGAACATGAACCCGAACTCCACGGCGATGAGCAGTCCGCGCACCACATCCGGTGTTTCCGTGTAGCGGGTGAGGAAACTCTCATTGATGGCGGCCAGCACGATGACCGGCGCTACACCCATGAATATCTGCACCGCCTGCAGTCCGTGTTTGCGGAACGACTGCAATCGGGTATAAGTGCCGGGGAATAACAAACCTTTGCCCAGCGTAATGCCTGCCATACCGGCGATGACGATGGCCGATACTTCCAGTGCGCCATGCACCCATATGGTGAGAAAGGATTCCCAAAACAATCCACGCTCAATGAAGAAATACTGGAACGCACCGATCATGATGCCGTTGAACACAATGAAATAGGCTGTGCCCACGCCAAAGAAAATGCCGAACGCCAGCATGAGGAAGGATACCCAGAGGTTGTTTAGCGTGATGCCCAGCAACATATCGAACTGATTCATCTCCTTATAGACCGCCATAGGGTCACCGCTGGCAATGTTCTGCTCGGTCATGGCCACATATTCATCGCCCAGAATGAACCGGGCAAACTGCGGATCATGCATGCTGCTGAACATGCCGATCAGGAAAGAGATGGCAAATAATAAAAAGGTGAATAGCAACTGCCGCCGACCGTTATACATGTGCTGCGGCAATTCCTCTTTCCAGAATAGCGCGAATCGCTGGCGTTTGCGCACGCGATTGCGATAAATGGTCTGGAAAACACGCTGCGCCAAATTGTTCAGATAGATCTTGACCGAACGGTTCGGGTAGTAGGTGCGCGCATAAGAGAGGTCGTCGGTGATCTGAATGAAGAGGTTGCTGACTTTCTCCGGATCGGCATCCTGCTCAAATTTCTCCTCGAAGGCCTGCCACTTGTCTTTGTTCTGCCGGATGAAACTCGTTTCGCGCATGGGAATGAATAGGAACGGTAAATATCGTATTTTTCCTATACCACGCTGCGCAATAGGGGAGTAGGGGCACATTTTTTCCACATTTTGAACACGGCAGCAGCGGCATAGGAGAATCCGTGTATTTTTATGACCGGTATGCGCACCATCGATATCATCACCACGCAGAATGTGTCCATCAATTACGAACTGGCACAGGTGCGCGACCGCATTTTTGCCAATGTGGTGGATACCCTGTGTTATGGTATCGGTCTGCTCATTTTATCGTCGGCACTGGTTTCTACCGGTATCATGCCCGGAGGGGTGTTCCTGTATCTGGTCACCCTGCCCATCCTGCTGTTCTATCATCTGTTCTGCGAAGTGTTCTTCGACGGGCAGTCCATCGGCAAGCGGCTGCTGGGTATCAAGGTGGTGAAGCTCACCGGTACCGAACCCTCGCTCAACGACTACCTGATGCGCTGGGCGCTGCGGCCGATCGACATCCTGTTCTCGCTGGGCTCCATCGGTATCATGCTCATCAGCTCCACCGATAAGGCTCAGCGCCTGGGCGATATGGTGGCCAACACTACCGTGGTGCGCATCAAACCCTCGCAGCAACTGCAGCTCCGCGATATCCTGAACATCCGCACCCTCGACACCTACACCCCGGTATACCCGCAGGCCACCCTCTTCTCCGAGCAGGAGATGCTGCTGTTCAAGGAGGCCATGGACAAGTACCTCAAATACAAGAACGACGCCCACGACGATGCCCTCGTGGAGGTCTGCTATGCAGCCAAAGAGCGCATGGGCCTCGATAAGGTGCCGGCCGATAAGGTGGGCTTTGTGCGCACCCTCATCAAGGATTATGTGGCCCTGAGCCGCTAAAAGCGGGTTAATTCTGCTGTATTCCTGCGTTCCTGTCTGTAAAAGCGTTACCTTTGCAGCCGTTTTTATGCAATCTATACGCAATATCGCCATCATCGCCCACGTCGATCATGGCAAGACAACGCTGGTCGATAAGATCATGCATCATTGTGAACTTTTCAGCAAGGAGCACAGCGAGCTCATCCTGGACAACAATGAGCTGGAAAGGGAACGCGGTATCACGATCGTTTCCAAGAATGTTTCTGTTCGCTATAAAGATGTGAAGATCAACATCATAGACACGCCCGGCCACGCCGACTTCGGTGGCGAGGTGGAGCGCGTGCTCAATATGGCTGACGGCGCACTTGTGCTGGTGGATGCCTTCGAAGGCCCCATGCCCCAGACACGCTATGTGCTCAGCAAGGCCATCGCGCTCGGCCTCAAGCCCTGCGTGGTCATCAACAAGGTAGATAAAGAGAATTGTAAGCCCGACGAAGTGCACGAGGCGATGTTCGACCTCATGTTCAACCTCGGTGCAACCGAAGAGCAGCTGGATTTCCCCACCGTTTACGGTTCTGCCAAGTTCGGCTGGATGAGTAACGACTTCCGCAAGCCCACCACCGATGTGGCTGCCCTGCTCGATATGGTCATCGATCACGTTCCGGCTCCGGCAACGGCTGACGGAACCCTTCAGATGATGGTCACCAGTATTGACTTCTCCAGCTATATCGGCCGTATCGCCATCGGACGCATCGCCAGAGGCTCTGTACGCCCCGGCCAGAACGTATCGCTCGTGAAGCGCGACGGCAGCATCGTAAAGAGCAAGGTGAAGGAAGTGCTGGTATTCGAAGGCCTCGGTAAAGTGAAGGCAGAAGTAGCCAACAGCGGCGAGATCTGTGCCATCACCGGCGTGGAAGGTTTTGAGATCGGCGACACCATCGGCGACTTCGAGAACCCTGAAGCACTGCCCGGTATTCCGATCGACGAGCCTACCATGAGCATGCTGTTCAGAAGTAACGACTCGCCATTTTTCGGTAAGGAAGGAAAATATGTGACCAGCCGTCACCTCCGCGATCGTCTCTACAAAGAGATCGAGAAGAACCTTGCCCTGCGGGTGGAGGAGACCAACAGTGCCGATTCATTCATGGTGTTCGGCAGGGGCATTCTGCACCTGGGTATCCTCGTAGAGACCATGCGCCGTGAAGGTTATGAATTACAACTCGGGCAACCCAAGGTCATCATCAAGCAGATCGACGGCCAGCGCTGCGAGCCGATTGAAATATTAGCGGTGGAAACCACAGAGGAATCTGCCGGTAAGGTGATCGAGGCCGTGAGCCAGCGCAAAGGCGAACTGGTGATGATGCATACCCGCGGCGATCGCACCCACCTCGAATTCAATATTCCCTCACGCGGTATCATCGGACTCCGTACCAATATCCTCAACCTCACACAGGGTGAGGCCATCATGAGCCATCGATTCAAGGCCTATGAGCCCTGGAAAGGCGATATGCCATCGCGCATCAACGGTGTGTTGATCGTGCATGAGACCGGTGTATCCATTGCTTACGCGTTGAATAAACTGCAGGACAGGGGCTATTTCTTCATAGGCCCCGGCGAAGATGTATATCAGGGACAGATCATCGGCGAACACAGCCGCGATAATGACCTGGTAGTGAACATCACCCGTACCAAGAAACTCACCAACATGCGCGCCAGCGGCAGCGACGACAAAGTGCAGCTGGAACCGCCGCATCGCATGCCTCTGGAGGAAGCGATGGAATACATCGATGAGGACGAACTGGTAGAGGTAACGCCACTCAACATCCGCCTGCGCAAGATCCACCTCCTGGAGCACGAACGCAAGAAAGCGGGTGCTATGGTGGAAGTGGATTGATCGTCGGAACTTTTCATGGGCATATTCGGTATATGGTAATCACGGACAGGAATTCTACATTTGTCCGGTGATCCCATTTACCTACCATGCGACTTAAAGAAAAATTTGCCCGCCGCCTGACCACACAGCAGGATAAAGGCGATGAATTTGGTTTTACCAACCGATACAAGGAAGGCGTTCAACGCATCATTTCACGATCCGGCGACTTCAATGTGATCAGGGTGGGGGAGAAGAAACTCCTCTTCCATGAACTGCTCACCATGCGCTGGTGGAAATTCATCCTGTACATC
>DAIMYJ010000014.1:27388-32634 GCA_036734545.1 Chitinophagales bacterium
ACCGGTCTGATGTATGGACGCTTTTCGAAGACACCGCATAGCATCCGCTTTTCTAAAGATGCGCTCATCGGCCCGTATAAAGAAGGCATCGGTATCATGTTCCGCGCAGCGAATGAGCGCAATCACCATCTCACTGAATTGGAAGTGAAGGTGACGCTCGCCATTGTGATCTCAGAGAATGGTAAGTCTACCAGAAAATTCTTTCCGCTGACCATAGATAATAACAGGATCACCTATTTCCCGCTCAACTGGACCATGGTGCATTATATCAATGAATCAAGTCCTTTATGGGGCATGACAGCACAGGATATTGCAGAGTCAGAAATTGAATTGCTTGTTATGATCAAAGGATTCAACGAGACCACATCGCAGGATGTGTATGCGCGTTATTCGTACACACAACAGGAGATACGCTTCGGCAGAAAATTCAAACTCCCGTATCATTTCCGCGATGATGGTGCCACGGTATTCGAGCTGGATAAAATTGACGATTCAGAAGAAGTGGCCATGCCGGAAACTATCGCGGCAGAAGCGTGAGCATCTGTTATAACTGATCGATAGGCTTGTCTTCCGGCTCGGTCTCCTCCTCGCGGGTGCGGTCTTTCGGTGCCAGGAAATAGGCGAGCATCAGCAGGAAAAAAGCGCCTGTAGGTAAGAAAGTAAGGATATCGGCATAGGGTAATTTCCACAGGCTGAAAGCGGCAGATACCGCAATACTCACCACCCATATCCACTTGGCGAAGTCGAGGAATCGCAGCGTTGGTTTTTTCGCTGCACGCACACTGTATACTGCAGCGCCACCCACCATGCTCAGTGTGATCAACGCATTTCCGCCCGGCCAGTGCATCAGGATGAACAATGCACCGATGAACCAGATGCCGGTGAGGATATAAAAGAATCGGAAAAAAGGTGTTTCGAAAATGTTGCTTTCCTTCAGCATCATATCCAGCACCAGTAACTGCACGATCAGCAGGATCACTGACCAGCTCTGATACATGAATACATCGCGCCCCAATAACACCATCGTTGCACCACCCAGCAACAGCAGCAGTCGAATACCCGACGAAGAATAGGAAGATCTCAAAATGCGGGGCCGCTCAATTTTGTGTAACCGTGATCAGATCGAACAATACATATTTAGTGTCTACCGGAATTTCGGTACTGCCTGCCGACAATTTGATGATCAGTTCATCACCTTCCTCGAAATTGCCGGAAATAGCCAGGGTTTTTTCTTCCCAGACATTGGTGTTGGATGATGCGGTGGCTAATACGGTCAACACATTATCGGCTGTGCGTTTGCGAATGGTAATGGACCCCGGCCAGTCGCCAAATGCCTTAATAAAAGCAGTGATCGTAATATCCTGCGTCCCGGTGAGACCGGAGATCACATATTCGGCATAACCCTCTCCCGGAAATCCCTGCGGATCGAGACGCAGCGCATAACTTCCGCCGCCCGTCGGCACATCCGCAGAAGAACTGCCACCGCTCACGGTCCAGTCCTCGGTGCTGAAATTTCCATTCAACTCAAAAGACCCGTTCGTCATCAGCGCATCCGCAAGTTCATCTTCCTTGCTGCAACCGACAACAACCGCCAAAGCCATGATCAGTATCCGGTGTTTCATTTTTTAAGGAGTTTATGTTGTAACGCAGTAGCTAATATAAAAATGATAGAACGATTCAATACTTTGTATTGGTATCAGGAATGAGAAATGAGGAATGAGAAATGAAATATCAAGTATAATTATCCTATTGTCACTCAATCCCGATTGCTATCGGTATCACCATTCACGACTCACGACTCACGATTCACCACTCACCATTCACCGCTCACCGCATAATACCCCACCGTTCCCCCCACCCATGTCTTATTCCTGTTGAAATCCACGCCGATCATCATGCCTTTGCTCAATCGCGCGAGGTTGGTGACCAGTTTCGGGCGCTTGCTGTCTTTTTCCCAGATATACATCAAACGCAATTCAGCCTTGGCCGGTTCATCGAGTGTTTCCACAACGGGTGCATAGGTGACCTTGCGCTGGAGGATGAAATTTTCGGGCTGCTGCATGGCACCACTCATGGCTTCAGGGGTGATATTGAATATCACGCCGTGGCCGGCAAATGAGAATAGCGGCTTTAGCACCCAGTTCTCCAGGTCGGCGGGTGGCGACTGGAGGTCTTTGAGGAAAAGGGTTTGCGGCACGCTGGCATGTTGTATGAAGGGGAGGGTGTACTTGCTGATGCGGAAGAACCAGTTGGGGTGGCACACCCATTCCACGTCAGCCTCCTCTGTGAGGTTCCACTGGCGCTGCAGATCGGCGCGGCCGGACAGTTCATCAAAGATCAGTCGGTTATAGATGCGCCTGATGCGGCGTTTTTCGCCGTCATGCATATAGAAGAGCTGCTTTCCCTCCCTGATAACGGCAGAGATACACACCGGTTCTATGCCCAGCATCTCGCGCGTCAGGTAGAAATCGATCCAGGTCTTCTGCTTGTCAGGCTCTATTTCCAGCAGGATCACTTCCTTCGGGTCATGGTCAGCCACAATGGCTTTGCGCAGCACCTCTATGTAAGCGGCTTCATCCAGACCGCCGAACAAATGGTTTACATCATCCGGCACATCGAAGAAGCGCCGGTAATTGCGGCCGAGTTCATGCTGCCAGGCATAAAGTGATGCAAATCCCTGCATCTCAATGAGTTGTGGGATCAGGCCGCCGTTGACATCGCGGCATATACCGAAATCCAGCGCGATCACCGTCGGCCTGCCCTCGTCACCGGGAACGAAAAGTGACTCCGGAATGGCTTTGTCCGTCATGGCAGCAAAGGCCGGGTCCAGGATCTGATCGATGATGGCCTCTCCGGCTTCGATCACCTGTTTGCTGAAGGCGGCATCCACAAATACCGGTGTTTCGCAGATCTTGAACTCTATCTGCTTGTGGAAGCGCTCCTGACAGGCCTGTTTGAATGCGGCATACCGCTCATCGGTGAAGGAAGCGTTGAAAGCTTTGCGTGCAGATGGGATCATAAGCTGTTAGATGATGAATAGTTATCGGGATATTCTGTGTGGTCAGGCATCTGCATTTTTCAACGCCTGTATGGATTTGCGCAGGAAATTGGGTATCACCTCGCTGTGCGTGAGGGGCAGCTTCTCCGGGTCGGTGAGGTTGCGGATCATCTCGTCCAGTTTCCACTCGCCATGGTTCTTCGCGATCGTTTCACGCCTTTCGGGCTTGGCGAAGTGCCTGAGCATACCCTCGGCATCGGCTTCGGGATGGAACTGGGTCATGTAAAACTCATCACTCAGTCGCGCGGCCATGACCGCTCTGGGCAGCGGTACGTGCTCACGTTTTTTCTCCATCGCTAATATACTGGCCCCTAATCGCGTGAAAACGGTATGGTCCGGTTCGATCAATTGCCAGTCGCGACTGTCCACCACATAATACGGGTCGGGCAGGCTTCTGAACATCTTGTCCTGCTTCGACTGTTCGGTTTTGAAGATGGGGAAGACGCCAAAGGCCGTGCTGCGGCGTTTGCATACATCGCCGAGGGCAAAATGCCGGCTCAGTAGCTGAAAACTGTGACAGATGGCAAAGAAGTACTTTTTGCGATCATGGCCGTTGGCATTATGTGTCCAAAGCGAATCGATCAGTTTGAAGAATTTGGCCTCCCATTCCTTGTCCTCCCCGTCGTACGGACTTCCCGGACCGCCGGAACTGATGTAAATATCGAAACGCTTGTCAGGTACTTCGTTCCTATGTCGTATATCGAACACCTCCCATTCCACCTCCTCACCGGCACCCTCTGCC
The DNA here is from genome assembly GCA_036734545.1 of Chitinophagales bacterium. GTDB lineage: Bacteria > Bacteroidota > Bacteroidia > Chitinophagales > BACL12 > UBA7236. Next base: position 31,189 of record DAIMYJ010000014.1, read on the forward strand.
AAATCCAGTAAGCAACGCATACCCTCGTTGGGGGCGTTGTCGTACATGTCCAGAATGGCCAGCTTGATCTTCCGTTTGGCGGGCATAGAAAGCAAAATTAGCGAGATTCTGCGGGCTTACGGGACCATTTATCCACGATGAGATATGCACACTTTTGTGACATTGAACGCTTGCCAAAGGGTAATTTTTGCTAGATTTGCCAAATCATCCTTTGGTTAGGGGGCGCACATCCCCATTATTGAAACACACAATGAAGATAACTAGGCTACTCACGCAACTTGCTTGCGCTTTGGTGCTCAGTTCAGGCACCACTCTGCATGCACAGGCACCGGATAAACCCAATATTGTGTTTATCATGGTTGACGACGGACGGTATGACGAATATCGCCCTACCGGAGCGCCCGACTGGTTCGAAGCGCCCAACATCGAACGTATCGCCAATGAAGGCGTGAATTTCCATCAGGCCTATGCGCCAACGCCGCTCTGCGGTCCGAGCCGCGCTTCTGTTTACACAGGTTTATACAGTCATCAGCATGGCACTTTTAACAACGGGGATGACCTGAATACGGCATTACCGATGATCCAGAAAATTCTACATGATGAAGGGTATTATACAGGTTTCATCGGTAAATACGGTAACGGTTTCCCTGCCCCCAGTGAGTTTGACTACTGGGTGGATCTCGGTGATGAAGAGCTTTATAAGAATACCGTGATCAAGGTGAATGGCGTGAACGTGTATGTTCCGGGCCATATCACCAACGCCTTCAACGACTATATCAATTATTTTCTGGATAGTGCAGCGGTGCACAGTGATCAGCCGTTTGCCCTGTTCTTTTTCCCGTTGGCACCCCACACCCCGAATACTCCGAGGTCGACAGATGCAGGCTTGTATATCAATGATACGATGCCGTTCCCGGATAACTTTTATCCATACGAAACGCTTTACCCATCCATGTATACAGGTGCTCAGTCTACATGGGTGAAGGATTCTGCGGCAACGGTAGATTTTACCATGGATAGATTTGCCTGTCTCATCGGTGTGGATGATAATGTTTCCCGCATCATGGACAGGCTCGATACGTGGGGTGAGACGGACAGTTCGCTCATTCTGTTCACCAGCGATAACGGCTATATCATGGGTGAACACAGAATGCGCGCGAAAGCATTTGCGATCGAGGAATCTACGCACGTGCCGATGTTCATCCGCTATCCGGCATGGTTCCCAACACCGGATTCTATCGCCGATGATTTCGTAGAACTCATAGATATCCCAAAAACGCTGCTGGACGCTGCCGGTATCCCGGATACCTTCGGGTTTCAGGGCTATTCCATTCGCGATATTGCAGCACCGGATACCCTCAGACCTTACACATACTACGAATATGAAGGTGCCGACCCCGGTGCCGCCAGCCAGGTGCCGGATCTGCGCGGTGTCAGAAGCCTCGA
>DAIMYJ010000014.1:32734-46567 GCA_036734545.1 Chitinophagales bacterium
CAATCCATTTGGTATGCCGATATGGATGGCGATGGGGTAGGGAACTATGCCGCAACATCCCTTAACTGCTTTGTTCCGCCATTCTATATTGATAATTATGGCGACTGCAATGATGCTGATTCTGCGGTAACGCATGGTAGCCCTGAAGTTTGTAATCTGCTGGATGATGATTGTGATGGCTTGCTTGACGATAATGATCCGGATGTGGGTGACCGCACCTGGTTCTTTGCTGATGCAGATGGCGACGGATTCGGCGACGAGTCCGAAGCACAACTGTTCTGCTTCATCACGCCCGGTTTTGTTTTAGATAGTACTGATTGTAATGACTTGCATAGTGCCATATTCCCTTTGGCTGTTGAAATCTGCGATGGTATCGATAACAACTGTAATGGATTGATCGATAACGCAGATCCTATGGTGATCGGTCAAACCCTGTATTATGCGGATGTTGATGCAGATGGCTATGGAAATCCCGGTGTTACTCAACTTTCCTGTTCCCTGCCGGCGGGTTATGTGATCAATGCACTGGATTGTAACGACGCCAATAATGCCGTTCGACCGGGTGTTACTGATATTTGTGATGGCGTGAACAACGACTGCGATCTGGTGACCGATGAAGATATCATCACACCCGCTGTAAGCGCTGATGGGCCGCTGGTGTTTTGTAAAGGTGGTGATGTTGTGTTCACGGCCAGCCCGATCATCTCCGGCTTCACCTATCAATGGTTCAAATCCGGTGTGCCGGTGGCAGGCGCGACCAACGCTGTGTACACGGTCACTACTTCCGGAAATTACAAGGTGCGTTTCACAGCTCCTGCGGGTTGTATCACAGAATCACCGATCCAGGCCGTTACGGTCAATAACAACCCGAAGCCCAGCGTATCCAATACATCTGCCTCCAATGACCTGTGTGTGAATAATCCGGTCAAGCTGAGCACAAAGAATAAGATCGGCAGCACCTTCCAATGGTATAAAGGGGCTGTTGCTTTGGCTGGAGCTACCACCAATAAATACAATGCTACTTCATCCGGCAATTATAAAGTTACACAGGTAGATGCTACCGGTTGCACCGGTACTTCAAAGAGTTTCTCTGTAGTTCAAACCTGTCGTGAGGTTGCTCCATATCATGAGGATGCAAAAGCACTATGTTCCATCTATCCGAATCCGAACCAGGGTATATGTACATTGGAAGCACAGTTTGCCACCGATGCAAACGGGCAGGCCGGCATCCGCATCTATTCCATGGTAGGCCAGTTGGTGTATGAATCCTTTGTTGATGCCATGGATGGTTATGTGCTTGCTGATATTCGCCTCACGGATAAGATCCCCTCTGGAGTGTATATTGTCGACGTGATGCTGGGTCAGTACCGTGTGCAGCGCGAAATGATCATTGAATAAAATCAGATCCTGATATAAAAAAAGAGCGCTGCTACAGTTGTAACAGCGCTCTTTTTATGTGATCAGTAATCAAAGTCCCATATAGGTCTCTGATATGATATAGTCGGTCAGTTGCTGGAAATCCCGGTTTCTGTCGTAATACTGCTTCACCTGTCTGTCGGCACCGGTGCCATTCTGCAGTATCCAGCGGATGTTCTCGAGTTCATTTCTGCTGCCGAGTTCATCAGCTACATCATCTACAAAATCGAGCAATTCCAAAACCAGTGCACTTGTATCCACCTCTTCCTGTTTACCGAAGTCGATCAGCTTACCGCTGATACCATAACGTGCTGCACGCCATTTGTTTTCCTGGATCAACGCCCGGTCGTAAACGCGCCAGCCGATATTGCTTTTCATCAGGCGGTATAATTTGGCGGTCAGCGCCTGCATCAGCGCCGCGAGGGCAATGGTTTCATCCGTGCGCAGTGGGATATCGCACATCCTGAATTCTATAGTGTTGAAATATGGATGCACCCGCAGGTCCCACCATATCTTCTTGCCGTTGTCGATACAGTTCGTCTTCACCAGCAGGGCAATGAAGTTGTCGAAATGACTCGCATCATTGAACTCATCCGGAATACCCGTGCGCGGGAATTTATCAAACACCTTGGTGCGGAATGATTTGAATCCGGTATCTCTTCCTTCCCAGAAGGGACTGTTGGTGGACAGGGCGAAGATGTGCGGTATGAAATACCGCAGCGAGTTCATCATGAACACGGCCACATCCCGCGAAGGCATGCCGATATGCACATGCAGACCAAAGATGAGGTTGCTGCGTGCGGCTTCCTGAAATTCATTGACGATCTCCTGATAACGAGGATGATTGGTAATGAGTTGTTCTTCCCACGCAGCAAAAGGGTGGGTGCCCGCAGCCGCGATCTTCAGGTTGTCTTTGTCGGCCAGTTCGGCGATCATCTTCCGCAACTGCACTACCTGATTACGCGCATCAGTGATATCGCGGCAAATACCGGTAGCGGCTTCCACCACACTCTGGTGCATTTCGGCCTTGATGTCTACCTCGTAGCGGCTCGCATTCTCGATAATGTGATGCTTCCTGTGTGCAAGGTCCCGTGTTTCGGGGTCAATGATCTGGAACTCCTCTTCAATGCCCAGCGTAAAATCCTTAAACATGCTCATTGGTGATGTACGAAAATATAGTGTATTAGTATTTCAGTGCAGGATTAAAAACCGGTTGTGTTTCCCGGGCGTGCGGAATGCCACTCACGGAATTCCGAACGTAAGTGCCCCAGGTCAGGTTGTCCTGACCGGCCTTATGCTGCAGGGCACGCTCAATGGCAACCAGTGCGGCATGTTCTACCACCCATTCGAAATTGGCATCGCCTACTGACGACTGATCGGCATCCGGAGCGGGATTGCAGAAGTCGATGGCGTAGGGAATGCCGTCTTTTACAGCCCATTCAACGGTGTTGAAATCGTAACCCAACGCCTGGTTCAATGCCAGGGTGTAAGTGCGCACGGTGTCGAGCAGACTCTGTGGCGCTTCCGGACCGTTCCAGGTATAACGCAGGTGGTGCGGATTACGCGGTTCGTAATACATGATGTGCACGTATTTGCCGCCGAGGCAATAACAACGGAAATAGTAATCGAAGGTGACCTCGCTTTGCAGGATCATCACATCATCACCAGTCTCGGCATACTTGGAGAAAAATTCCTCCATGGTGCTCACCTTGGAAACACCGCGCCATCCGCCGCCGTCATGCGGTTTCATATAGGCCGGAAAGCCTACATAGCTGAAGATCGTTTCCCAGTCGAGTGGGTATTTCAGGTTGCGGAACGAGGTGCTCTTCGTATTCTTTGGCAGGTCGTGCGAAGGCAGCAACACGGTATTCGGCACCGGTATGCCGATCTTCACGGCGAGCGCGTTGTTGAAGAATTTCTCATCGGCACTCCACCAGAACGGATTGTTCATCACGGCAGTACCGCAGATGGCTGCATTCTTCATGAATGCGCGGTAAAAAGGCGCATCATGGGAAATACGGTCGAACAATACATCAAAGCCGCTCGCTTCTCCCTGCATCACCTTGTCGATCGTGATGGGCTCTGCAATGATCCCGTCAACGCGCTTGCTGTTGATGCGATCAATAAATGCCACAGGGAAACTGTCTTCCATGCCGTGTACTATACCTATCTTCTTCATATCGGATATTGGGTTGGTTCAGGAATAAATGGTGTCGTAGTTGATCAAAGATAAAAATCTTGGCATTTGTTTGCGCCAGCACGGCCAGTCGTGTTTGTCGCCCGGCTCCACCTCCAGCAAATGCGGTACCTGCTTGGTGCCCAGCAGATGGGCCATGTGATAGTTGGCATCCAGACACATATCATACTCCGCAGAACCCAGGAAGATCTGCATCTTCCACAAATGGTCGTGACTCAGGTCGGGCACGAAATCCGGCGGGTTATTGAAATATACGTTGTCGTCGTAATGACCATCGAGCTGCCCCGTAATATCGAACTTGGCATGCAGGGAGATCATCACGGCCGCCGTTTCGGGGTGACGGAACGCAAAATTGCAGGCATGATAGCCGCCGAAACTGCAACCGGCAACACCTAAGCGGCTGTGGCCGGTATCATGCTGGATCCCCGGCAGTATCTCCTCCATGATCATCTGATCATATAAGATATGGTTCTTCACGCGGTCGGCCGGCGAGGCTTCCTTGTTATACCAGCTGTGCTTATCAATGCTGTCGGGACAATACACTTTCACAATACCCTGCTCAATGAACCAGCCGATGGATTCGATCAGTTTAAAATCCCTGTTCTCATTGTGCATGCCCATGGAGGTAGGGAAGAGGATGAGGGGGAAACCGCCTGTACCAAAGGAAAGCATCTCCATCTGAAGGCCCAGAACGGAAGATTGCCACGTGTGTTTTTGTTCGTTGAGTTCCAAAATATTGTGTTTTTTCAAATATAGCGGCAAAGTTAGTCCAAAACGGAGTAATGGCTGTGGAAAGTCACCATACCGTTATTGCATTTAGATTAATTTTACGGCAGTTGATGAAATCTACATCCGTTTCAGCTGTGCACGTGCAGGAAGTATTTCTCCGGTCCTCATTCCTGAACCGGGAAGTGCAGCTTACCGTCATCCTCCCGCCGGATTACAAGAACAAGCCGTATCCGGTGCTTTGGCTCAATGATGGGCAGGATATACGTCCCATGAATCTGCCCGGCATCCTGCAGGAAGGATATGACCGCAACACCTTTCCGCACACGGTGGTCGTAGGTATCCATGCCAATGAGGAAAGACTGCAGGAGTACGGTAGCAGCTCCATGCCCGATTTTAAACTCCGCGGAGCCAAGGCAGGCTATTACATGGCCTTTGTGGTGGAGGAACTCGTGCCCTTCATCCGCAGCTCCTACAGCGTGTCACGCGATAAGCGCAAGAATGTGATCGCCGGTTGGAGTATGGGCGGACTCAGTGCCCTCGACATCGCCTGGAATCATGCGGATGTCTTCAGCAAAGTGGGTGTGTTCTCCGGCAGCCTGTGGTGGCGGATGAAGGCCTATAACCGGGGGTACAAGGACGATAAACACCGCATCGTGCACCACATGATCCGGAATACGGAAAAACGCGCCGGATTGAAATTCTGGTTCGAAGCGGGGACCCACGACGAAAGGGCCGACCGCAATAAGAACGGATTGATCGATGCCATCGACGACACCCTTGATCTGATCACCGAACTCAAACGCAAAGGATACTCCGATAAGACGGATATACAATTCGTACTCGTAAAGGAAGGGGAACACAATCTGCAAACCTGGTCGGATATCATGCCCTACTTCATTCAGTGGGCGATAGGGTAAAGACTGCCCGCCGACTATACCATTGTGCAGTACGCCGCCATCAGAAAGAAATGCTGCATGCGCAGAACGGTGTCATTCACGCTCGCCACATTCGCCTTTTTCAAAAGCATCAACACGGCATGGGTGTTGGTCGCAGCAGCCGATCTCGCCTGCTCACGGATAGCCTGACGGTAGGGATCCAGTGCCGAATCCCAGGTTTTGGGCATGGCACGCTTGATGTCAGCCAGGGCGTTCACGCAATGATCGGCGAAATCCTTGGCCTGCATATTCTCATAATTGGTGCTCATAGTTTAAAAATACAGGAATTTTCGCAGGCCGATAGCAGGAGTGTATGGTTTTACATACATTTTAAACTTCCCCTGCTGTATAACTGACTCCCCGGATCATTGAGCAAGTGCATAGTATACAGGAAATTTGAGGAGTCAAGTAGAAAAGAAAAGTCCTGCCATGCGCTATCACCCCTGTATGCGCCCGGTGTGCATGTTTGTATGCCTGGGTTTTTACACATCTGAAGTATTTGCTCAGCCTGCTCTGCAGTCGGCCATTTCTCTGAGTGCGCCCGGAGATAACTCTGGATTACGTTCGCTCGTTGTCGCCGATCTGGATGCCAATGGCTATCCCGATGTGGCTATGATCACGGAGGCCGGCACTGCACCGGTGTTTTTCCTGCGATCATCCGCAGATGACGCTACACCTAAACCCGAATATACCGCTGTGCATGGCCCGGAACTACTCTCGGGCACCATCGGCGCACTGGTACTGCAGGATATCTCCGGCGATCATCGCCCTGACCTCATCGTATCGCTGACGGATGGCGCAGGGGTAGGGGTGGCGCTTAATACCACCAAAGGTCCCGCCTGCACATTCGAATCCTTCCGTATCCTGGAAACCACCGCCGCTGTCGACCGCCTGATGGCCGTGGATATCAATATGGATGGCCGCAAGGATATCCTGACCATAGAGAACGACAAACTGGTGTGTTACCGCAATAACGGGTCCTTCGGAGAAGGTGCTGCCTTTGCGCCTGCCGCTGAACTCCTCACCGGCAACACCGTGAATGACATGAAAGCCGGCGACCTGAATGGCGACGGCAACCCGGACATCATTTGTGCCACTGCGGATGGGTTGCTCATATTTTCCAATTTGACCGATTTCCGCGCCGATCAGTTCCGGTTCTCCGCCGCCATGCAGATCATCTCCGCATCGCCGGTGCACGCGCTGGATATGGGCGATATGAATGGCGATTTTCTGCCGGAAGTCGTAACGGCCCATTTCCCGTCTGATGTGATATCGATTTGGCAAAATGTTTCCACCGGTAATTCCATCGCATTGCATGCACCTGAATCCATCACCACCATGGCAGCCTATGGCGTGGCTGTGGGCGATGTGAATGGTGATGGTAAATTTGATATAGTAGCCACCTCGAACGTTCAGGATAGCGAACTGGCGGAAGTGTATTTCAATACCTCAACAACGGGCACGCCGGCTTTCAGCGAACCGGTTGTTTGTGCCCATGCAGCCGGTATGATCGCCGTGCGGGATATGGATGGCGATGGGCGGGACGATGTACTCGCCGGCAGTGAGAAAGGCGCGGTGCTGCATGTGTTTACCGCTGCGGATCCGCAGGCCGCTGAATATGTACAGGCAAATGCTGCTTATTGCAATGAGGACGGCAACGCCGTGATCGAATGGACCGCAGGCCGGGTGCCGCCGGGAACAAGATATATCGTGGAACGCACGCTCGATGGCAGCGTCTTCGAGGAAATGGAAACGATCGATGCCCATGCAACCAAAACGTATTCCCGCACGTATAATCAGTCAGCATCCGTAACCGCTTTCTATAGGATTATTACTGAAACTTCCGATGGAAACAAAAAAGCGGCATCTTTGCAGAAGCTTTTGCCATGCATGAACATAGTTTCTGACTTTGTTTGTGTGTTTCCAAACCCGGTAGATAAGGTGATGCAGTTTTCCTTCACGGTTTCGGAACAAGTGCAGTTGCAGTATTCGATCGTTGATTTGAACATGCGGGAACATCTGGAATACACCGAAATGGTGGAGCCGGGAAATAAAACACAAATGGTTGCCGTAGACCAGCTCCCGAAAGGATCATACCTCTTCGTGGTCAGCTTTGGTAATCAGGCGCCCCATGTGTGCCGTTTTGAAAAAAGATAGTGTGAAGTGCTGAAGTCGTGTTCAGCACATATACCCGTTTGTTGTCGTGGCAAACGGGTTTTTTTATGCACCGGATAGACCTATCCACTCTGTCTGCATCCCCCAATATCACACCCTATCCAACACATACACATCAGCACATTGTGCTAATATGTAGTCCCCTAACCGGCTAATCGGCTAATCAAAAGACCGCTTTCATTCGCATTGTATTGCCTTTCCATCCATGCTTTCATCATCAGAGAATAATATCCTTTTCCCTTCCGCACTTTCTCACTAAACTTGCATCAAAACACTGGTTATGGAAACATTAGGCGTAGGCAGTCGTATCCGGCATCCGGAACATGGCGTTGGGGTGGTGGTGATGGTGCACAAGCGGGCATATGATATATGCTATGTAGATAAAGGCATCCGCGCCATGCTCAAAGACACCCATGTGGAGGTGATCGAGCGTGTTGCCACCGATATGGATATCAGCTTTAACGAGCTGGAAGAATCGCTCATCAAGATATTACAGCACTGGAGTGATGCCACAGAGGTGATCCATATGGCAGATAAATGGGACGGCGGTACCCTGATCCTGCAACCGGCAGATACTTCACTCCAGGGCAAGGAAGTGCCCATTGAGACCTTTTTTCATAAGATCGTCATGCTGCGCGACCGCCTGCGGGTGATGGAGCAGAAGATCAACGCGCACGCTAAACTCTCGGATGCGGAAAAGGTCGAGATGCAGCAGTACATCACACGCATCTACGGCAGTCTCACCACCTTCAACGTGCTCTTCAAACACAAAGCAGATTACTTTACGGGCGAAAGTACGAAGGGCGACTGATCTACTGCTTATTCAGCTTCCAGTCGTAGGTATAGAATTCTTTCTTGTAGCTCTCCGGTATCTTGGTCGTGCGATACTTGTTGATGAAGGCGAGGTCTGACCCGTCTGATTTAATGAAATCGTCTTTATACCAGTCGAATATCTGCGAAAGCATCACCGTTTTGCCGTCGTTATTCACGCGGATAAAGGTGTTGTCGTTCACGGCGGCGCGGGTGGCGGCGTCGAGTTGTTCCTGTACTTTGGCGGGCATATACGCTTCGGAGCGCAGTTTGGGGCATCCGTTGGCAGCGCATACCAGCACAAAATGCACACGCGGATCGGGACGCAGTTTTTTATTCTCCAGCTCGTTCAGGGTGAGGTAGCTGCCTGCCACCTGATGTTTTTTGGCGTCGAAGAAGCCGGTAACATCCAGGGGTGAGCTGATGGGCATTTTGCTCACCACGGAATAGATGGTCACCAGATTATAAGCGTTGATGTAAAAGGCAGTTTGTGTCTGTTTATCCGCCTGACTCAGGTCGGCAGCGCCGATGGTGGCATACAAGGCATCCAGTCCGGCACGATCAGCTTTGATCCCGGCATAATCCACTTTGCCCTTCACCACCCATTTTTTCAGAAAGGCGTCAGTATCGGTGAAAAAGGCATCCAGCGATATGGTATTGCTGTCGGTTGGAATACTGAATTCATTGGTGTCAGGTGTGCCGGCGAGCAGGGGAGTAGTGTGCACCATGGCCATGAGGCCGAGTGTTAAAGCGATTGTTTGGATCATGATACGGTTAAGTTACGGTAATTCAGGGCAGAAGGTTTCCTACCTTTGCTACTTATCATCAAAAAGTTTGCCATGGATGCCCTGCAGGACCGGATCACCCGCTCAGAAACACGCACTGTTAAAGCTATTTTCCCGAATACCACCAATCATTATGATACCCTGTTCGGCGGAACGGCTCTGATGTGGATGGATGAACTGGCCTTCATCACCGCCACCCGCTTCAGCAGGCAAAAGATGGTCACGGTGAGCAGCGACCGCGTGGATTTCAAAAAACCCGTGCCCGCAGGCACCATTGCCGAACTGATCGGCCGTGTTACGCACGTGGGCACCACCAGTGTTATCGTAAAGGTGGAGGTCTATCTCGAACAAATGTATTCCGACGACCGCGAAAAGGCCATGGAAGGCACCTTCACCATGGTCGCCATCGGCGAAGACAAAAAACCCGTAAAGATCCAGATCTGAACTCACTCACCACTCACCACTCACTATTCCCCACTCGCCACCTTCACCGCCGTACCGCTCGCTGACACCATCAGCATGCCCTGGCGAATGGTCTCGTAGTCGAGATCGATACCGATAATGGCATCGGCACCCATAGCTTTGGCTTTGAGTTCGAGTTCATGCAGGGCAGTGTCTTTGGCTTCGCGCAACACCTCTTCATAGGCGCCGGAGCGGCCGCCTACAACATCGCGCACGCTGGCAAATATGTCGCGGAAGATATTGGCGCCGATGATGGTCTCACCGGTCACAATGCCCAAATACGCAGTAATGCGCTTGCCTTCAATGGAATTTGTCGTGGTCAGGATCATAGTTGTATGCTTGTGTATATATCCGCTAATCTACTGTGGATATTCTATACTGACGTAATACACGGATGGATATTGTCGTTCTATGGGTATTCGTATATTTGCACAAAACCTGCTTATGAAACGGGCTGTACTCTTCACCGGCTTTCTCTTCGCGCTTGCCGCCGCTATTTCCTCGTGTGAAAAATGCACCGTTTGCACGGCTTCTACCATGGCAGGGGATGCGGTGACCGAGTATTGCGGCAATGAACTGGATGTGCGCGACTATGAGCAGTTCTTCGTGGATAGCCTCGAAGCAGTCGGCGTGGCCGGTTATTGTGAGCGCGGTCCGGATCAGTGATCACCCGCGTTTGGCGTGTGCTGAAAGGCTGAGCGCCGTTTCCACCAGAAATTGCAGGTCCCGGTCAAATCTGGCCACAGGTTCCATGTGAAATACCGTTTTTGTTAACCTTGGTTTGAAGTAGTGAAACTGCTCAGGCAGTAGTATGGCACATCTCAACTCATGCCCATTCACGCTCGCGGCGATATCCGATCCATGCTTCCGGTGAAAATCCAGGATGCCGGCTGCGATATCAGCCAAAGGAGCAGGGTAGCCCTGCATCTGTGCGGCTTCTTCTCCGTCTAATACCACCCGCTCAACGGGCGTATCTGACAGCGCATGCTGCAGCAGGCGAGGGCTCGTGACCAAATGCACCGGGGGCATCTCCATATGCGCGATCTCAGCGCGCAGCATCAGGGTGTTGCAGGTGCCGTTTGAGGCACACAACCCTTGGGCGAACGGCATCTTCAGGTATATTTCGGAAACGCGTATCGATACTCCGTCATGACTGCCATGGATCAGGTTCTTACCGGAGAAGTAATCCGGGGTATCCCGGATCCAGCCGGCAGATTGGAGTTCGCTTGCCTTCATATGACTTTGATAGTCAATGCTTAACCATGGGTAACCTTCTATAGAATGTCCGGTAACAGCCCGGATATATAGGTTTTCAAATGTGCTTACCGGAATACCGTACCAGTTGATGTATACCAGCACGAACAGCGCGATAACGGCCACGGCTATCGACATCCAGGTAACGGCCTCGATGATCAGGCCGATGAACAGCACGGTGCCTATGACCGAATAGTTCAATAGGATCTTCTTCCGCACCGTTTCTGCTTTGCGGAGGTCATCCATGAAGACAGTTGAATGGGATGCAGAGTGCAGTGTAGTGGCAGCCATATCTATCTTTTTTTGATGATCACGGTAAGTCTGCTTACGCACACCAGCCGTTGGCGTTCATCAGTGATGGCGATATTCCAGACATGCAGTGTGTTGCCCAGATGGATAGGGGTGCATCGGCCGGTGACCTTGCCGGAACGGACGCTCCGGAGGTGGTTGGCATTGATCTCAATGCCCAGTGTCAGATATTTGGAGTGGTCAACCACAAGGGCAGAAGAGACGCTGCCCAGCGTCTCGGCCAGTGCTGCAGAGGCGCCGCCATGGAGAAGCCCGTAAGGCTGACGTGTGCGCTCATCAACCGGCAGCGTGGCTTCCAGCCAGTCGGGCCCGATGGCCGTGAATTCCATCCCCAGGTGATTACCCAGTGTGTCATTCGCCCAGTCGGCGAAATCCCTTATCTGCAGGTCCGGTTTGAACCAGATGGACATCTTAATCGGCCTCCGAGCCGGGGTATTTGGTGATGATGGAATCCTCGCCCTTATTCTTGAGATAGTCTTTGATATTGCCGATCACCCGCTGGAAAAAGCCGAGTGAATCGGTATTCAGTGAATCCGGCACCCACATGGCGCAATCCAGCCTTGCCAGCACCGAATCGGGTGGTGCGGTGAAGCCGCCGGTCACATATTTTCGGGTATCGGGGTCCTTGACACTCTTGGACATGAATTTGCCGAATATCGGCAGTGCCGTAGCTGCACCCTGTCCGAGGGCAGTGCTGCGCCAGCGTATCGCCGGGTCTTCAGCGCCCACCCAGGCGCCGGCTACGATCCGCGAGTTATAGCCGATGAACCAGCCATCGGCATTATCCTGCGTGGTGCCGGTCTTTCCGGCCAGATCCATACCCAGACCATAGGTGCCGCGTAAACGCGAACCGGTGCCGTTGTTGATCACACTGCGCATGATCTGTATCATAAGATCGGCGGTCTCCTGCGACAGCGCGCGGGACTTCTTGGCAGCCTTGTCCTCGAACAGCACTTCGCCGCCCGCTGATTCTATCCGCACCAGATATTTAGGATCGGCTCGCAGGCCGCGGTTGGCGAAACAGGAATAGGCGGTGACCATCTCCAGCAAGGAGATACTGGCCGTACCCAGAGCGATGGATGGCACAGCTGGCAGTTTGCTCTTGATGCCCATCTGGCGGGCCTCTTCGATAACAGGCTCAACGCCGGTTTGCATGATGAGGTTAGCTGCGACGGTATTCACACTATGTGTGAGGCCGCCTTTCATGGAATAGTATCCGCCATACTCGCCGTCGGAGTTGCCGGGTGTCCAGTTGTCATACCCTTCATAGGTGACCTTTTTGTTGGGAATATACCCACAGGGGTCCACGCCTTTTTCAATGGCAGTGGCATATACGATAGGCTTGAACGTGGAGCCTACCTGCCGTTTAGCGCGCACGTGGTCATATTGGAAAAAACGGTAGTCGATGCCACCCACCCATGCCAGGATATAGCCGGTTTTCGGTTCCATGGCTACAAAGCCGGTGTGCATATAGCGAAGGTGGTGTCGCAGTGAGTCGTTGGGGGTCATCACGGTGTCCATTGGTCCCTTCCAGGTGAAAATGCTGGTTTCCACGGGCTCATCGAAACGTTTGGTGATGCCTTTATCACTATATCCCTGCTCCTTGAGCCCCAGGTAGCGATTGCTGCGTTTGCGTGCAGCGCCCACTACATCGGCCTTGCTGCCTTTCCAGGGGTCGGTCTTACCCCAGCTTTTATCGAATTGCTTCTGCAGATAGGCCATATGTTCGGCCATGGCCTCCTCGGCATAGGCCTGCAATTGACCGTTGATGCTGGTGTAGATGCGCAGCCCGTCGGTGTATATGTTCCATTGGCTGCCATCAGGCTTGGGATTGGCTTCTGCCCAGTCTTCCAGCTGCGTTTTCAGGTACTCACGGAAATAGGGCGCCAGCCCATCGCCGGGTGTTTCCCTGCGGTAGTTGAGGGTGAGGGGCAGGGCTTTTAGGCTGTCGGCCACCGTATCGGTAAGATAGGCCTGTTCATGGCTGACCATCAGTCCGAGCACCACATTGCGACGCGAAAGCGATCTTTCGGGGTTCAGTCGGGGGTTGTAGGTGGTATTGGCCTTGAGCAGTCCTACCAGCACGGCACTTTCCTCGATGCGGAGCTCGGCCGGTTTTTTATTGAAGAACCGCAACGCACCGGCTTCGATCCCATAGCAATCCTCACCGAACGGCACGGTGTTGAAATACAGGGTGAGTATCTCCTCTTTGGAATAGACATCCTCGAGTCGACCGGCAATGATCATCTCGCGGAACTTATTAACGGGCATGGTCAGCGGACCATAATCCTTCCGGCCGAACAGGTTCTTGGCCAATTGCTGGGTGATGGTGCTGCCGCCTCCGGCATCATCGTTCAGGATTATGGAAAGGATGAGTACGCGGATAAAGCTGACAAAGTCCACGCCTTTATGGTCATAGAAACGCGCATCCTCTGTTGACACGAGAGCGTTGATGAGGTGGTCGGGCAGATCTGTGAATTCGGCGTTGGTTCTGTTCTCAATGAAGAACTTACCCAGCAATACACTGTCCTGGCCATAGATCTCTGAGGCGGTGTAGTTCTTTACTTCCCTGAGTTCGCCTTTATCAGGCACGATGCCGAAGGCGCCGATGATGATAAGGAGGTATAGTATGAATAAAGCACCTGCTACCGCTCCTGCAGAGCGCAGGGTGATGCGTGCTACTTTAACAGGGTAGGGATAGGCGTTATTCAGGATGCGGATGTATCGCCCGATGAACCGCTCATAATGCGGTTGCAGAGGC
>DAIMYJ010000015.1:0-19238 GCA_036734545.1 Chitinophagales bacterium
GAATGACAGTAAAACCGGCCGCAGGTTAATTATGGGTGTGAACCCCGATAAAGTTCGCAAACGGCTTACCTGCACTCTCTCCTGGCTTTTTTTAGGGGTTTGTGCACATACCTTTGTGAATATCCTCACCCCTTCTTATCTTTGCAGCCCCAAATTTTTAAAACGTAAAGGTTAATAACTGAATGCCTACTATTCAACAGTTAGTCCGCAAAGGAAGGGATGTAATGAAAAGTCCCAGCAAAAGCCGTGCGTTGGATGCATGTCCGCAAAAGCGCGGTGTGTGCACCAGGGTTTATACCACCACGCCCAAGAAGCCGAACTCGGCCCTGCGCAAGGTGGCTAAGGTGCGCCTGACCAACCAGACCGAGATCATCGCCTACATTCCGGGCGAAGGACACAACCTCCAGGAGCACTCTATCGTGCTTATCCGCGGAGGCAGGGTGAAAGACCTTCCCGGTGTGCGTTACCACATCGTGCGTGGCGCCCTCGATACCGCAGGCGTGAACAACCGCAAGAAGAGCCGCTCCAAGTACGGTACCAAGCGTCCGAAAGCCGGTGCAGCCGCTCCTGCAGGGAAGAAATAAATTGAGAAACATCTAGCGTATACCTATATACAATGAGAAAGTTAAAACCGAAGAAAAGGATACTCCCCGGCGACCCGCGTTTCAATGACGCACTGGTAACCCGCTTCGTAAATATGATGATGTGGCAAGGCAAGAAAAGCACTGCCTTTTCCAGTTTCTATGATGCCCTCGAACTGGTAGAGAAACAAACCGGTGAGAATGGCTACGAGATCTGGAAAAAAGCCCTCAGCAACGTAACCCCGGGTGTGGAAGTGAAAAGCCGCCGTATCGGTGGTGCCAACTTCCAGATCCCTACTGAGATCCGCCCCGACCGCAAGGTGAGCCTTTCCATGAAATGGCTTATCATGTTCAGCCGCAAGCGCAGCGGCCGCTCCATGGCCGAGAAACTGGCCGCCGAGATCGTAGCTGCGTCTAAAGGCGAAGGCGCGACTATCAAGAAGAAAGAAGACGTGCACAAAATGGCCGAGGCCAACAAGGCATTCGCCCATTTCAAATCGTAATCAGGTAAAGTAAGCAGGAATTAATATGGCAAGGGACCTTAAATATACCAGAAACATCGGGATCGCAGCCCACATCGACGCCGGTAAGACTACCACTACCGAGCGTATCCTTTTTTACACCGGTATCACCCACAGGATCGGTGAGGTGCATGAAGGTGCTGCTACCATGGACTGGATGGAACAGGAGAAGGAACGTGGTATCACGATCACTTCCGCTGCTACCACTACCAGCTGGAAATATAATAACGAAGAATTCAAGGTAAATATCATCGATACCCCCGGACACGTTGACTTCACCGTTGAAGTAGAGCGCTCACTGCGCGTACTCGACGGCGTGGTTGCCCTGTTCTGTGCAGTGGGTGGCGTAGAGCCGCAGTCTGAGACCGTTTGGCGCCAGGCTAACCGCTACCGCGTTCCCCGTATCGGATTTGTGAACAAAATGGACCGCTCCGGTGCCGACTTCCTCGACGTGGTGCGTCAGGTGCGTGAAGTACTGGGCGCTAACCCCGTGCCGCTGGTACTTCCTATCGGCGCTGAAGAAACTTTCCGCGGTGTGGTTGACCTGATCGCCAACCGTGCCATCATCTGGGATGAAGAGACACAAGGTATGACCTACAAGGTGATCGACATCCCCGAGGATATGAAGGATGAAGTGATCGAATACCGCGGTAAACTCGTTGAGGCCGTTGCCGAATACGAAGATGCCCTGCTCGAGAAATTCTTCGAAAACCCGGATTCTATCACGGAAGATGAACTGATCCAGGCTATCCGCAAGGCTACCATCGATATCGCCATCATCCCGATGCTGTGCGGTTCTTCATTCAAGAACAAAGGTGTTCAGTTCATGCTCGATGCCGTTTGTCGCTACCTCCCTTCACCGCTCGATATCGAAGCCGTGAAAGGTACCAACCCCGACACCGAAGAGGAACTGATCCGCCGTCCGGATGCTAAAGAGCCGTTTACCGCTCTGGCTTTTAAAATTATGACCGACCCGTTTGTGGGGCGTCTTGCCTTCTTCCGCGTTTACAGCGGACGACTGGATTCAGGCTCCTATGTGCTGAATACCCGCACCGGCAAGAAAGAACGTATCTCCCGCATCCTCCAGATGCACGCCAATAAGCAGAACCCGATCGACTTCATCGAAGCCGGTGACATTGGTGCTGCCGTTGGTTTCAAGGATATCCGCACCGGTGACACCCTGTGTGATGAGTCTAACCCGATCGCACTGGAAAGCATCAAGTTCCCGGATCCGGTGATCGGTCTCGCCATCGAGCCTAAGACCACTGCCGATACCGATAAACTGGGTATGGCACTGTCTAAACTCGCTGAAGAAGACCCGACCTTCAAAGTGTTCTTCGATGATGAGACAGGCCAGACCGTTATCCGCGGTATGGGTGAGTTGCACCTCGAGATCATCGTTGACCGTCTGAAGCGTGAATTCAAACTCGAAGTAAATCAGGGTGCTCCTGAAGTGGCTTACAAAGAAGCCTTCACCAAGGTATATAAGCACCGTGAAACATATAAGAAGCAAACCGGTGGTCGCGGTAAATTCGCCGACATCCAGTTTGAGATCGGTCCCGCTGATGACGGCGTGATCGGCCTGCAGTTCGTGAATGATATTTTCGGTGGTTCTATCCCCCGCGAATTCATCCCGGCCGTAGAAAAAGGTTTCAAGGAAGCGATGAGCACCGGTGTATTGGCCGGATACAATGTCGACAGCATGAAAGTGCGCCTGTTCGACGGTTCATTCCACGCGGTTGACTCCGATCAGTTCTCTTTCGAGATGTGTGCTAAGATGGCTTTCCGCGAAGCAGGCCGCAACGCCGGTCCGCAACTGCTGGAGCCTATCATGAAACTCGAAGTGATCACACCTGAAGACCACATGGGTGATGTGATCGGTGACCTTAACCGTCGCCGTGGTATGATCGAAGGTTTCGATAACAAGAACAACGCTACCGTGATCAAGGCTAAGGTGCCGCTGAGCGAAATGTTCGGTTACGTTACCCAGCTCCGTACCATCACTTCCGGACGTGCTACTTCCATCCTCGAGTTCTCTCACTTCGCTGCGGCACCGAACAACATTGCCGAAGAGGTGATAGCGAAATCCAAAGGAAAAGTAACAGCTTAATTAATCAGTAAAGAATACCAGGAATATGACCTATAAGATCAGAATGAAGCTGAAGTCGTTTGACCACACACTGGTGGACAAAACAGCTGAGAAGATCGTAAAGACCGTTCGCAATACCGGTGCCGTGGTAACGGGTCCGATCCCACTGCCTACGCAGAAGAAGATCTATACCGTACTCCGTTCACCCCACGTGAATAAGAAATCCCGTGAGCAGTTCCAACTGTGCACCTACAAGCGTTTGCTGGATATCTACAGCGCTACCAATAAGACTGTAGATGCACTGCAGAAACTGGAACTGCCGAGTGGTGTAGAAGTAGAAATCAAAATCTAAACGCGCATTAGATCATGAAAGGAATAATTGGCAAAAAGATCGGCATGACCCACTATTTCGGTGAGGATGGCAAAATGATATCCTGCACCGTAGTAGAGGCCGGCCCTTGTGTAGTGTTGCAGAAAAAGACTGACGACACTGACGGATATAACGCGCTTCAGCTTGGCTTTGACGAGAAGAAAGAGAAGAACGTGAGCAACGGCATGAAAGGCCATTTCAAGAAGTCGAACAGCAAACCGGTACACACCATCCGCGAATTCCGCGATTTCAATATCGAGAAGAACGTGGGTGAGACCATCACTGTCGACATCTTCGAGGAAGGCGAATCCGTAAGCGTAGTAGGTACCTCTAAGGGTAAAGGTTTTCAGGGTGTGGTTAAGCGCCACAACTTCAACGGTGTGGGCCTTCGCACGCACGGTCAGCACGACCGTCACCGCGCCCCGGGTTCCATCGGTTCATCCTCGTTCCCGTCACGCGTATTCAAAGGTATGCGCATGGCCGGCCGCATGGGTAACGATACCGTGAAGCAGCGCAACATTAAAGTAGCTAAGATCATTTCAGAACAGAATCTGATCCTGCTCAACGGTGCAGTACCCGGCAGCAAAGGTTCTTATGTAATAATCGAGAAGTAACATGAAAGTAGATATCGTAAAAATTTCCGGCGAAAAGGCTGGCCGTCAGATCGAGCTCAACGAAGCGATCTTCGGCGTGGAGCCTAACGACCATGCGATCTACCTCGCGGTGAAGCAATACCTTGCCAACCAGCGTCAGGGAACGCATAAAGCGAAAGAACGTAGCGAAGTGGCTGGTTCTACCCGCAAGCTGCACCGTCAGAAAGGTACCGGTGGTTCACGTAAAGGTGATATCAAGAACCCGGTTTACCGTTCAGGTGGTACCATCTTCGGCCCCCGCCCGCGCAACTACAGCTTCAAACTGAACCGCAAGGTGAAGGAACTGGCTCGCCGCTCTGCACTGAGCTACAAGGCAAAAGGCAACAACCTGGTGATCGTGGAGGACTTTACCCTCGAGACACCGAAGACCAAAGCCTTTACCGGTATCATGAAGAGCATTGGCGTAGAAGGTAAGAAGGCCCTGTTCGTGATCGGCGAGAACGAGAACGTACAGCTGAGCATGCGCAACCTGCCTAAAGTAAGCAGCGCACGTGCCGAGGATCTGAACACCTACGATGTGATGAATGCCCAGTGCCTGGTACTGTCAGAAAGCGCTGTGAAGCAGATCAACCAAATGGCAGAAAACAATTAATTAAGATAATAAGATGGCAAAGCGAATCTTAATCAAACCACTCATCACCGAGAAGACCACCAAGCTCAACGAGCGCAATGGTACCTATGGTTTTGTGGTAGGTATGGAGGCCAACAAAATCGAGATCAAGAACGCCATAGAGAAACATTATGGTGTGAAGGTGGAGAACGTAAGAACGATCACGGATAAAGGCAAGTTTGGCTGGAACCGTACACCGTTCGGCATCAGCCAGGGAACCAAAAGCCGTATGAAGAAGGCTTATGTTACCCTGAAACAAGGAGAGACAATTGATTTTTTCAGCACAATCTAATCTGAAAGATGGCATTAAAGAAATATAATCCGGTAACCCCGGGTACGCGATTCAGGATAGGCAATGCCTACTCTGAGGTGACCACGGATACACCTGAAAAGAGCTTGTTGCTTCCGGTGAGAAAATCCGGCGGCCGCAACAGTTCCGGTCACCTTACCATGCGCTATATCGGCGGTGGTCACAAACGCAAATTCCGCGTGATCGATTTCAAGCGTGATAAGCAGGATGTGCCCGCAACCGTGAAGACCGTGGAATACGATCCGAACCGCACGGCGTTCATCGCCCTGCTCGTATACGCAGATGGTGAGAAGCGTTATATCCTCGCACCGAACGGTATCCAGGTAGGACAGGCCGTAGTGTCAGGCGCTAATGCTGCCCCTGAACTGGGTAACGCCCTGATGCTGCGCAATATCCCGCTCGGTACCATCATCCACAACATCGAGATGTATCCCGGTCGTGGTGGTATGATCGCCCGCAGCGCAGGAAGCTGGGCTCAGCTGTCAGCAAAAGAAGGTAAGTATGCGATCATCCGCATGCCTTCCGGCGAAACACGCATGATCCTCGATACCTGCTTTGCAACGGTAGGAACGGTGTCGAACCCCGACCACAACCTGCAGCAGCTCGGTAAAGCCGGCCGCAAGCGTTGGCTGGGCCGTCGCCCGCGCAACCGTGGTGTAGCCATGAACCCTGTAGATCACCCGATGGGTGGTGGTGAAGGTCGCTCTTCAGGCGGTCACCCGAGGTCACGCAATGGCCAGATCGCCAAGGGTCTCAAGACACGTCAACCGAAGAAGACGTCAAGCAAATTCATTATTAGCAAGCGTAAAAAATAATTGATAGGTAATGGCACGTTCGATCAAAAAAGGACCATACGTAGATCACAACCTGGTTGACAAGGTGGACAAGATGAATGATTCCGGCAAACGCACGGTGATCAAAACCTGGTCTCGCCGTTCTACCATCACCCCTGATATGGTAGGTCACACCTTTGCTGTGCACAATGGCAACAAGTTCATCCCGGTATATGTGACCGAGAACATGGTAGGCCATAAGCTTGGTGAATTTTCACCCACTCGTAACTTCAAAGCTCACGCTGGTAACAGATAATCATTATGGAAGCAGTAGCGAAACTCATCAACAACCCCAGGACCAACAACAACGCCGGTTCTCCGCGTAAGGCCCGCTATGTGGCGGATATGATCCGTGGTATGGATATCGACAAGGCGCTGTCAGTACTGAGATACACCAATCGTCGTAATGTCACTGCCGTTGAGCAGGTATTGCGCAGTGCGATCAAGAACTGGGAGCAGAAATATGAAATGGATGCAGCCGACAGCAACCTGTATGTAAAGGAGATCTTTGTGGATGGCGGTAAAACGATGCGTCGTTTCCTGCCCGCACCGCACGGCCGTGCATACCGCATGCGCAAGCGCACCAACCATATCACTATTAAAGTGGCTTCCCGTAATGCCGCTCAGAACAACGATAACAACGCATAATTAAATAACAGATTCGAATGGGACAAAAGTGTAACCCGATAGGCAACAGGTTAGGTATCATCCGCGGATGGGACAGCAACTGGTATGGCGGTAAAACAACAGCCGAGAAACTGGTTGAGGACGAAAGGATCCGTCAGTACCTCCATGCCCGAATTTCCAAAGGCGGTATCAGCCGCATTGTGATCGAGCGCACGCTCAACCGTATCACGGTGACCATCCATACCTCACGCCCCGGTATCATCATCGGTAAAGGTGGTGGCGAAGTGGATAAGCTGAAGGAAGAGCTGAAGAAGATCACCCAAAAGGAAGTACAGATCAACATCATCGAGATCCGTCGTCCTGAACTGGATGCCAATATTGTAGGCGAAACCATCGCCCGTCAGCTGGAAGCACGTATCAACTTCCGCCGCGCGATCAAAATGGCCATCGCTTCGACCATGCGCATGGGTGCTGAAGGTGTTAAGATCCGCGTGAGCGGCCGTCTGAATGGTGCCGAAATGGCCCGCACGGAAGAATATAAGCAGGGTCGCGTGCCGCTGCATACCTTCCGCGCCGATATCGACTACACCTGGAAGGAAGCCCTGACCGTATACGGCAAGATCGGCGTACGGGTATGGATCTGTAAAGGTGAAGTACTGGGCAAGCGCGATCTGTCACCTAACGTTGGTGTAGCCCAGGATAAAGATCGCAAGCAACAAAGAAGAAGACCGACTAAACGATAAAATAATAGGACATCATGTTAGCGCCTAAGAAAGTAAAACATCGTAAGACATTTAAAGGCAAGATCAAGGGAAATGCCAAGCGCGGAACCATGCTATCTACCGGTTCATTCGGTTTGAAGACATTGGAAGAAGGCTGGATCACCGACCGTCAGATCGAAGCAGCGAGGGTGGCACTGACCCGTCACCTGAAGCGCGAAGGCCAGGTGTGGATCAACATCTTCCCCGATAAGCCTATCACCAAGAAGCCCGCTGAAGTGCGAATGGGTAAAGGTAAAGGTAACCCCGAATTGTGGGTGGCTGTCGTGAAGCCGGGCAGGATCATGTTCGAGGCCGACGGCGTGCCGCTGGATACCGCCCGCGAAGCAATGCGTCTGGCAGCAGGTAAATTACCGGTTAAAACAAAATTTGTAGTTCGCAGGGACTACGAAGCATAATTAAATACAACGGCAAATGGCTAAGCTAAAAAGAGAAGATCTCAACCAGCTCAGTACGGAAGACCTGAAGCAGCGTCTTCATGATGATTCCGAGCGCCTGATGAAACTGCGTTTCAACCACGCAGTGAACCCGATCGACAATCCGGCACAACTGCGCTACCTGCGCAGGGAGATCGCCCGGTTGAAAACGGAAATGCGTAAACGAGAACTGGCAACCGCCAACTAAAACAGTATAAAGGCATGGAACAAAATACCAGAGCATTAAGAAGGACCATTATCGGTGTGGTGACCAGCAACAAGATGGATAAATCCATCACGGTGGCTGTGGAGCGTAAAGTGATGCACCCGAAGTACGGTAAGTTCCTCAAGAAGACCAAGAAGTACCACGCGCATGACGAGGCGAATGAAGCCAAGACCGGCGACCTGGTGAAAATCATGGAAACCCGCCCATTGAGCAAACTCAAGAGGTGGAGATTAGTTGACATCGTAGAAAGAGCTAAATAACATGATCCAGCAAGAAAGTAGATTAAAAGTGGCTGACAACAGCGGAGCACGTGAAGTATTGTGTATCCGTGTGCTCGGCAGCACCCGCAGGCGCTATGCGTCGCTGGGCGACAAGATCATCGTTACCGTTAAGGATGCACTGCCCGGCGGTGGTATCAAAAAAGGTACTGTCTCCACTGCAGTAGTGGTTCGCACACACAAGGAAGTGCGTCGCAAGGATGGTTCATACATCCGTTTTGACGACAATGCCTGTGTATTGCTGAACGCATCTGACGAACCGCGCGGAACACGCATCTTCGGACCCGTGGCACGCGAACTGAGGGATAAACAATTCATGAAAATCGTTTCATTGGCACCGGAGGTGTTATAATTATGAAAGACTTGAACTATAGCAACCGCTTTCAGCCGAAGTATCATGTAAAGAAGAATGATACTGTGGTAGTGATCGCCGGCGATGACAAAGGCAAAAAAGGCCGTGTTATCGAAGTGAACTATTCCAAGAGCCGCGTAATGGTGGAAGGTGTGAACATCGTATCCAAGCACACCCGTCCTACGCAGCAGTACCCGAACGGCGGTATCATTAAAAAAGAAGCGCCTATCCACATCAGCAACGTGATGCCCGTAGATCCGAAGACCGGAAAAGGGGTGCGCGTGAGCCGTAAAGCGGATAATGGCCAATCAGTGAGGTATTCAAAAAAATCAGGAGAAATCATTAAATAATGGAAACCAGGACCCCACGTCTGAAGAAACTGTACCATGATGAGGTGGTAAAGGGCTTACAGGAAAAGTTCCAGTATAAAAGCCCTATGCAGGTGCCTAAGCTGTTGAAGATCGCGATCAACCAGGGATTGGGTGCTGCCACTCAAGACAAGAAAGTGGTAGATATAGCACTCGATGAGCTGACCCGCATCACCGGACAGAAAGCTGTTCCCACGATCTCGAAGAAGGCGATCTCCAACTTCAAACTGCGTGAGAATATGCCCATCGGAGCCCGCGTAACACTGCGAGGAGACAATATGTATGAGTTCCTCGACAGGTTCATCTCTGTAGCGTTGCCGCGTGTGCGCGACTTCAAAGGAGTGAACAACAAGAGCTTCGACGGCCGCGGAAACTACTCCATCGGTATCAACGAACAGATCATCTTCCCGGAGATCGACATCGATAAGATCACGAAGATCACCGGTATGGATATCACTTTCGTGACCAACGCGTCTACCGATGCAGAAGCTTATGAATTATTAAAAGGATTGGGAATGCCCTTCCGCAAATCATAATAACAACGCATGTCCAAGAAATCAGTAATAGCCAGAAACACGAAGCGTCAGCAAATGATCGAAAAATATGCTGAGCGCCGCAAGCAACTGAAAGCTGAAGGAAAGTGGGATGAACTCGACAAGCTTCCCCGCAACGCCTCTCCGGTGCGCTACCGCAACAGGTGCAAACTCACCGGTCGTCCGCGCGGATATGTAAGCGACCTCGGTATTTCCAGGATCAAACTGCGCGATCTCGCCCTGTATGGCAAGATCCCGGGCATGACTAAAGCAAGTTGGTAAAATAAAAGATATCAGTTAAACGAATCGACAGATGAAAGTAACAGATCCCATAGCGGATTTTCTGACCAGGATCAGAAATGCTCAGAAGGCCAACCACAGGATCGTGGAGATACCGGCTTCACAAATGAAGAAGCGTCTCACCGAGATCCTGTATGAGAACGGGTTCATCTATAAGTACAAGTTCGAGACCGAAGGTCCTCAGGGAACCATCAAGATCGCACTGAAGTACGATCCCGTAACCAAGGCACCGGCCATCAAAGGCATCACCCGTATTAGTACGCCCGGCCTGCGCAGGTATACCGGTGTAGATACCCTGCCCCGCGTGTTGAGCGGACTGGGTATGGCTATCCTGTCTACCTCCAAAGGTGTAATGACCGAAAAGGAAGCTAAGCGCCAGAACGTTGGCGGCGAAGTGCTGTGTTATGTGTATTAATTAAAACTGAAAGCAGATCACAATGTCACGAATAGGAAAGTTACCGATCCCGATGCCCGCAGGTGTTTCACTGAGCGTAGCTGGGAACAACGTGGTAACAGTTAAAGGCAAACGCGGTGAGTTGACCCTGAAGGTTGACCCGGATATCACCGTGAAAATGGAGGATAACACCATTAAGCTGGAGCGTCCTTCAGAGCAGAAACGTCACCGCGCCATGCACGGTCTTTACCGCGCATTGATCGCGAATATGGTAAAAGGCGTTTCTGATGGTTTCAAGAAAGAACTCGAACTCGTGGGTGTGGGTTACAGAGCCTCCAACCAGGGTCAGATCCTCGAACTCGCGGTGGGTTACTCTCACCCGATCATGATGATGATCCCGAAAGAAGTGAAGCTGAGCACAGTGAGCGAAAAAGGTAAGAACCCGACGATCATCCTCGAAAGCAATGACAACCAGTTACTGGGTGCCATCGCAGCGAAGATCCGCTCCTTCCGCAAGCCGGAACCATACAAAGGAAAAGGTATTAAGTACGTAGATGAAACATTGCGTCGTAAGGCAGGTAAAACTGCCGGCAAATAAACGGTAAAAAACTATGTTAGCTAAAAAAGCCATCAGAAGACAAAAAATCCGCTATCGTATCCGCAAAAAGATCGCAGGTACGGCCGAGCGTCCGCGCCTGGCGGTATACAGGAGCAACAAGGAGATCTACGCACAGTTGATCGATGATGTTGCAGGCCACACGGTATGTGCGGCTTCTACCGCCGACAAGCAAGGCAAATCCCTCACCGGCACCAAGACTGAAAAGTCCAGGGCAGTGGGTAAGATGATCGCTGAGCAGGCTATTGCTAAAGGGATCACATCCGTAGCATTCGACCGCGGTGGCAATTTGTATCACGGACGCGTGAAGGCCCTTGCAGAAGGTGCTCGCGAAGGAGGTCTTCAATTCTAAAACCGGAACAACGTTATGGCAGTAAATAAAGATTTGCAAAGAGTCAGGACGAGCGAGCTCGAACTGAAAGAAAAGATCGTTGGCATTCAGCGTGTTGCCAAAGTGACCAAGGGTGGTCGTACCTTCAGCTTCTCTGCACTGGTTGTAGTGGGCGATGGAAACGGTATCGTAGGACACGGATTGGGTAAGGCACGCGAGGTGACCGAGGCCATTCAGAAAGGTATCGATGATGCCAAGAAGAACCTCATTAAAGTGCCTGTGCACAACGGAACCATTCCGCATGAGCAGCATGGTAAGTTTGGTGCCGGTAAGGTGATGATCAAGCCTGCCGCACATGGTACCGGTGTTATCGCCGGTGGCGCCATGCGCGCAGTGCTGGAAAGCGCCGGTGTTACCGACGTATTGGCCAAGTCATTGGGCTCTTCCAACCCACACAACGTGGTGAAGGCAACCCTCGATGCACTTGCCCACCTGCGCAACCCGCTCACCATTTCTCAGCAGCGTAATGTTTCTGTGAAAAAAGTATTCAATAGTTAATCGTGTAAGCGCAATTATTATGGCGAAGATCAGGATAACATCAGTAAAGAGCACGACCGACAGGCCCAAGAACCAGAAGGCCACCATGAAAGCGCTCGGTCTGCGTAGAATGAATCAGTCTGTGGAAGTGGAAGCCACTCCGCAAATACTGGGCATGGTAAAGACAGTTCAGCATTTGATCAAAGTAGAAAACATCTGATATGGAACTATCAAACTTAAAGCCGGCTGCCGGTTCAGTGAAGAAGCGTCATCGCGTTGGCCGCGGACAGGGTTCCGGCTGGGGCGAGACCGCCGGACGTGGTTTCAAAGGTGCCGGCTCACGTTCCGGTAACTCCACCAAGCGTGGCCATGAAGGTGGCCAGATGCCGCTGCAGCGCCGTTTGCCGAAGCGCGGTTTCAACAATAAGAATTTCCAAACGAAGTATACCACGTTGAACCTCGATCAGATCCAGGAGATGGTTGATAAATATGAGATCACCAAACTGGATATGGATATGCTGGTTGCTAACAGGATCATCAAAGGTGATGAGAAACTGAAAGTGCTCGGAAGAGGTGAGTTGAAAGCGAAAGTGGAAATCTGGGCCCATGCCTGCAGCGAAACTGCCAAGAAAGGTATTGAAGCTGCCGGTGGTACCATTACTATGATCGGATAACACATGAAACAGTTCATACAGACATTAAAAAACATCTGGAGTATCGAAGACCTGCGTAAGCGCATCGTCTATACGATAGGACTGGTACTGCTGTACCGCTTCGGTTCGTATGTGATGTTGCCGGGTATCGATCCGGATATGTATAACCAGGCCGCAAATGTGAATCAGCAGAGCGGTCTGCTTGGCCTGATCAACCTCTTTGCAGGTGGTGGCTTTAGCCGCGCATCCATCTTTGCACTGGGTATCATGCCTTACATCTCTGCCTCCATCGCCATCCAGCTGCTCGCGATCGCCGTACCGTATTTCGCGCGCCTGCAGAAGGAAGGTGAAAGCGGACGCCGCAAGATGAATCAG
The DNA here is from genome assembly GCA_036734545.1 of Chitinophagales bacterium. Taxonomy (GTDB): domain Bacteria; phylum Bacteroidota; class Bacteroidia; order Chitinophagales; family BACL12; genus UBA7236. Next base: position 12,753 of record DAIMYJ010000015.1, read on the forward strand.
TATACCCGCTACCTCACCGTAGTAGTTACTGCTCTGCAGGCTTCCGGATATTATGCGTATCTGAACAACCTCTCCAGCCAGGTGGATTTCATCGTGGCTCCGCAGGGACTGTTCTGGTTCATATGCGTGGTGATCCTCACCGCGGGAACACTCTTCACCATGTGGATGGGTGAACGCATCACCGATAAAGGATTGGGCAATGGTATCTCACTGCTCATCATGGTGGGTATCGTAGCCGGTTTGCCGGCCGCGCTCATCAATGAGATCACCCATAGGGGTGCCGATGGCGGTGGCGGTTTCATTCCGTTCGTACTGGAGATCGCCTTCCTGATCCTCGTGATCATGGGCTGTATCCTCCTCGTGCAGGGCACCCGCCGCATTCCGGTGCAGTATGCCAAGCGCGTAGTTGGTTCTCGTCAATACGGCGGTGTGCGTCAGTATATCCCGCTGAAGATCAACGCAGCCGGTGTAATGCCGATCATCTTTGCTCAGGCGCTGATGTTCATCCCGGGTATTTTCGCACAGATCAACCCCGACTGGCAGACGTCTTCGTTCCTCGTGATGTTGAACGACTTCCAGAGCATCGGTTATAATGTCATCTATGGAACATTGATCATTCTGTTCACCTACTTCTATACAGCCATCATCATCAATCCTACACAGATCGCTGATGACCTGAAGAAGAACGGTGGCTTCATCCCCGGCATCAAACCCGGTAAGAAGACCGCAGAATTCATTGATAACGTATTATCCAGGATCACCCTGCCGGGATCCATCTTCCTGGCACTGGTAGCAGTTGCCCCGGTATTCAGCCGCGGTTTTGGTGTGGACCCGTCATTTGCACAGTTCTTTGGCGGAACCTCCCTGCTCATCATGGTGGGTGTGATCCTCGATACATTACAACAAGTAGAAAGTCACCTTTTGATGCGTCATTACGACGGATTGATGAAATCAGGCCGTATTAAAGGGCGTTCATCAGCACCCGTTAGCATTCAACAGGGATGATCTATTATAAAACACAGGATGAGATAGCACTCATCCGCAAGAGTTCTTTACTTGTTTCCGATACGCTGGCCCTGATCGCCGGTATCATTCGCCCGGGTGTGACAACCCAATGGCTTGACCAGCAGGCCGAGGCCTTTATCCGCGACAACGGCGGGAAACCGTCGTTCAAAGGATATAAAGGCTACAAGCATACGCTGTGTATCTCGGTGAATGACCAGGTGGTGCATGGCATCCCGTCCGAAAAAGAGATACGGAATGGTGATGTGGTATCAGTCGATTGCGGGGTGTTCATGAATGGGTTTCACGGCGATTCTGCCTTTACCTTTCTGGTTGGAGAGGTGAGCAGAGAGGCGGTGAACCTGGCTAAAGTGACACGCGCCAGTGTATACAAGGGTATCGAAATGGCTGTGGCGGGTAACCGCATCGGTGATGTGAGCTATGCCATTCAGCATTATGCAGAAACCATTCATGGTTACGGTGTAGTGCGGGAGTTGGTAGGTCACGGTATCGGCAAGCAGTTGCATGAGGAGCCGGAAGTACCCAATTTCGGATCGCGCGGAAAGGGCACGAAGATGCAGGAAGGTATGACCATCGCCATCGAACCGATGATCAACCTCGGCACTCGGAATGTGGTGCAGGAGAATGACGGTTGGACCATCCGCACACGCGACGGCAAGATCAGCTGCCATTTTGAGCACACGGTGGCTGTGATGAAAGGAAAAGCTGATGTGTTGTCGAGTTTCGACCCGATCGATGCAGCGGCCGCAGGTAATGAACACTTATATAAAGAAACAGAAACAGTAGGTTAATGTCAAAACAGGGACTGATAAAGCAAGACGGAACCATAACAGAAGCATTATCGAATGCGATGTTCAGGGTGAAGCTTGAGAATGAACATGAGATCGTAGCCCACATTTCCGGAAAAATGCGGATGAATTACATCCGGATCCTACCGGGCGACAGGGTAACGGTAGAAATGAGCCCCTACGACCTGACCAGAGGAAGAATTATTTATCGCTATAAATAAACGGTATTATGAAAGTTAGACCATCCATTAAGAAACGCAGCGCTGATTGTAAGATCGTGCGCCGGAAGGGGAAGCTGTACGTGATCAACAAGAAGAACCCGAAATTCAAACAACGTCAAGGTTAATTCTAAAATTACAGAAAACAATATATGGCAAGGATTGCTGGTATTGACTTACCAAAAAACAAAAGAGGTGTTATCGGCCTCACTTACATCTACGGTATCGGGCTGACTACCTCTAAACAGATATTGGCCGGAGCCGGTGTTGATGAAAGTAAGAAGGTAAAGGATTGGAATGATGACGAAATAAACGCCATCCGTTCTTATATCAACAACGAACTGAAGGTGGAGGGTGCCCTGCGCTCTGACATGCAGCTGTCGATCAAGCGATTGATGGACATCGGTTGCTATCGCGGTATCCGTCACCGTAAGGGACTTCCGGTACGCGGACAGCGCACGAAATCCAATGCCCGCACGCGCAAGGGTAAGAAGAAAACAGTTGCCAACAAGAAGAAGGCACCTAAGGGTTAATAGCAATTATTCGCCGTTTCATTTCATTTATTTCCATATACAATGGCTAAAACAACGTCAGCAAAAAAGACAACGAAGAAGAGAGTTGTTAAGGTGGAAGCCGAAGGACAGGCACATATCCAGGCTTCTTTCAATAACCTCATCATCACCTTCACCAACCTCAGCGGTCAAACCATCAGCTGGGCCAGCGCCGGTAAGGCAGGGTTCCGCGGTTCTAAGAAGAACACGCCCTATGCAGCTCAGGTGGCTTGTACCGATGCGGCCAAGACTGCCTATGATGCAGGCCTTCGCCGGGTGGAAGTATTTGTTAAAGGGCCGGGTTCCGGTCGCGAGTCAGCGATCCGCACCATCGTGGCCAATGGTATCGATGTAACGGTGATCCGCGACATCACGCCCATGCCACACAACGGCTGCCGTCCGCCCAAAAAGAGGAGAGTTTAATCAATCACTGAAAATCATCTAGATCAATGGCAAGATATACTGGCCCAACTACCAAAAAATCCAGGTCGTTCGGCGAATCCATCTTCGGTTATGATAAGTCTTTCGAGAAGCGTAAGTACGCTCCCGGACAGCATGGACTTTCCCGTAAGAAGAAGAGTGCAAGCGAATACGGCGTTCAGCTGAAAGAGAAGCAGAAGGCTAAATATACTTATGGTTTGCTGGAGCGTCAGTTCCGCAAAACATTCGAAGCGGCTACCCGTCGTCACGGTGTAACCGGCGAAGCATTGCTGCAGTTGCTGGAAGCACGTCTCGACAATACGGTATTCCGTTTAGGCCTTGCGCCTACCCGCAGGGGTGCCCGCCAGCTGGTGAACCACAAGCATATCGAGGTGAACGGCCACGTATGTAGCGCACCGTCTGCCACACTGCGTCCCGGTGATGTGATCACGATCCGTGAAAAATCCAAGGATCACACCTGGATCCAGTCTGCAGCCAGCGGCCCCGGCAAGAAGTATAGCTGGCTGGAATGGAATCCGACACAACTGAAAGGTGTGTTCGTGAATTACCCTGAGCGCGACCAGATCCCGGAAAATATCCGCGAGCAGCTGATCGTCGAACTCTATTCTAAATAATCGTAAAAACTATCTGACCATATGGCATTACTTTCATTTCAGCGTCCCGATAAGATCACCTTACAGAAGGCAACGGATTTCGAGGGTACTTTCGAGTTCAAACCTCTGGAACCCGGCTTTGGTGTGACCATCGGCAACGCTCTGCGCAGGGTACTGCTGAGTTCCCTCGAAGGTTTTGCGATCTCTTCTGTAAAGATCAGTGGTGTTGATCATGAATTTTCTACGATCAACGGTGTGATGGAAGACGTTACCGAGATCGTGCTCAACCTCAAACAAGTGCGCCTGAAGCGCGAACTGGGTGGCGATGATCATGCAGTGGAGAAGATCTTCATTTCCCTGAAGGATAAAGAAGAATTCAAAGCCGGTGATATCGAGAAGCATACCAACAGCTTCCGCGTTACCAACCCTGACCTGCTGATCTGCCGCATGGAGCCTTTCGTGAAACTGGATATCGAACTGACCATCCAGAAAGGTCGCGGATATTTGCCTGCAGAAGAGAACAAGGGTGTTGACCGCACCATCGGGGTGATCCCGATCGATGCGATCTATACGCCGATCAAGAATGTGCGTTATACTATTGAGAATACCCGCGTTGAGCAGAAGACCGACTACGAGAAACTGCTCATCGAGATCAAGACCGACGGCACCATCCACCCGGAAGATGCCATCAAGGAAGCCAGCCGTATCCTGATCCAGCACCTGATGCTGATCACAGACGAGCACATCACTTTCAATACAGTGGGTGAGAAGGAAACCAATGTAGTGGATGAGCATACCCTGCATATCCGCAAGTTGCTGAAGACCCCGCTTGAAGACCTGGATCTCTCAGTGCGCGCATATAACTGCCTGAAGGCCGCCAAGATCAACTCTCTGGCTGAGCTGGTGCGCTACGATACCAATGAACTGCTGAAGTTCCGCAATTTCGGAAAGAAGTCACTGGTAGAGATCGAAGCCATGGTGCTCGACAAAGGCCTGCAGTTTGGCATGGATCTTTCCAAGTATAACTTAGATGAAGATTAATCCGGTGGAATGCATTTGCACACCAGAAAAAATAGAAGACAATGAGACACGGAAATAAAATCAACCACCTCGGACGTAAAACCGCTCACCGCAAATCCCTGCTGAGCAACATGGGTACATCACTCATTTTGCACAAGCGTATCAAGACAACTACCGCTAAAGCAAAGGAATTGCGCGTATACATTGAACCGATCATCAACCGCGCCAAGGAGGATACCACGCACAATCGCCGTATGGTGTTCTCTGAGCTGCAGAGCAAAGAGGCTGTTCAGGAACTGTTCACCAATATCGCCGGCAAGATCGCTACGCGTAACGGTGGCTACACACGTATCCTGAAACTGGGTGAAAATCGCCTTGGTGACAATGCGGAGACCTGCTACATTGAGCTGGTAGATTACAATGAGAACCTGCTCAAGACCGCTAAGACTGCCGGCGCCAAGAAGCGTAGCCGTCGCGGTTCCGGTAAGGCCGAGAAGAAAGCGGTTGAACCTGAGACCAAGGAAGCAGAAGCTTCAACAGAGACCAAAGAGGAGAATAACGCCTGATCGTATTCTCGTCGAAATAATAGAAAGGCTCCTGAAAAGGGGCCTTTTTTATTGTTGGTAGTTGAAGGTTGAAAGTTGAGTGTTGAGTTGGGATTTACTCGTGCAGGAAGAGTTGTTTGCTCATCTCATTTCGGGAGTCGGTGCAATGAATGATGTAATTACCGCTTGGGATATGGGGGAGTGACAGGATGGTGTGTTGTGCGGATGAGCGTTCCATATGGATCAACCTGCCTGAAAGGTCATAGACGGAAATACTGCAAGGTTCGGTGGGGGGAGCGGGAAATACAATATGCACTTCTGGCCCGGCAGCGTATATCTCCAAATTGAACGAAGAAACGTTCCGGATGTCGGTGGGTGTGATGAAAGTTTCGATCGGCGTATCGCTGGTGTTTTCGTAGGCGATATCCTTTATGGTAAAAGCTCGGTTAGACGGATCCACCGTGAGTCGGATCCAGCCATAGTATGTGCTGTCGCCCTCCTGCAGTTGCAGGCCTACGAATTTATCATTCTGGCCGAAGATCCACTCACCGGCAGCCACAATGGGGTAATAAAAGAAGGAGCTGATGATCGCGTAGAATTGATAGACCAAGGTTTGATACGCATTTTGCATGAAGTTACCGGCATAGGGGCCGATCTCGAGGCCGGAGCTGATTGCGTAAGGATAGGCATATTCGCCACCGCCTCCCGATAGGGCAGCGATCGCATTTTCATTCTTCGGTGATGCAAAGATGGCGTTGATCACGTAGGCGTTCAAACCTCCCCAGTAGGTAAAATAGAAGAAGTTGGTGGAGGTGAAGAAGAAAGTGAAATCCACCACGCCGTCATCATTCAGGTCCAGTTCTACGCCGGTGCCGGGAATATCCACTGTAACATCTGGGTCCACATCGGTATAGACCACTTCAGCCTGCGTAGCATGTGCCGAGAGAAAAGCCGCAGCCGAGGCAGCGTACATGGATATCCTGGAATGCCGTACCATATGCATAGAAACGAAAAAACCTCCGAAGATGTTTCGGAGGTTTTTATGGAAAAGAGAATTGATCTTATTGTGCGATCATCACGCGCTTGGTATATACGCCGTCTTCCTCTGTCATTACCTGAACGGTATAGGTTCCGGTAGCGGCTTTATCGAGGGTGATCTGCATACCTGCGAGGTCGAGGCCGTTTTGGTAAACGACTTTACCTGCTACATCAAATACCTTCACGGAAGCGCCTGCTGTTTGCAGGTCTTTCACTACGATGCTGATGGTATTGCCATAGCTATAGGCGGTGAGCTGATCGTTCTGGAT
>DAIMYJ010000015.1:19338-26366 GCA_036734545.1 Chitinophagales bacterium
TTCCATTGCATGTCTTCGTTGATGTCAGCGCCGTTGTTCAGGGCGTAAGGCAGCAAGGTGCCGTAAGAACCGGATTCGCCGCCTACAGAACCGTTGTAAGAATAGATCCTTACGTTACGGATCAGTCCGGGCCAGGTGTTGGTCGGGTCAGCGATGGAATAGAAGAATCCAGGATAGGTAAAGTCAGCGATCATGAACATGAAATCTACATCACCATCATTGTTGATGTCCAGTTCATAGAATTCGCCGTCGCCGGAGTAGGTTTCATCCGGGTCAACATCGGTGTAGACCATTTGGGCATTAGCACCGGATGCAGCAAGTACAAAAGCACCTGCAAGGGAAGAATAGCCTGCCAGCTTTTTGGTGTTCAGGGTAGCAGTTCTTTTCATTTTTTACAGATTATTGGTTATCGAATATAGAGCGAATGTAGCAAAAAAATGAGATAGTAGAAAATCACAGTCCGGCGGGCATTTTTTTTCGGGTCTCCGGAGTGGGGTATGGGCATGAAAAAACCCCGGCGTTGGCCGGGGTTTTATACTTTGCTCAAAATCCTGATCAGTTCTGGATATAGAGGTTTTTGCTGTAAACGCTGTTATTGGCGCCGGTCAGCTGCAGGGTATAAAGACCAGTTGCAGCATTGTCCAGGGTAATGGCCATGTTGTTGTCAGCTACGCGGGCAGAGTAAACTACTTTGCCATCGATGTCGAATACGCGAACGTTCTCAACACCTGCTTCGCTGTCCTTAACGATCAGGTTGATCGTGTTGCCATAGCTGTAAGCAGCTACCTGAGCATCTGTCAGGGTTACTACAGCTACACCACCGCCTGAAGTAGCACCAGCTTCGATAGCAGTTTCAGCTGCATCATCGTAAGCGTAATCTTTCACGGTGAACTCAACAGGACCTACAGATACATCGAGGCGAGCCCATCCGTAGTGGATAGAACCATCGATATCGAACTGTACACCCATGTAAGCGTCAGTGGTTCCTGCGAAAGGACCATAAGTTACACCAGAGTAAATAGAAGCCAACCAACCGAAGTTGTAGGTGTTGCTGATGAAGTCAGCATCAGGGCCGATCAGGTCACCTTCAGCCAATGCGCTACCGTAAGGCAGGATGGCGCCGGAGTAACCAACGATCATGTTAGAAGGACCACCGTAGCCGTAAGCGCTCAGGTTACCGATCACATAGGCGAAAGTCCAGTTAGAAGCTGCGGAAACAGCAGCCATCAGGATGTCCGGATATCCGTTGTTGTCAAGGTCCAGTGCATAAGATTCACCAAGGGCTACATCCACATCATCGATGTCGGTGTAAACGATGGTTGCATTAGCATCAGTGGACACAGCCACGAAGGCTCCGGCCATTGCTGAGTAAGCAGCTAACTTACCAGCATTCTTTGAATTGTAGATTTTCTTCATATCTGCAGATTATGGTTAAATATTTACAGGGCGAATGTAAGCATTTTTTTGTTTACAAACGCCCTGTAGGGTTTTTTTTGAGAAAAATCATCCTCCACAGCAGGTGAAAATGCTGTCTTAATTGGACAGGTGCACCTGCTTATTGTAGGTGCCCATATCGTTTTGCAGACGCACGATATAGTTGCCGGAGGCGAGGTCGCTGCAGGCGATGGTGCGGGTGCCGCTAAGGGTGCCCAGATCAATTACCATTTTACCGCTGAGGTCATAGACCGTAGCCTGCGCTTCAGCGATGTCTTCAGGCAGGCCGATCGTCAGCTGGCTGCCGTAGGCAAAGATGGATGCGCCGGTGATGCCCGGGTTCTGGATATCGGTAGCTGTCTGGCCGGTGAATATGGCCTCGTTAGCCGTGCTCTGGTAAGCGTAATCATGGATGGTGATGGTGCCGGCATCATCGGAAACCGACAGGCGGATCCATCCATAGTAGCGGTCTTTGTCGATATTCAGGCGAACACCCATGAAGGCGTTGTCTGTATCGAGCCAGTTTCCGGCGACATAGGAGTAATAGGGGAATCCCAGAACGGAGATCTGCACGCTGAGGGCCAGGGAGGCTGCCCCATCGGCAAAGCTGTCTTCGCTGTTGATACCTTCTCCTGCTGCCAGCACGGGCGCATAAACACCGGAATATCCGCTGTACGTGACGATCTCGCCCATGAATTCATTGCCGTTAAGCGCTGAGGCGAAGGCCACTTTTACGCCATAGGTGAAGGAGATGCCATAATAGGTCCCCGCACCGCTGAAGCTGTAGATGGAGAAATTGAAATCATCTGTGCCGTCGCTGTTGAGGTCGAGGGCAAATTCGGCGCCCTCACCGCCGATCACCTGATCGGGGTCCAGATCGGTGTATACGACTGCGGCGCCAGCCTGGTTGAGGCTCAGGAATGCAGCTGCGCTTGTGGCATACTGCATCATCTTCTTGGTGGTAGTAAATGTTTTTTTCATACGTTCTTTGCGTTACCAAATCTATGCTAAAAATGGCTGTTCCGGGGAGAAGCCATTTTAATTTTTGTTAATGCGGGGTAATTTTTACGTCAATTTCCCCGAAGGATCACTTTTCGGCCTTCTCGCGGTGGAGGCTCTTGTCCACGACTGCGGCCATCGCATCAATATCGAGGGTGCCGCCGAGGAAGGCATTCACCTTCTTCAGTTCCTCCTTCGGATTGTTGATGAGGTTGCGATGAGACACGAACAGGATCTCCATGTTCTGCTGACGCGGCGCCCATTCCTTCACCCTTTCGAGGTTCTGTTTGAAGGCATTCACCACCCGGAGGTTCATGGCATCTTCCTTGGCCTTGCCGTCGCGCACCAGCATGTGATGCTGGCTCTTCAGCACCTCATCGAGGTCGCGTTCCATGAAGATGATCCGGTAGCGGTAGTTGGCCGGCAATTCAAAGAGCAGGTGGCTGATCACTTTCACTGCCTGACCCTTGGCGTCTTTCATCCAGGTCTTATTGCGTGCCAGTGATTTCACCAGTTCGTGTTCGTAGTAGCCTTTAGGGTTATTCTCATCCGGTGTGCGTACGCCATCGGTGAATATATCCAAGCCGCCTTTGTCCAACATCTGCATCATCATGCTTGTGCCGGAGCGGGGCAGTCCGGAAACCACCACGATATCACCCTTGATATAATCTTTGATCGCTGTTTTGTGGTCGAGGGCCATTTCCGGTTTTTTCAGATGTTCACTGTAGATAGTGGTGAGCATCTGACGGGCCTTGTTGATGCCGGGGGCCATTTTGAGACACACTTCAAAAGCTTCCGCACTGCGCTCGTAGTCGCCGAGGTGGAAGAGTGCTTCGCCCAGATGATAATGTGCGAAGGGGAAGAAGTAGGTGAGTCCCACAGCATTGAGGAAGCAGTCGATCGCTTCTTCATAGCGGTTGCGGCGCAGGTAGGTAATACCCAGACCGTGGTGTGCCGGTGCATTGCCCGGATCGTGTTCGAGTTCCTTGAGGAATGCCTGCTCGGCTTTCGGCCAGCGTTTGAGGGCCATATAGCAGCGGCCGAGCTGCATGTGTACGCGAGCGGCGTTGGGCATCTCCTGTTCCACCTGTTCAAAGAGTTCCATAGCCAGTTTCGGCTTGTTCTCGATCAGTAACAGGTTGCCTTCCATGATCTTCATGCTCACCGATTCGCGGCCTTTATTTTCCGTGCGGATCTTATCAAGGGTGTCGCGTGTTTCCTGCACTTTATTCATGGACTGGTAAGCGTGTGCCAGTCGCATGGCATATCGGTTGGTGCCGGGATTTTCTTCCACGAGTTTGGTGAGGATATCAACGGCTTCCTGGAATTTTCGACCGTTCATATAGCTGCGGGCGAGATAGTAATTATTCTCATTCACCGTTTGCTTGATAGCCTTCTCCACGTTCTCGCTCGGGCGTTCGATATAACCCAGTTCGATCAATTGCTCCATGGCTTCCGCTGCGGCATAGGGGTCTTCCTGTTTATCGGCAGGGTGCTGACCAGTATTGCCCGGGATATCCTCCCATGAATCGATCTTATCCGGTATGATGGCTTCTTCGAAAGCATTCACGAGTACGTTTCCGTCCATGTCGGCACCCACAGGTAATCCGAAAAGGGTGAGGAGTGTTGGTGTCACATCGAGGACGGAAGCACCATATATCCTGTCATCTTTTTTGATGCCGGGGCCGTTGAGTACGAAAATACCGTAAGGGCTGTGTTCCAGCGCCGGTGCTGCAGGTTCTTTGGGCAGGTCGACCGGACGCAGGTGGTCGGGGTGGAATCCGTGGTCGGAGATGAGCATGACGGTAACGTCAGGGCCTGCGAGTTGCAGGAGGCGTTCGAGCATCATGTCATGGAATTTATATCCGCTGGACACCACATCCTTATACAGGTTGAAGAGGTCGTCCGGTATCATGGGCATCTGTGGCGGATGGTATTTCATGAATCCGTGACAGAAGTGGTCGATCGCATCATAATATACGGCCAGGAAATCCCATTCTTCATTTTCGAGGATATAGGTGGCTGCATTATGGATAGAAGAGCAGTCGGCAATGATCTTAGTGAGCATTCCCAGACGCTTATCCTTTTCCTGGTCGATCATATTGGCATTCGGGATGAATGGCAGGATGTGCGACGCGGTAAGTTCGGCCGGGTGGATGCGCATCTTTTTGAAGATATCTGCTTTTTCGGCAGGGTGCACCGTGCCATCCAGCATTGGCCAGGGTTCGTTGATCGGTTTGGTGGCGCGCTGATACAGGTTACTGATCATGGTGCCGTTGATCGGTTCGCCGGGATGTGATGGCCACCAGCCGATCACATGGCTTTTCATGTTATGCTGGTTGAAAATGTTCCAGGCGGCTTTCACTTTACGTGAAGTGATATATACCGGGCGGATACCTTTTCCTGAAGGATCAGGTTCCGTGAATCCGATGATACCGTGCTTATAGGGACGCTTTCCCGTTGCGATGGAGGTCCACAGTGTGGGAGACAGTGGCGGGTCCAGGGTGGCGATGTTTCCCATGACACCTCCGTTCACTAATTTTTCGAGCGTAGGCATTTGCCCTGCATCCATCAGCGGATTGATCACCTTCCAATCGGCTGCATCCCATCCGATGAGGAGTACTTTTTTTGCAATACGTTTACCCATTGTTGTTGTATAACTGCTGTAGAAAATGCGCCGGCAAACCCATGTGCCGGCCGGTAATCAGATAGATCAGGCGTTTTCGGCATTACCGGTGTTTTCACCGGCCTGCTTCTGGGATTCTTTCATCTTTTGATACTGAAAGCGAGCCTGACGCCAGGCGATAAGGCCTTTGTAGCCTAAAGCGAGCAAACCCAGAGAGCCTTCCACGGGTACGCGGAAAGCTTGCCCGTCCTGCGTTTTGATCTGTAATTTGTTGACTTGTTTTTTTTCCATTCCAACTCCGTTAAAGTTGGCAAATTTAACGCTTTACGGGCGGTAAGCCTAATAAATTGCGCAGGAGTTGCAGGAATATCGTTAGCGGATGAGGGTAATATTTCCCGTTACGCGCTGTTCCATACCATCTTCCAGTTTTACCACCAGCACGTATGCATATACACCCTGGTTCACCGGTTCGCCATTAAAGGTGCCATCCCATCCGGTATTGGCATCATTGGCGATGAGTTCTTCGCCGGCGTAGATCAATTCGCCCCAGCGATCATAGACATGCATGGAAGAGATAGAAGCCACATCGGAACCGAAGGCCGTGAAGAAGTCATTGAGGTTGTCGCTGTTCGGAGTAAAAGTATTGGGCACGAAAACGACCGGATCAAAAACAGGGACCACATTTACGGTCACATCATCGCTGGCAATACAGCCATAGGCATCCCATGCGGTAACGGTATATGTCTGGCTCAACAGCGAATCGAATACCGGGCTCGGGCAGTCGGTACAGCTGAGGCCAGCAGGTGGTTCCCAGAGCACGGTGGCAGTGCCGCCGATAGCATTGAGCACCACGGTGGTGTATTCGGGAATGTATACATCCATTCCTGCATCCACAGTATTCTGGATCACATCAATAGTCCCGGAGGCGGTATTGGTGCAACCGTTGGCATCGGTATAAGTGTAGGTAACGGTATAAGTGCCAGTACCGCCGGGGAACGTGCCTGCAGCGGCGGCCAGTGCCGGATCGAACGTATCTCCCAGCACACCATCTCCGGAGAAATATCCGCCTGCCGGATCGCCGGTAAGTAGAGTTGGATCACCTTCCAGGCAGATCACATCAGTGAGGTCTACGGTGGGTGTTGGTAATGGGTAGATGGTCACCAGAACGGTATCTGTTTCAGGGCAGCCCGGACTGGTATAGTACACTTCATATGGTCCTCCCGGTGAGCAGGCTGCGAGGTTGATCACACCCGTTGCGGTATTGATACTGATGCCGGGTTCGGCAGTAAATGTACCGCCGGGGTTCAACACCATATTGGGGGTAGTGGTGCCTGTCATACAATAGGCCGCATCATCAAACGTGAAAGCGGCATCGGTAAGCGGCAGTATCTCGATGATCACAGAACTAGTATTGCTGCAGGGGCCTGCGGGCGTTGTGTATGTGATCGTATAAAAGGTGCCCGGAGTGGCGGTGCTCAGATCGATCGTGCCGGTTGCGGCGTTGATGGTGCAGGCGGGTGACACAGTATAAGTACCACCGGGGGTAGCAACTGTTGCTACGAATGCGCTGCCGTAGTTACAATAGGTAACTGCATCATAGGCGAAAGCAGGGTCGTCGAGCGGATCAATGGTAAGTGTTACAGTGGAGGTGTTGCTACACGGGCCTGCAGGTGTAGTATAGGTGATAGTGTAGGTAGTGCCTACATCGCCTGTGGCGAGGTTTACCATACCGGTTGCGGCATTGATGCCCATGGTGGGCGGTGAAATGGTAAATGTGCCACCGGGGGTAGTGATACTTACCGGTGTTGCTGTGCCGGTAGGACAATAACTCGGTGCGCTATAGCTGAATGCAGCGTCATCAAGCGGATCAATGGTAATTGTGGTGGTCGTGCTGTTGCTGCAGGGGCCTGCGGGTGTCGTATACGTGATGGTATAGGTAGTGCCCACAGTGCCGGTGGTCAGGTCAACC
>DAIMYJ010000015.1:26466-46089 GCA_036734545.1 Chitinophagales bacterium
TAACAGGATCTACATCCAATCCGGGAGGGCTGACTGTAAAGGTGCCGCCGGGTGTGGTCACTGAAGGTGCAGTTGTTCCGGTAGGGCAATAACTGGCAGCAGTATAGCTGAACGACGGATCGTCAAAGTCGGATATCGTAATGGTAACACTATAGTTGCTGGAGCAGAGGATACCCACCGTGTAGGTGATGGTATACGTAGCACCGATGGTGCCGGTGGTCAGGTCTACCTCGCCGGTAACCGGATCAACGACGAGACCTGCCGGGCTGACAGAGAATGTTCCTCCGGCGGTGGTGATATAATCCGGTAGCACGGATCCGGTAGGACAGTAGGTCAGGTCGTTATAGGCGAAGGTTGCATCTGGGTCGGTGATGATGGTGACCAGATCGGTAGCGGTCTCCGGCGGGCAGGCACCGGTAGGGCCGGTCACGGTATAGCTGATGCTGTAGCTGCCGGGTGTGGAGGCGTCGAGGTCAATTTCACCGGTAACGGGGTCGAGTACCAATCCGCCCGGTACGGAGGTGAATGTGCCGCCCGGATCTCCGGTCACTACCGGAACCGCAACGCCGTCTGTGCAATAATAGGCATCATAGGAAAAGGCGGGGTCGATGTCTTCAATGAATACGGTGATGTCAGCTTCATAATCCACGCCGCTGCAGGAACTCAGGAATGCGGTATAGGTAGTGGTAACTGCGGGGCTTACGACGAGGGTATCGCCATAGCCTACGATGGTGCCGAGCGGGTCGTACCAGATGATGCCGTTGGGCACGAAACGGGTACTTTCATTCGCGGTGGTCCAGGCGGTGGAGTTTCTGCCGGGGGCGGTGAAAGCTATAGTGCCACCGGGGCCGTGCACGCCTTGTGTGGCGGTGCCGCCGGCCCAGGCAGGGCAGTTAGGTTTATTTGTAAGGTGGTTCTCAATGATATTGGTGGTTTCATTGAGTACGATCTGGAATTTGCCGAGCAGCCAGGTGCAGCTGAACATGGGCACGTTATCCCAGCTCACGATAAATTTTCGGTTCGGGGCGGTGCCGATGGTTTGATACTTCACACAACTGCCCACGGGGGCGCACAATCCGGGGTGCCAGTCCTGCCAAGGTCCCATGATACAGTTTTTAGGCACGCTGGCGGCGGCGCTGGGGATGGTGGCAGAGGTATAAGTGGTGGTCAGTGCTCCCGGTCCGCCAAAGCTGACCCATCCGTTGGAGCCGATGTAAGCGTTGGTATATTCAGCGCCGAGGAAGCAGAATGTAAAGCCGATGGCTATGGGTGAAGAGTAGCTGTCGTCCGAAAGTCCGGGTGTCGGTGACGTGCCCGCATATACTTCCGGGGTATAGGGATAAGTTTCGAAGGTATAGCTGGAAGTGCCGTAAGAAGGGGCTGAGATCACAGCGAGCGTAGCTGTACCACCGGCACAAATGGTGGTATCATCTGACACGACCAATTGGGCAAACGCAGAGGAGAGGCTGAGCCCGAGGGACACGGCCATTGCGTATTTTCTAATGAGATGCATGCGCGCGAAACGAGGCGCAAGTTACGAAAAAACACCTACTTGGTCACAAAACGGGGGTGTGGGTGGTAAAAATCAAAACCCCGGTAAGCTTACCGGGGTTTTGCTCCCCAACCTGGGCTCGAACCAGGGACCTACTGATTAACAGTCAGTCGCTCTAACCAGCTGAGCTATTGAGGAGTGTTTCGTTTGAAACGGGATGCAAATTTACATCCTTTTGGAAGGATTTCAAACCCCGCCTATGAAATTTTTACGTGTGCGTAGTCACCCGGGTTGCAGTTTCCCTGTGCAGGTATGCAGCGCAAGTCCTTTTATTGCCGTTACTTTGCCGCCAAAATTTCAGCAGTATGAGTTTATTGGTTGTGGGCACGGTGGCATTTGATGCGATAGAAACACCGTTTGGCAAGCGCGACAAGATCATTGGCGGATCAGCTACCTATATCGGGTTATCGGCGGCCAATTTTTACCGTCCCATTCATCTGATATCGGTGGTGGGTAGTGATTTTCCGAAGGCCACCTTGGAGGATTTCAATAAGCGCGGCATCAAGACCGACGGTGTGCAGGTGATGAAAGGCAAGAAGTCGTTCTTCTGGTCGGGCAAGTACCACATGGACATGAACTCACGCGATACGCTGCGCACCGACCTGAACGTGTTGGCGGAATTCGATCCTGTGTTGCCGGAAAAGGTGCGCAAGCCGGGGATGCTGATGCTGGGGAATATCGATCCGGCCTTACAGATCAAAGTGATCGAGCAGTTGAAGGCACGGCCGAAGCTGATCGCGATGGATACCATGAATTTCTGGATGGATATAGCCCGTCCGGCGCTTGACCGTGTATTGAAGATGGTAGATGTGCTGATCATCAATGATGAAGAGGCGCGTCAGCTCACCGGTGAATATGCCATTGTGAAGGCAGCGAAAAAGATCATGCGTCACGGCCCCAAGACCGTGATCGTCAAGAAAGGTGAACACGGTGCATTATTATTTTCCGGCGAGCAGGTGTTCTTTGCGCCGGCGCTGCCATTGGAAGAAGTGTTTGACCCCACGGGAGCAGGCGATACGTTTGCAGGCGGCTTCATGGGTTTCCTGGCGCAATCCGGTACCATGAGTTTCACCAATATGAAGCGTGCGATCATTTATGGCAGTGCCATGGCTTCTTTCTGTGTGGAAAAATTCGGCCCTGAAAAATTACTGCAGTTGAAAAAACAGGAGTTGCGCAACCGCGTAGATCAGTTCAGGCAGCTTTCGCGTTTTCACATCAAGTCGTAAGCAGTCCCACAACGGGAAATTTCATCAATACGGATTCGGTATGCGGTGCATCCGGTAGTTCGCCGGTCAGGTCCTGTCCTGCGAAGTGCTCGTAATGCATGCCTCTTCGCCACAAACGTGAGCCGGTGACATCATAGATCACCCCTTTATACGCTATCCATATCTCTTCCTTCTCGACGCCATTGCGCAGGGCCAGTTGAAATTTATTGTATACGGGCAGGTTGTCTTGCATTGTGTGCAGCGTGCTATCGGCGTATAAAGGTAATAGTTGACCGTGCGTTAAATGAACCAAAGATGTGTGACATGTCGTCTTCGCGCCAGGTGAAGATCATGTTTTGTGTATAATGCGATGGCTGCCGTGTTTTGTTCCTGGGTTGTAACTGATATGCGTTTGCAGTGCTGTGCATAGGCATACCGGATAGCGGATAGCAGCAGGCGTGAACCCACCCCCTGCTGACGGTGCGCACTATCCACGGAGACCAATCCCACTTGCAACTCATCCGCTATTTTTTTCACCGTTATCAAACCTATCGGCTTTTCCGGAGGCCCGATGGTGATGACGCTGTCGCCCATGTTTCCGTGAAAAGAATTTTCGAGCCAGCGGTGATAGAGTTGTATGCTTTTTTCGTGCGTGAAGTGTGTGTCGAGAAAAAATCGCGACCATGCGCCGGCGGTAACGGCCAGGGGATACAGCGCCGGCGTGGCAGCAGGGCATTGGTGTGCATCCGGATCAGGTGACGGGATATCGGTGTTGGATAGTTCGCGTGTGAAGGTGAGCTGAACGGAGGGAAAAACATGTTGCAGCGGCTGCGATACGTGCTGCAGGTCCAGCGCCTGATCGCTCCACACGTACAGGCAGTCATAGCATGCATCCATGGCTTCTGTGCATATATGCGGCGGCAGGATGTTGCCATGCGCAAGTGTACAGGTGCCGATCTTTTTTTCGAAGAAGAGGCTGTCCCACTCAAGCAATCGGATATTGGAATCGTTGTGCATCGGCATGGCTGATCGCATTGGTGAAATTAGCGTTAATTTTACCATGTGAATAATGTCCTGCACCTCGAAAGTGTCTCCAAGCGTTATACGACGCATACGGCGGTGGATCATATTTCCCTGTCGGTAGGTGCGGGTGAGTTTTACGGATTACTGGGTCCGAACGGTGCCGGAAAAACGACCACGATCACGATGGTTAGTGGCATATTGCCGCCAGACACCGGTGTGATACATGTAAGCGGACTGCCTGTGTATGGCGGGTCTTCGGCGGTGCGCAGGCATATGGGCATTGTGCCGCAGGAGATCGCTTTGTATGATGAATTGTCGGCGTTTGATAATCTGGTATTCTGGGGCAGTTTGTATGGAGTCACCGGTCATGCGGCACATCAGCGTGCGCGTCAGTTGCTGGAGTGGGTAGGGTTATCGGATCGCATGCGGCATGCGGTTAAAACATATTCGGGCGGTATGAAGCGGCGCGTGAATATTGCTGCTTCGCTGATGCATGATCCTGCGCTGATCATCATGGATGAACCTACGGTAGGTATTGATCCGCAGAGCAGAAATAAGATCTACGAGTTGCTGGAAGATCTGCATGCGCAGGGAAAATCCATCTTATATACCACACATTACATGGAAGAGGCCGAGCGCATGTGTGACCGCATCGGTATCATAGATAAAGGTCGCATCATTGCGGAAGGCAGTCTGGATGTGCTCACACATACGCATGCACAAGACGAGCAGGTCGTGATCCATTATTCGGGTGTGTTGCCTGCGTTGTCGGGTAATTATCGTGCAGCAGTGGATACGGAGTTGCATGCCATAACGTTCACCATTCCGCATGCACGACGTGCGCTGCCGGAGATCGTGCAGTATATGCAGGGGCTGGATGTGGAGATCATGCATATTGATGTGCATCACGCGGGACTGGAAACTATTTTTTTACACTTGACCGGCAGGCATTTGCGCGACTGATATGTGGAAGATCGCTAAAAAGGATTTGCATATTTTTTTCAAGGACAGGAAAGCCCTGTTCCTGTCGCTGTTATTGCCGATCGGACTGATCACATTGTTTGCACTGGCATTTGGCGGCATCGGTCAGGATAGTGATGAGGCGGGCACGCCGATCACGGTGCTGGTGGATGATCGCGATGGAACGGATGCTTCGCAGCGCATCATCGCTGATCTGGACAGTATTCCCGGAATTGCCTGTGTGGCTGCCGACAGTGCAGGTGCGACGAGTGCCATTCAGGGCGGTGATGAGATCGCTGCATTATTGGTCGGGAAAGGCTTTGCGGATGCGTTGCGCAATGGCAGCGATCTGCCGGTTACGCTGCTTTTCGATCAGAGTCGCGAGATGGAGGTGAGTATACTGCAGAATTTACTCATCAGCCGATTGTCGGCGATCAAGGGTGAGATGGATGCAGATAAGGGTATTGATCGTGTGATGGCATCCAGTTTCAGCACGCTGCCTGCCGAGATGCAGGATTCGGTGCGTGGTCAGTTGCAACAAAGCCTGCAGCAGGAAAGTGCGCCCGAGCAACTCGTGCGAATGGAAGGGATCGTTGGTGATACCGACAGCAACTGGGGTTTGATACAGGCGGTTGCCGGCACAGCCATTTTGATGCTGTTGTTCAGTGTGAGCGCCATCGGTAAGAGCATGCTGGAAGAAAAAGAAAGCGGTGTGTTAAAGAAATTGTTGCAATCGCCGATACATCCGTTCTCCATTTTATTCGGCAAGATGCTCACGGCGGTCATCACGGCTATTTTTCAGCTGATCATATTATTTCTTTTTTCCTGGATAGCGTTCGACCTGGATGTTTTACTGGATGTGCCATCCTTGTTACTGATGATCGTTGTTACGGCGGTGACGTGTTCTGCATTTGGTGTTTTTCTGGCGAGTGTTGTTACCACCAAGAAGCAGGCTGATTCGCTGGGTACGATATTGATCCTGTTCATGAGTGCGATCGGCGGCAGCATGATCCCATTATATATCATGCCGGCCTTTATGCAGGATGCTGCGGTGATCTCTGTGAATTACTGGAGCATTCAGGGGTTCTACGATATTTTCTGGCGTGAGGCGGGGATGGAGGCGATACTGGATAATGTGCTCGTGCTCACTGCGATGGCGGCCGGTATTCTGCTGGTGAGCCTGTATTTTTTCCGCCGCAATATTCTGCGCCTCGTGTAATTGCGCGCTTGGGCAGTTTGCCGTAACTTTATTGCCATTATGCAGACCATGCGGTATTCATTGAAAGGCATTTTACCATTTGTATTTGTGTTCTTAGCGCCGGTGTGCGTTAATGCTCAGGCCGGCGGCATCGATCCGGAATTCAGCGATGATGGGTTCGTAACCCTGGAGTTCGGCGGCAGCGATGTAGTGCAGGCCCTGGCATTGGATGAGGACGGCAATATTTATGCAGCCGGTTCGGCGGTTCCCGGAGCAGGCCCTTACAAGGATATTGCCGTGGCGAAATTCACTCCGAACGGTGCACCTGACCCCATATTTGGCGGCGACGGTTCCGTGACCACGGAGATGGGTTTTGGTTATGACGATCAGGCCTATGCCATTGCCATTCAGCCGGATGGCAAGATATTGGTTGGCGGCAGCACCAATAATGGTGAGGCCATAGAGATGTGTATTTTACGTTATCGTGCGGATGGCAGTTTAGACCCGATGTTCGGTGATGGCGGCAAGCTGATCATTGACTTTGACGGTACGGATGATGCTGTTCGTTCTCTTGCGATATTGGGCGATGGTTCCATCATTGCCGGCGGATACCGGATGGAGATGGTTACCGCAACCATGTTCAAGCGAAACTTTGCTGTAGTGAAGTGTTCATCGGAAGGTGTTCTGGATGCGAGCTTCGGTGATGGCGGAAAAGTGGCTACGCCGTTTTCCAGCGACCGTCACGCTTCAGGCTTTGCAATGGGTGTGCAAACGGATGGCAAGATCGTTATGGCCGGTTACAGTTACGTTGGGACCAGTGCTAATTATCAGGTGGCATTGACCCGATATAACGGCGACGGCACGCTGGATGAAACTTTTGATGATGATGGCATGGTGCTGGTGTCGACCGGTTTCATGTTAGGTGAGGCGTATGCTTTGCAGATACAGCTCGATGGCAAGATCGTAGTTGGCGGTATCGTATATGAAGGATTTGACACGGATTTCGCAGTGATGCGTTTCAATACAGACGGATCTCTGGACCCGAGCTTTGGTGCTTCCGGTCTGGCGCAGGCCACCTGGGGAACCGGTGAGGAGGAGAAAGCTTATGGACTGGCTTTGCAGTGGGATGGCAGCATTGTGATCGCCGGATACAAAGGAAACGGGTCGTCGAGGCAAACGGCCTTATTGCGATTCAATTCCGATGGCACACCGGATGCATCCTTTGGCACCGATGGTCGTGTGGGTGATGATCTGAGTCCGGAGGCCGACGGTGCAAATGCTGTTTTGATTCAGCCAGACGGGAAATTCTTACTGGGCGGATATTATGACAACGGCCCTGACAATGATTTTTGTGTGATGCGCTATTTGTCGGATCCCGGCACTGACATTGAGGAAGAGTCTGTTGTTCCTTTCACCTTGCTCAGCAATCCTGTATCAGATATGTTACAGGTCATCGTAGATGCGGAAGGTATATTATCGTTGTATACCCTTACCGGCGCGTTGGTGATGGAGGAGCAGGTGGCGCCCGGACAGTTCAACTACGGTATGGAGGATATGGCTCCGGGCGTGTATACGCTGGTATTTCAGACCGGAGGCACGCGTCACGCAGTGCAGGTAGTGCGCAGATGATCACTCATCCGTCTTTTTCACATCGTATTTTGGCAGTGCAAATAAAAAGCCGAATGCTTCACCATTCTCGCGGCTGAGGTGTTTGTGGTGTATCTTATGTGCGCGGATGATGCGCTGCATGTATTTTGATGCCGGTTTAAAATGGTGTTTCATGCGTCGGTGTACGATCACATCATGAAATCCGAAGTAGCATAATCCGTATGCAGAAATGCCGGTACCGAACCAGAACACCCAGTCGAAAGCCGGAGAGCCGATCCACATCAGGTAGATAGCGGGAGCGGCGAATATGATGGCATAAAGGTCGTTGAGCTCGAAGCGGCCATGGCGTGGCTCGTGGTGTGACCTGTGCAGAAACCAGCCGATGCCGTGCATGATATATTTATGCATGAACCAGGCAAACGCTTCCATGCCGGCGAAGGCGATGAGGAAGGCGGCGATATTGATAAGAATGTGCATGATGAACGAATAACAAAATTACTGTGCCGGAGTTTATGCGGCAATGGGTTGAATAGGCTTTTTCTCTGAGCGGCGGCGAAAGAATTCGAATAACATGATGTTCATGAGCATGAGGCTCATGCTGTATAGGGAGTCTTCCACCGGGATGGTGCCCATGCGGATGCCGAGGTTTTCGAGGTTGTTGTACCAAACCACCTCATCGGTGATGCCGGTGCCGGTAAGGATTCCGTTCACGATGAAGAAGGGGATGAGATGCCACAGGTAGAAGCGATAGAAGCGCCCCATGTAATCTCCTTTCACCACAAACAGTTGCAGGCTGAGCAGCACCACGGCATATCCGGCGTTGAGTGCGGTATAGGCTTTATCGGGATGGATAAGCAGCAATGCGACGGCGATGGCCAGTATGCCGAAGGAAATTTGTCGGTGGTATCGGTCAAAGATGCCTGCATGAGGCCAGAACCTGTTCACGAAAGCGTAGATGAAAATGCTGGCGTAGGGCACGGTGATAAAGAACAACACCTCTTCAACGGGCAGGTTGAGCAGTTTAGCGCCGGTGGTGTATTGTTCGCTGAAACCCCAAACGCCCCATTCGGTAAAAAAATAATCCCATGTGAGGAACACGGAGGCTGTAATGGCCATAGCGGGCAGCAGGTAGGGCCACCAGGTATAATATTTCACCCGGCGTTCAAAGCTGAACAGGAACGGGAAGAGGATGGTGCCCACGTTGATGAGCAAATACAAATAGGTATTACTCATGGTGCGTAGATACCCAGCATATTGGAACGGAGATAGAGCGAAGCCCACATGCCGATCTTGGCAGGATCTGAAACGCGGATGCGTGTTTGCATGACCTGTTCAGGCTGGGTGCGACAAATTTTCCTGAATAGCTTGAGGTAGTATTTATACGCGAGGTATACGCCGAATTTAGCGCCGGCCGGCAATTGCATGATGCCTTTGTAGGCCTGCTCAAAATCGATTCGTATCTCTTCTTCGATGCGGTCTTTCTCCTGCTGGCAGAAGTTTTCGAAATCCACGTCCGGAAAATAAACACGTCCGCGTTCCTTGAAATCGGCCTGCAGGTCGCGCAGGAAGTTCACTTTCTGGAAGGCGGCACCCAGATGGCGTGCAGGTTCGATGAGGTTGGCATACAACTGTGTGTCGCGGTCGCAAAAGACCTTGAGGCACATCAGGCCTACCACTTCGGCGCTACCGTAAATATATTCTTCGTAATGTGACTGCTTATAATTGGACATGTAAAGGTCCATTTCCATGCTGTGCAGGAACGCTTCGATCAGTTTATGGTCGATCTGATAGCGGTGCACAGTAAGTTGGAAGGCGTGGAGTATGGGGTTGAGAGAGATCTTTTCTTCGATGGCCTTCCAGGTATCGGCACGGAACCTGTCGAGCAGGTCTTTTTTATCCCAGTCATGAAAGGTATCCACGATCTCGTCGGCATAGCGCACAAATCCATAGATGCCATAAATGGCATCGTGATACCGTTTGTCCAGCGCCTTGATCCCGAGGGTGAAGGAGGTGCTGTAGAGTTCGGTCACCCGTCGGCTGCAGGCGTAGGATGACTGATCAAAAAGTTCGAGCATACGAGAGGTTGAGCATGATTAACCGAAAATACAACAAATTGTTCAACAGGGTGGTCAGGGTTTGAGGCGCTTCTCTACTTCCCCGGCCGCCACATAACCGGAAATGAGGGATGGCGGCACACCCGGACCGGGTACGGTGAGTTGTCCGGCATATATCAGGTTGCGCACTTTTTTGTTGCGCATCTTGGGTTTGAATACTGCTGTTTGCATCAGGGTATTGGCCAGGCCATAGGCATTTCCGCGGCAGGCGTTATACCGGCTCACGAAGTCGCGGGGGGCGAAGGAGCGTTTAACCACCACGCGGCTTCTGATCTCTTCTCCGCAAAACGCTTCCAGCCTATCCATGACCAAATGGTAATATTTTTCGCGGATCTCCTCGGTGTCTTCCAGGCCGGCGGCCACCGGTATCAGGATGAACAGGTTCTCATCCCCCTGTGGTGCTACCGAGGGGTCTGTTTTGGATGGTGCGGAGGCGTAGAACAGCGGTTGTTCGGGCCAGCGCGGATGGGTATATATCTCGTCGGCGAACTGTTCAAAACTTTGATCGAAGAATAGGTTGTGGTGCAGCAGTTTGCTCACCCGGCCTTTGACGCCGAGGTAAAAAATGATGGAAGAAGGGGCGAACACTTTCTTATCCCAGTATTCAGCGGAGTAGTTGCGATACTGTTCATCGAGAAGTTTTTGTTCGATGTGGTGATAATCGGCGGCGCCCACCACGGCATCGGCAGCGTATGTTTTTCCATTTACGATCACCCCGGTGGCCACACCATTCTCTACTACGATGTGTTCAACGTTACTGTGATAGTGGAACTGCACGCCGAGGCCTTCTGCAACGCGCACCATGCCTTCGATGATCTTATACATGCCGCCCATGGGATACCAGGTGCCCAGTGCCAGATCGGCATAATTGAGAATGGAATACAGAGCGGGTGTGTTGGAGGGCAGCGCGCCGAGGAAATACACCGGGAATTCCAGGATCTTGCGTATCCTGTCGTTCTTGAATTTTCCATATACCTCACTGCGCAGGGAGGTGAACAGCTGCATGGAGAACAGGGCTTTCACCATACGCAGATCGGCGAACTCCATAATATTGTTACAGGGCCTGAACACCAGATCCTGCATGCCCACTTTATATTTATAGGCGGCGTCGTCGAGAAATTTTTTCAGTTGAACGGATGAGCCGGGTTCCAGTTTTTCGAATAGTTGGTGCAGTTCATCCAGGGAGGCCGGAATATCCACCACTTCATCCTGTCCGAAATAGATGCGGTATCCCGGGTCGAGTTGTTTGAGGTCGTATTGCTGCGGTACGCTGCTGCCGTAGGTTTGAAAGAACCATTCGAACACATCCGGCATCCAGTACCAACTGGGGCCCATATCAAATACGAATCCGTCCTGAGTGAATACGCTGCAGCGTCCGCCGGCGGATTCATTCTTTTCCATTACGGTAACCTTATAGCCTTTTTGGGCCAGCGCGCAGGCAGCAGAGATCCCGCTAAAGCCGGAACCGATGACTATGACTTCTTTCTGTTGTGACATGTAATTAAAACTCAACCGGGATTGAAAGCAAGTTAACACATGCGTCCCGATTTTGTTTAATCCCGGGTGCCACAATCGTGACTAAAGGGTACAGGTGCGCGAGGTGGTGGTTCACAGGATCTCCATCAGGGTCCTGAAGGCGATGAAATCGTTGCCGAATTTTTCGCTGTGTTTTTTTTGCAGGGCGGGAGATTCCTTGATCTTATAGGCAAGGAAATCGTCGATCGTATTGCTGACGTACTGGATCACAAAGGTCATACCCTCAAGGTCACCTTCATCTACCAGCCGGCAGATGCGGTTCTCGACAAAGTAGCCGGTGCCCATCACTTCAGGGATGTGTTCTTCGCGCATCCAGGTGAGCCATTCGTCGGCGCGGGCGATGTCGATCTTGATGGTGACGTTGTAAATGTACATGATGAAGGATGAGGGATGAGGAATGAGATATGAGATATGAGATTGAGGTGTTTTTGGGTTTTTTACAAAGATGGGGTAAAATGATCAGTGTGGGAAGCGCGGGGGTTGATCATTGACCGAGTTTGTCGCCGCGGAGTTCGCGGAAGCGCTTGCGGGCTTCGGTGGCGTAGAGGGAATCTTTGTAGTTGAGGATGATCTGCTCATAGCAGAGTTTTGCTTTTTCCAGATCGCGGTAGTGGAATTGGTAGAGTTCTCCCAATTTGAACACGGCATCATCACCCAGCAGGTCGAAGCTATAGTTCTGTCGGATCTCTTCCAGCAGGGCGGTGGCCTTATCGATATCTTGCTGCTTGAGTGCAGTCTGGGCCTTCAGGTATAAGATATCGTCGGTCAGTTGGTGGGCAGGATATAATGCGGCGAGGCTGTCGAGTGCATCCAGTGCGCCGGGAATATCGTTTTGGAACAACAGCAGGTCAGCCTTCGCGAAAATCATCATCGGTTCTGCCACGGAGTCGAGACCAAGGTTATCGGTGATGAACACACTCAGTTGCATGGCATCATTGGCTACCAATTCGCTGGTGGCTGCCTTTAGTACATCCAGCAGTCCCTGAGCATATTTGAAGTCGCCCCGATAGTATGCCAGTTTTGCATTCTTATAGCGGGCCTCTTCGCCGAGCGGTTCGTCTTTCATGGACTTGTCGACCTGCGAGTACAGCAAAGTGGCCTCCCAAACATCGCCGCTGATCAGATAAAAATCTCCCAGATCGAGTTTCAGTCGGGAGCGTTCTGCTTCCGTCAGTGCGGGCCAGACGATCACCGGGTCGATAAGTTCTATGGCGCGGGCGATATTGCCGGCATAAAAAGCTTCCAGCCGTGCCAGGTCTGCGGTGACATTGGCGGCGCGGGCGTCTTTTCTGCTGTATTCCTGAAGAAAGGCGAGATAGCTGGTGCGCAGGGCATTCACATCTGCGGAGGTGTAGGTGCCGATTTTGAAGATCTTTTCTTTGTGGCA
Organism: Chitinophagales bacterium; assembly: GCA_036734545.1. GTDB lineage: Bacteria > Bacteroidota > Bacteroidia > Chitinophagales > BACL12 > UBA7236. The sequence goes on from DAIMYJ010000015.1 coordinate 39,050, forward strand.
ATTCAGGATACCGTTCTTGGCGCTGAAGTAGTGCGGATAATCATTGCCTTTGGAGATGATGTATTCATAGGCGGCGATAGCGTCGTCGTAGGCGCCTTCCGTGCGGGCAGTTTCGGCCAGTTCGAGCACGCGTTCGCCATTTTCCTTGTTGCGTTTATCGAGTGCTTTCACCTGGATGAGGGCGCCTTCAAAATCTTTCAGTTGGATATAATCCCAGATCAGCAGTTCGGTGTACAGCACCTCGTTCTTTCCGCTTTGTATGCGGGCGAATAGTTTTTCCTGCAGCAGTTCGTGGTCTTTTTCTTCATCCAGCATGCGGGTGAAGGCAGAGGTGGTTTTGCTGAAGCCGTTCTGGTCCTTTTCCCCATAGAAATTCAGGTAGGTTTCCAGCGACAGTTCAAAATTGCCATCGCGATAATACATGCCGGCCAGTTCGTAATTGAAGCTGTACGTGGATACTACTTTTTGCGCCTTTTCATAGGTGGCGATCGCCATATCCAGTTTATCCAAACCAATAAATGCATTGGCCAGCTGGGTAGCCTGCGGACGGTTGTCGGTCATTTTATCAATGGCCGTTGTGTATTGTTTATTGGCATCCTTGCTGTTCCCCTGTTTTTCGAGGGCATTGCCCTTGTCGACGTAATAGGTCAGGTTGTCCGGATTTTTTTTCATCTGTTTATCGATGATCCGGTCGATCTCTTTGAAGTCGCGGAGTACCAGCAGACAGGTATAGTAGGCTTTGTAGTATCCGTTGGGGTTGTCGTTAAAGAGTTTCTTGTAGACATCGGCGGCCTTGTCATACTCGCCGTTGCTCATGTATTGCTGTGCCAGCGAAGCGTCGGTTTGGGCGCTTAGTGGCAGGACAAGTGCCGACAGGAGTATGATGACCAGAAATCTCTTCATATATCAGATAACAACGAAAATAATGCCGCAACCTGATGTGCAGGTAATGTTTCGAAAATTACATACCATCGAGGCGGAAGGTGATGGGCATACGCATATAGCAGGCTTTTGGCTCTCCGCCCTGCTTTCCGGGTTTCCAGCGGGTCATGGCTTCCACCACCCGTATGGCCTCCTGGTCGCAACCGCCGCCTATGCCCTTTTCAATTTTCACATCCGACACGGAACCATCCTCATTCACCACAAATATGACGAATACCGTGCCGGTGATACCGTTTTGTTTAGCCACATCGGGATATTTGAGGTTGTCTGAGAGGTAGCGCTGTATGCCTTTGGATCCGCCGGGGTATTGGGGCATCACTTCGAGGCTTTTGTAGATGGTCTTGCCATCGCCGTGGAGCACCGAGCTGTTGGCTGACCCTTCGGTAGCGGTGCCCGTGGAGGTGGAGTCGCCTTTTGTCTCTGTATTGGACAGGTTGGCATCTGGCACTTCCGTGTCCTTCTTAACTTCCATTTCGCCGATCACTGCATCAGCAGCCGGTGCCAGCGCCTGAGGAACGGCAGGGGGCAACACTTCCAGGATGGGTGGCGGCTCCGAGAGGCTGATCTCGGTGACATTGTAGAGGGGGGTGAGCACTTCCGATCTTTTTTCCAGCTGAATGAACCGGGAGGCGATTGTCAGGAGCACAAGCAGGGCGGTGATGCCGAGTGCAAGGTAGGTGTGTCTGGGGATCAGCTGACGCAATAGGAAAGCGCCATATTCGCGGTTACGACCCTCGAATACGATCTCATCAAAACTCCAGTTTGCGTGTGCCTGCCGATTATCCATAACGCCCGCTACCGGGCAGTTGCGCTGTGTTCAATTAATCTTGTGCTCTTTGATCCCTCCCCGAAAATACTAAAACCAGAACCGCCGCCAATGCACAGCCTATGGTATTGGCGAGGGCATCGTAGAGGTCGAACAGCCGGGTCGGGAGCATCTTTTGTATCCATTCGATGCAAAAACCGTACGCAATGCATAAGGCTACAGCGTACATAACGTTTTTTAAGGGTCTGCGGTTTCGGTATCGGTGCTGCAATATGAGCCATACCAGCCAGGTGAGCAGGCCATAAACAGCAGCGTGCATGACCTTATCAGGCTCCCAGATATGGAGTGCCGGCAGATCTTCTGCGGGCATAACCGACACTACGAGGATGGCGGTTGCCCAGCCGTAAGTAAAAAATGGCAGGATCCGTTCGAAACGGGCCATATCAGGCGCCCACCAGTTGCATATACTGGTCGGCAGAAAGCAGGTCGTTCACCTCATTGAGGTCAGAGAGGGAGACCTTGATCATCCAGCCTTTACCGTAAGGGTCCTGGTTAACGGATTCCGGGGCGCTTTCGAGTTCCGGATTCACATCGGTGATGGTGCCGGAAACGGGCATGAATAATTCAGAAACGGTTTTCACGGCTTCAACGGTACCAAATACCGATTCCCGGTTCATGTGCTCGCCTGCACCTTCGATCTCGACATACACGATGTCACCCAACTCGCGCTGTGCAAAATCGGTAATACCGATGGTGCCGGTGTTGCCTTCGATGAGTATCCATTCGTGGTCTTTCGTGTACTTAAGATGAGCGGGAAATTGCATGGTCGTTGATTTTGCTCAAAATTACGATTTCCGGGAAAAATAGCAAAGTGGGTGAGTGGGTGTAGGCTGTTTTGCTAAGAAGGCAATTATCGGTCGTGAGTCGGCAGTCGTAAATCGTGAGTGGGTGTCCCGATAGCTATCGGGAGGGTGAGTGGGTGAGTTTTAATATAAACCTTACAAATTACAAAGAGTTGCTTAAAGATCATATGCAGAGCCCTCAACCCTCAACATTCAACCCCCAACATTCAACCTTCAACATCACTCAGCCAGGCTGAAGCGGACGCGGACGCCGGCGTTGGTGGAGGTGATGGGGAATGCGGTGGAGATCTTGGGGATGGTTTGCATGCGGTCGAAGTACAGCTGGATGTTGAAGCGATCGTTCACCACGTAGTCGATGGTAGGGGCGATCGTGATCGCGAGCATACCGCCGGTAGGTTCGTTCAGGTCCTGATCGAGGCGGAAGTTCGTGGTGATATCATCGCGGAAGCTGAAGTCGAATTTGAAGGTGAGGTCGTTCTCCAGATTCGGGCGACGGCCGCGGATCTTGAAGGGGAATGTAAATCCGCTCATCTTATACCCGGCGCCGATGGTAAACTCTGTCGAGTTGATCTGGGTAAGCTGATAATCGATGAAGCTCATGGTGAGCGTGCGCGATTTTTTGAAATCGAATTTGGTGGTGATGCCGTTGGTCCACGTCACATCAAATCCGATGAGCGGTGCCAGTGACTCGTTGAGGATGATGTTCGGTATCTCATACAGTGAAACGAAGTTACCGGTGAGGGTGTCGATCACGTGCCCGTAAGCATAATAATTGCCATCGAAATCCAGGTCTGTGATGAAGCTGTTGAGCGACATCGTGGATGTGTAAGCACTGGTGACATTGAATGCACTGAACAGGCGTTTGAAGCCCGGTAATTTACTCAGGCCGTTGTAGGTGATGCGGTAATTCGGTTTCGGCATCTGATCGAACGGATTCAGTGAAACGGTAGATGCACTTTCACCGGTATAGGCTGCGAGGAAAGCCGGGATCAATACATCCTGTGAGTATGGTCCGTATCCTTCAGCGTAGTTTGGCAGGAATGTGCTGTCCAGCGGATTAAAGAAAATATCGCTGGAATATACCGTGTTCATATCAGCCCACCGTTCGGAAATAATGAGACGATTCTCTTCGAATTGTTTGAAGGTGGCAGATACTTCTCTCGGATCCAGTTTTTCGAACACGGTTCCAAATATGCTGTAGCTGATGGAGAAGCTACCCATGTCTACCTGATTCAGATGCTCAAAGAAAGGATCATCGAGGGTGGCGGTATTCTTGAATAATTCACTTTCGTTCTTGGTGTAGTTCTTATTCAGATTCACATCCAGCCTGAAGTCCTTGAGCGGTTCGAAGTTGGCGCGGATGTCCAGCGTTTCGTTATAGGTTTGAGCGAACAACTGGTTCATAGAAGTGGCTGATGTATACCAACCATTGTTCGCGATGGAATCCATCCATTTATAGGTGGGCTGGCCACCAAACACAAAGTCCCATCCCGGCGCCATGGTTGGGCGATTCAGTCCCAACACAGTAGAGGAAGGCATAAATCCGGGTACCGTGCTGGCGCGGTTCTCCGAATAATTGATGGTCATACGCTTAAGACTGATGAGCAGTCGAACAAGTGTTTCTACCGGCGGACTTACAGTTGGTGTGCTGCCCTTTTTCTTCTCCTCTTTTTCCGCCGTGGCATCATCTGTTTTCTCTTCATCGCCTTTGGTGGTCTTTTTGGTATCCTGTTTAGGCGAGGTGTTACTATTGTATTGCTTAAAGAATTTTGATTTGCTGTAGAGGTTACGGAAGTTCAATTCACCATTCACGGATTTAGCCTGGGTGTTGTTGATGGTGTTACCGAGTGTATCGGCGATACCCAATGAGCCGGCGATCCAGTTATAGGAACTGTTGTAGTTGGCTTTCACTGTCACCCAGCTGAACAGCGGCAATTTGCTGATCGGCAGCGTGTAATTTACGGCGAGTGTTTGTCGATAATTGATGTTACGGCCGAGGTCGAGGAAGCTGTTCATCAATGAATCCCGCTTTTCCGGAGAATCGATGCGGCCGAACGGTTCGTCGATACGTGCGTTATTGGTGGCGCTGAAGTCGACCTTCAGCGATTTTGCAGGTTCGAGTTTCAGGCCATAGAAACGATCCCAGGTAAAGAATTTATTGAAGGTGGGGTCCACGAGTCCGTCGCCATAAATATCGCGCATCAGTGTTTCACCATATTGCCTGTTCAGTTCCGTGCGGAAGCTGTAAGCCGTTGGCATCAGGTTGAAGTTGAAATCGCGCACCGGCGTGAGCCACTTGTATTTTTTATCGATGACCTTTTCAAAGGGCATGATATATTTTGCTTTTTGATTGAAGCTATAACCCACAGCGGCTTTGTATCGGTTCACCAGATCGTATTCGAGGATGGGTGTGCTGTTATATTCCTGGGTATAGGCGAGGGTGAGGTCGAGGTTCTCTTTATCCCATGGTCTCGGATCGCCGGCATTATCTGCGCGTTCGAAACGCACGTTGGTGAGGTTCAGGCTCTTGATGGCAATATAGTCGATAACCGTTTTTTGGTATTGTTTGGCAGAGTCGGCACCATAGGTGGCGTTGATCTGATCCAGCTGGTCGTTGAGGTCGATGTCGAGTGCATACGGGTCGAATTCCGGATTGCTGAACGACTCGCTGATGCTGGCATACAAAGGCAATCGCAGATTCACGCCCTGCGGCAGGAATTTGCCGAGTTCAAGTGAAAGGGACGCAGCGTATTGATAGAAATTATCGAGATAACGTTCGCTGATCTGCTGATCGATCTGTCCGAATCCTGCAGTGTGCATATTACCGGAAACGGTGAACGTACCCAGGTCCGCCAGTTTGAAATCGGCGCGTGCCAATGCAGCCCAACCGCCTTCTTCATCGATGTTGGTGAGGCGTAATTCGTTCACCCAGATCTCGGCGCAAAAATCGTCACCGTTGCCGCCGGGTTCTTTCGGGTTGCGGATACCGATCATCACTTCTTCCACATATCCGAGTTCCGGGTTACCGATGATGGTGTAGGTGCCGCCATCGTTGGCATTCACCACGTAGGGCACCAGTGGCGATGCCTGGTTGTTGTTTCGCAGGGCTTTCACCTGCACCAGTGAATCCAGCGGGAAGTCGATCAGTGTTGCCCAGATCGCCTGACGAACTGCCTCATCTTCGGTAGTGCCGGGTGGCAATGGTAGTTTGGTAACCGTGATCGGAATATCGTATTCGTAGTAGTTATTCGTGAAGTCGGAACCGAGACGGATGAACACGTGCAGATCACCATCATTCAATGTTTCGAGAGGTGCTCCGGGGAGTGGCTCGCCGTGAACGTTCATGATGAGCCTGCCGTAGCGGCGCAGGTCGATGTTCAATGATTTGAAGATACCGCGAGCGTCGCCATCCTGCAGCGGACACACGGTCATACTCAGCGCCTGTTCGTTTTGCTGGAAGGTGGAAACAGAGCTTCCGCTACCCAGTGTTTGTTCGCGTTCGATACCGGGTGGCAGCGCGTAGGGGATAGGCTGGCGCACGGAGTTCTCTTCGATGCTCACGCTGGCCACGTTGAAGTCGGTCTCATTGCCATCATCATCCGGCAGATATTCACCGGGATTGAGCAGTGAGAAATTATATCTGCGCCATTGGTTACGCACGAGTTCAAGACGTGCGAAGCGGAGGATCAAACTATCCTCGAAGCCGGTCATGTACATCCTTATGAAACGGATGGAGCGGAAGTCCTGGATACTACCCACGCGGTTGTCGTATTCATTGATCGGCACGCGGAACTGATACCATTTGATAGAGTCTGTTGAGCCGTCTTCAAAAGCATGCGCTGCTACTACCACATCGTTGATATACGGGCTGGTGGCTTCCATACCCGGTTCCAGTTTGATGCGATACTGGAAGTAGCCTTCTGTTTCATTCAGCGTAAAGTCGTCATTCAGGTCTTCAGATTCCGGAATGGTGGTTGCTGCCGTAGGATAGGGTTCGGGTGAAGATTCTGTTGTAGGGGAGTTGCCCTGCGGGTTGTTGAAGCGTTTGTAGCGCTCGGTGATACTGCGTTCCTCATCATCCAGGTCGGAGCCGCGGTAATAGTGATAATCGTCGGTAGAAGGGTCGTTTTGCAATTTCACCAATGCGGCATCAGTGAGCAGAGTGGATGCATCCGCCAGGAATTGCTCGAAAAATTCCGCTTCCTGATCGCTGTTCATACCATCATACCCTTTATCCTGATTGGCGCGTGATTCCACGTCGTTATCGAAAGCCTGGTTGATGGGCAGTGTGCGCGGTACATTTCCCCAGGATGTCTGATCGAGGTCGTCGGTAGTGCCATCTTTTGGCAATCCGTTCTCGAAGGCCATACGGGAGTCTTTCAGGATGTCTTCTGATACGTTACCGAGGTTGATATACAGATAGCCGTCATCGGTCACCTGTGAGCCGAATGGTCCGCGGTTATCGAAAG
>DAIMYJ010000016.1:0-1930 GCA_036734545.1 Chitinophagales bacterium
AATTGAGCAGCCGGGATGCGGGTGGATGGGTGTTTGGTGGAGGGGAACTATGGGGCCGCCGGGTGGGAGGTGCTTATCAGTAGCTGTTGTGCTACCGGAGTGATCATTTATTTTTTTCCAAAAAGAGCGCGCGCATTTTGAGTGGTGGCGAGACGGATCTGTTGTTCATCGATGTGGAGGATCTGGGCGAGGCGATCGGCGATGTAGGTTAAATAGGCCGGTTCGTTGCGTTTTCCGCGGTGAGGCACGGGGGTGAGGTAAGGGGCATCGGTCTCCAACACCAGCCAGGGCAGATGTTCGGGTTTGAGCACCGTATCGAGGCCGCCCTTTTTATACGTAACCACACCACCGATACCGACATAAAAATGCATTTCGGTGATGCGCTGCAATTGTTCTTCGGTTCCGCCGAAGCAGTGGAAAATACCACGCAGGTCAGGACCCTGATGTTTCGCTACCAATGCGATGCAATCATCCATGGCATCGCGTGAATGAATGATCAGGGGCAGCTGATATTTCTTCGCCATCAGGATCTGTCTTTCGAAAGCGGCCTTTTGTTCGGGGATGCGACTTTTATCCCAATAATAATCCAATCCGCACTCTCCCACTCCATAATAATCGGCTGTGTGCTGCTGCAGCATCTGCTCCATGCGATCGAGCACTTCGGTAAAATCTGTCTGCACCGAACAGGGGTGAAGGCCCATCATGGGAAAACAAATATTCGGATGTGCCTGTGCGAGTGCGTGCATGGATGCTATTGAATCGGCATCAATATTGGGCAGATATATGGCTTCCACGCCCTGCACACGTGCGCGTTCCACCATCACCTCGCGATCGGCATCAAACTCGGGCAGATAAATATGTGCGTGGGTATCGATCATGCGTTATATCCTTCAGGCCAGATGTAATCCTTTCGGCAGTAAATGCGGATCGTAGGGTAAGGGCTTGAATGAAAATCCTTTTTCTGTGTAATGCTGCAAAATGGGTGCAAGTGCAGGCAGTACCCGATCGGCTGCTTTTTCACTGTCGTGGAATACAATGATACTGCCATCGGCTGTATTGTCGAACACATTGCGCATGCAATCCGCTGCTGTTAGTTCAGTATCAAAATCGCCGCTCAGCACGTCCCACATCACAATATTGTAATGCTTTTTCAATTCCTGTATCTGTTGAAATCCGATCCTGCCATAAGGCGGCCTGAACAGGCCGCTGGAGATCCAGGCGTCGCACATATGCACGTCCTGCACATAAGCCTGCAGATCAGTACGCCAGCCATTCCTATGATGATATGTATGGTTGCCCACGGCATGCCCTTCGCGAATGATACGATCGAAGAGTTCTGGGTGTTTGCGGATGTTATCGCCGATGCAAAAAAAAGTGGCTTTGGCACCACTGTCCCGGAGTATGTCCAGTATGACATCGGTTACACCGGGCACAGGCCCATCGTCGAAGGTCAGGTATAGTGTATTGTTGCCGGGCATATCCCATACGAGGCTGGGATATACGGTTTTGAGGTACCAGGGTGTCTTGACAAAATACATCCGGTGCAAAGGTAGGGCGAAATGCCTGTATTCGCAGCGTTCGGGACTTTGGGGCCGTTTAGCGGGGGCATAGCGAGGAATTCTCGCTGTCGGATTAACTTTGCACCACATCGACAAGGCATGGAAAGAGAGATTCGACTGCGTTACGCACCCAGCCCTACCGGCGCCCAGCATCTGGGTGGTATCCGTACGGCATTATATAATTATCTGTTCGTACGGAAGATGGGCGGCAAGCTCATTTTACGTATTGAGGATACCGATCAGACACGCTATGTACCCGGTGCGGAGGAATATGTGATCAACAGTTGTGCATGGGCGGGTATCACCTTCGATGAAGGTGTGCACATCGGCGGACCACATGCCCCCTACCGTCAGAGCGAGCGCAAGGACCT
>DAIMYJ010000016.1:2030-46056 GCA_036734545.1 Chitinophagales bacterium
AAAGTATTGTTCAAGAGTGACGGCATGCCCACTTACCACCTGGCCAATGTGGTGGATGACTACCTGATGCAGATCACCCATGTGGTGCGTGGTGAAGAATGGTTGCCCAGTGCGCCCACGCATGTGATGACCTACCGGATGTTCGGATGGGAGGATGTGATGCCGTCATTTGCGCATCTGCCCCTTATCCTGAAACCCGAAGGCAATGGTAAACTGAGCAAGCGCGACGGAGACAAGTACGGATTCCCGCTGTATTCACTTGACTGGAAGGAACAGAACATTTCCGGGCTGAAAGAAAAGGGTTTCTTACCTGAAGCGTATATTAATTTCTTAGCATTTCTGGGCTGGAACCCCGGCACCGATCAGGAGATCTTTACCCATGACGAGTTAGTGGAGGCATTCAGTTTCGAGCGCATCGGGAAATCGGGTGCGCGCTTCGATCCGGAAAAAGCCAAGTGGTTCAACCAGCAGCATATGCGCAGGAAGACCGGCGAGGAGCTGGCCGATCTGCTGCAGCCCTACCTTGATAAAATTGGTGTGCAGGCAGATCGTGCTTATCTGGTGCGTGTGTGTAATGCCATGAAGGACAGGGCGGTATTCATCCCGGATCTGTATGCTATGGGCACTTACTTCTTCGGCGACATAACGGACTATGATGAAGATACCATTCGCAAAAAGTGGAAACCCGAAAAGCAGGATTTTTTCCTACTTTTGATCGACCGTTTGGAGGCCGTTACCGACTTCACCGAACACACCCTGGAAACCACCGTTAAAGACACCATGAAAGAGCAGAACATCGGCATGGGCGAGGTTATGCCTCTGTTGCGCGTGGCACTGGCCGGCGTGCTGCAGGGCCCTCCCGTATTCGCCATGATGGATGTGCTGGGCAAAAAAATTTCTATAGAACGCTTGCAAAAAGGAATTGAAAAATTTAATAACTTTCACTGAAAATCGATCACCCTATGCCTAAGAAGAAGCCGCTGCAGGGAAAACCGGAAGTACACCAGGAACTGGATGGGTTTGAAATGGACATCAATGAGTTTGGTGAGATCACTACGAACACCGATATTGATAAGCTGAACAACTTCCTGAACAAGAATGTGGAGGACAAGAAATTCCGCGGTCTGGACAACATCCCCTACGCCAAAGGGGGTGACGACGAAGAGGATACTACCGAGGAAAAAGATGACCTCAACGAGATAGCTGATGAGTTCGAGGAGTTCCGTCAGTTCAATGACAAAGACTTCAAGGACGAGTTCGACTTCGATGAGAAGGACGAGAACGAAGGCTACTTCAACGAGGGCAAGCACGAATACGAGCAGTTCGAAGAAGAGGATGACGATGCCGGCAAGGACGACGAGGAAGACGATTTCGATGATGACGAGTTACTGGATGAATACGCCGACGAATATGGCGAGGAAGACAGTTACAACTTTGATGATGGAGATTTCGATGATAAATACTAATTTTGGCAGACCAAAACAGTGTTTCCCATAATCTTAGAGGCTGCGCGGCAAACGCAGCCTCTTTCTTTTTTTCAGAAGGCGAGGTAGAAATCGCGTGTCAGCGCCTTATAGTCTTCCGTGTAACTACCCGCAGCATCCTGTATCACCAGATCGTTCTCTGAGAGCGGTTGTGCATGCGTGCACCATTCAAGTAAGACACGCTTCACCGGTTTACCGGGTGTGGTATACACCTGTGTGCGTCTGCTCAGATACCAGCCCAGCGATGATGCCGTTTCTGAAAAATGTATCGACTCCCGTGCTGGCAGCACAACAGCCAGCACGCCCTGCGGGTGGATCAGTTGTTTGGCATCCCGTATCCATATCGCTGCCGGCATTTGTTCTGCCACGCGTGCTTTTTTTCTTCCGTCATCATCTACCGGCCAACCCTTACTGAAATAGGGCGGATTGCTTAAGATCAGATCATAGGGCCCCGGCAACTGACCATGCATCATTGTGAAATCTCCCTGCCACAGATGCAGTCGTGATGCCCATGGGCTATGCCTGAAATTCTCTGCGGCCTGATGTGCTGCTGAAGGGTCCACTTCCACCGCGTCGATCACTGCCTGCGGATATCGCTGCGCCATCATTAGTGAAATGACCCCGGTACCGGTGCCCACATCCAGTATCCGTGCCGGCGCAGGGATGGCAAAAGACGCTGCCCAGGCGCCGAGCAGGACCCCATCAGTCCCCACTTTCATGGATGCACCCTGCTGATTTACAATGAATTGCTTGAACCGGAACGTAGACATGCGCCGTAAAAATGCATGAACTCAGTGATTTTCGAAAAGGAATGCTTAATTTTATTATTATAATTCCATACATATGAAACGACTTTTACTCCTCCTCCTGTGCTATGCACTGGTAAAAGATCAGTACGCCCAAATTGTGCTCACGCCTGAAGCCAATGATACTGTCTTTATTTACTCACTGGCCGGACCCGGCATTGTAGTATCCAATATCGAGCGGAACTGCGCAACGGATGCCTCTTCTTTTTTCAATTCTACCGATGCCAATGTGGGCATCGAGAACGGCATCCTGCTAACTTCAGGCCTGTATAATCTGGCTGCGGGGCCCAACAACAACGGCGGCACCTCCGGTTATAACGGCACTGCCGGCGACCCGGATCTGGACCCGCTCACCGACTGGCTCACCTATGATGCCTGTATCATTGAATTTGACATGACCGTAATGGCCGACACCCTGAAGCTGAATTATGTTTTCGGATCTGAAGAATATCCTGAATATGTGTTCTCCAGTTTCAATGATGTATTTGCCTTTTGGGTGAGCGGTCCGGATATCCCCACACCGGTGAATATCGCCGTGGTACCGGGCACCGATCTTCCGGTGACCATCAATAACATCAACAGCACCACGAATGAAATGTATTATGTGGCCAACGGCGACGGATTGGAGGCCCCGTATAGCACTGACGATTATTATGTGCAATACGACGGCCTGACCACTGTATTGCTGGCGACGATTCCCGTAACCGCAGGCGAGACCTACCATATGAAGATGGCTATCGCTGACGCCTCAGATGCGATCCTGGACAGCGGTGTTTTTCTGGAGACCGGCAGCCTGGGTTCCCTGCGCATGATACATGAAGCCTATGCCGATAACGGACTGAGCTTTGCCGTTGAAAAATGTGCCAACGGCTATTTCAAACTCACCAATGAAGTGCCCAGTTCCGAACCGCTGGTGATCGACTATATGATCGCCGGCAGCGCCGTGAACGGTGTCGATTATGAGACCATTCCCGAGCAACTCACGATCCCGGCATGGGACAGTGTGGGTTATATCAATATTGTTCCCATCCACGATGGTGTGGATGAAGTATTCGAAAGCGTTATCCTGTATCTCTACAATCCGCAATCCGGTTATGTGTACGATACGCTTACGCTGCTGATCGATGATGAACCGGCATCAGCCTCCTATGTCGCTGACATTGCAGACCTCACCGTGTCCTTTACTGAAACTTCCGGCGCTGCCGTATCTGCGGTTTGGGATTTTGGCGACGGCACTACTTCTACCGAGCTCAACCCGGTACATACCTATAGCGAGGACGGCTATTATATGGTGTGCGTAGAGACTGTGAATGCCTATGGCTGTGCGGATGAATTCTGCTCCGAACTGGCTGTCGGCGCTGTTTCTGTCACAGATCTTTCTGCTCTGCTCACCATCACACCCAACCCGACCACCGATGTGCTTGTGGCCACCGGGCTCATTCCCGATGCACAGATCATCATTCGCAATATGCAGGGCGCCGCTGTGATGCATCTGCAGGCAACGGCTGATCAAATGACCATCGACGTTGCCCAACTGCCGGCTGGAAAATATATGCTGGAGTTGCGCACACAGTCATCCAAAGGCACCATATTGTTTGATAAACAATAAAGCACTTCCCATAAAAAAAGCGGCTGTCTTCCCACAGCCGCTTTTTTTATGTCCTGCCTATTCTATGATCGGACAAACTTCCGCGCCATCCTACGTTCATCCTGTTGCACCACAACAAAATAAGTGCCCTGTGCCACTCCACTCAGATCTATCTTAAAAGGAATATCCCTGTTCAGTGCCGCGTATCGCTGCCATACCACTTTGCCCTGCATATCCACTATCTGCACCTGCGCATCCGGAAGATGCACCGGCACCGTAACGTGGAGGAAAGCGTCTGCCGGGTTGGGATATACTTCCATCGCCAGTTCTGTTACCTGATCCTCTACCGAGATGGCCGGCTCTTCATACAATTTGAATTCCCAGGTCCCACGACCATAAGTACCGAAGCGAACGGCATGGATCTCTTCAATGTAATCAGCACTCCAGTATGTTTGCAGAGGAGCGTCAGTGCCAGCCAGATTGTACCAGGTGCCGGTTGAAAGTACACATACATAGGGAGCAACTTCTGTTGCCGCAAACAGCAGGCTGTCGTCGGGTGTTACTGCAAGGTCATATACCAGTGTTCCCGGGAGGCCGTCGCTTAAGGCGGTGAAATTATCGCCATGATCGGAAGACACGTATACCGGGGGATTATCATATCCTGAACCGCCGATGTATACCACACCTAATTGCGCGGAGGAAGGCACAATGGTAGCGCCATAAAAGTATTGCGGGCCGGGTCCGGTGAATCCAGAACTCATTGTCCAGTTGGCACCGGCATCTTCTGAATAATAGAATTTTCCACCACTGGTGAGCAGATACCAATAGTTAGGGTCGATGGGTGAATAGGCTATGGCAGAGATGGACCCGCCGCCGGCCACAGAGAAATTCTTGGTTTGCTTTTCGGAGATGATCTCCGGTCCTGATTTTTCAAGTCGCCACAAATAGGCACCGCCGGCATCAGAACCACCACCCCACCAGGCTACTTCATCATCGAAAGGATCGGCCATGATAGGCGCCATCCACAGGTGACCGTATCCCTGAAAATCCCAGAAGAACATATCTGAATCGGCTGCGGCATCACGTATATACATAGCAAATCCGGGATATACACACCACAAATTATCGCCGCCACTCCGTGTTACGATGTGCCCGTAATCACCACTGATCAGCTGATCGAAATAATGATCATCACCGATCTTATAGCTGCTGCGCTGATACCCCTGATCCTGAGAACCGGCAAAAATGAAATCAGTCACATAGCGATAGGTATATACATCATAGTATTGTGCATTGCGCATGCCCTCATTGGTGATGTTTGTCCAGATCATTCCGTGGTCCTCTGTGATATATAAACCGCCATCCGTACTGATCAGCACGATCTCATCATCCGTGGCGGGATCGATGAAACTGCGAATGAAGGGAATGTCGGCGTGCAGGTTATACTCGATATCGTCATAATATTCCCACCAGTAATTATTGCGCACCCAGGAAGTACCACCGCTGAAACTGCGATAGCTGTCTACCCCACCATAGTATAAATAGCCTTCAATCTGTTGTGAACAGTTGAAGCTGGTCCTGCTGAAGTTACCTTCCTCTACGCCGCCGGTGAGCGCCCAGGTAAGTCCGCCATCTGCCGAGCGATAAAAGTCGGTGGTATTATCACTGAATTTTTTGTGTGCCGCATATAAGGAGGTGGCAGACGGACCTTCGAACCCGCACAGCATGATCTCCCCATCTTCAGCCAGCGGTAGCACGCCCAGCGGCTGTGGCATACCGGCAGCATCCAGCAGGAAGGTGTTCTCATTCTCGATCAGATAACAGGATGCTGTACCATAGGGCGGACTCCACATCACAAAGTTGTTAGCCCCGCCATATACAGGCACATCCCATTGGGTGATCTTTTCGAACGATGCCCCCAGGTCGGTGGAGCGGTATAAAGAAATGATGTCCCACCAGTTGGTATAATCCCATTCATATGCCAATGCATACATAGTATGCATATCATCATTCAGCATCTCCACATCCATCACATACCCCCAGGCTTCCACGTTCTCCAGGCCGGTGGTCTCTGTCCACGTGATGCCTTCATCTTCTGTATAAAATACACCCTGCAGTCCCCACTGGTAAGTACCCACGATCAGACGTTCATCCACCTTGCGCAGAAAATTGGTGGCTGCGATCTTGAAATGATCGTTCAGGATACTCCAGTTCTCACCGTCGAGATCGCCCTTCCACAGGTTGCCGCCATCGGTAAAAGCATACACCACGTCTTCTTCAAAATCGACTTCCGTTGCCCATATACGTCCGGCGGTGTTGAAGCTGCCGATCTCATCCCAGGTGCCCAACACGGCGCCGCCGGCCAGGGTATCCCACTCGGCATCCTCAGTGCGCAAGGCATAGGCTGCGGCACGTTCCTGCATCAGGGTATAGCGCAGATCTGCATCGCGCCTCCTCCAGTCGGTGCCGGGGGCGGTGCGGTGCATTAGTTCGAAAAAGGCCTCACGATCTTTGCGCATATCTTCTTCCTCCTCATGCAACATGGCCTTTTCTGTTGGTTCGGGCGGCATGGTGCGATGGTAGTTGTCATCATCTTTCTGTAACACAAAAACGATCGCCATACAGGCAAGCGTAAGCAATACCGTACCGGCAACAATGATTACTGCAAGTTTTTTATTCATCAGTTGTACTGTTCTTTATTTGAAATTTCAACGCATGCCGGCCACTTCGTGAATGACACGGCCGATGCACGCATTGGGCTCAGAGATACGCAGGATATCCGCCAGAGTGGGCGCGATATCTGCAATATGTACATTCCTGTGCAAAGTACCGGGCTTTACCTTCCATCCGTAAAAGATCAGCGGCACATGTGTATCATACGAGAAATGGGAGCCGTGCGTGGTGCCTGAAGGTCTGTAGGCCTCGAACCAATACGGATCATACAGGATTTGTATGTCGCCTGATCGCTTGGGATAAATCCCATGGATCACCAGTTCCCGCACCTGCTCCGGCATTGTGGATGCAGCCAATGCGTTGATCTGCAAGACATAGGAAACACCGGGCATCTGCATGAGTTCAGGGTATAACACCTGATAGGCATCCGCGATCGTTTTTCCTGCAGCGAGCAACAAATCGTCATTCAGATAAATCTGCTGATTGGCATACGCGCGAATCCATTCTTTATCGCCCCAAACCTCCGTCAGCACTTTACGCATATTTTCCAACATCAATTGCTCAGTAGAGGTTCCTGCCGGCACACGCAGCGCCTGCATATATTGCGGTGTGGGCGATACGCCGTGATCGGCTGTCAGGAACAACAGATAATTACCCTTGCCCACCTGTGTATCCAAATAAGTTAACAACTCTCCCAGATCACGGTCGAGCCGCAGATACGTATCCATCACTTCCATGGAATGCGGGCCATATGCATGACCCACATAATCCGTTGAGGAATAACTCACGCATAAAAAATCGGTGACAGCATCTGCCCCCAAACCTTCGCCTTTGATGGCAGCCATGGCAAACTGATTGGTAAGTGTGTTGCCGAAGGGTGTGCCCTTGATACTCTCGCTGCTGCCATTAAAGTTCATATAATGCGGGAACGCCGAATTGGGCTCTCCCGTATACACGGTTTCCCAATACACCGAATCAGCGGTTGCGCCTGATCGATATTGTGATGCCGGCAAAAAGAGTTCCCAATTGCGGTTCATCATCTTTTGTGCACGCTCTTCACGGTTAAAGGACGACACCCATTCCGGTAACGCCTGCATGTAATAAGAACTGGTGACCCACGCGTTACTGGCACCATCGTACCAGTAGGCCGCATCGGCCATATGTCCAGCCGGCAAAATAGCGCCTCTGTCCTTCAGTGCGATGCCGATCACTTTGGATGTCGACTGGTTGCTCATCTGCAGCATGTCGGTAATGGTGGTGGATACCATATTGCGCGGAGACATCTTACTGCCGATGCCATTACCGCCGATCATGTGCACGGAGGTGTCGTCGGTAACATACACATATCCGCCTGTTCGCTCATTATACCAATCATTGCTCACCACGCCATTCAGTGCAGGTACGGATCCAGTATATATACTGGCATGACCCGGGCCCGTATAGGTAGGTATGTAGTTGAAATGGGTATTCTCACAGCTATACCCCTCTCTGACCAGTCGCCTAAAACCGTTCTCGCCATATTGCGGCGTGTAGCGGTAGAGGAACTCATAGGCCATCTGATCCACAACGATGCCTACCACCAGTTTGGGTGCGGCAGGCGGGGTTTGTGCAGACACCACAGCACTCATAGCGACAAGGCCGACAAGTATTGATCGCATACTTCTTAACTTTCCCTCAAATATAGCGACCAAAGCCGAGGTGCCGAAAAACGGCCTGACTGTCTGTCACTGTAAAAAAACTGTTAATCAGACATCGGTCTTACGAAATGGTCTAAATTCGCAACACTTGAATGGTAATTTGAAATAGGTGTGTACGTACACGATCAGGCTGTCCATCATGCAACCCTCCGGATCACACACCATGATGGCCGCATCCCGGCACCGGACATCTCAACCATGTGCGGTGGTTTCAACACATGCGCTGGCGTACATCATGCATACAAAATGCACTTTAGGGAAATGACCATAATCGGAAAGTAATGACCATGATCCAGATGAAGAAACTATTTACGCCTGTTGTTCTTGTGCTGAATTTGACATTTGTGCATGCGCAGAATCCAACAGTAGACACACTGAAGACACAGATACTGCCTGAATTCAACTTACAGGCCAAGCGCACCCATCAGGATGTCTTTCGTCTGGAACCCGTTAAAGGAACATATATCTACTCCGGAAAAAAAACAGAGGTCATCGATCTTACCCAAAGAGATGTCACACTGACGGAAAAGTACGGCCGTCAGCTATTCTCTAAGATCCCCGGTGTATTTGTGTATGATATGGACGGCACCGGCAATCAGGTCAACATCGCTACACGAGGCCTGGATCCGCACAGGGGATGGGAATTCAACATGCGTAAAGATGGCGTTGTTACGAATTCCGACATGTATGGATACCCGGCCAGTCATTACAACATCCCGATGGAAGCTGTTGAACGTATCGAGCTGGTGCGCGGCACCGGCTCACTGCAGTACGGCGCACAGTTTGGCGGAATGCTGAACTATATCAGCAAACAACCCGACACCACCACTGCGCTGCGATTCGAGAATATAAATACCGTTGGCTCATACGGATTGGTCAGCACCTATAACAGCGTCTCCGGTAAGATCGGTAAATTCAGATACGCCGCGTGGATGAATAAAAAGAAGATCGACGGTTACAGAGACAACGGCGATTCCCAATCCGATGCCGAGGCAGTTTCACTATTTTCTTACATTTCCAAAAACCTCAACCTGTAGTCATAATTGACGCACTCCAATTACATTACTCATTAGCCATGTCCTTTGACCTACAGCATGTTCCAGGCAGATCCGCAAATGGCTACACGCTCGCGGAATTATTATAGCCCGAACATCCACATCCCTTCACTCTCCGTATTCTGGAATATCACCGGGAATACCAAAATGCAACTCATATCCTCAGCAGTTCTGGGTTCCCGTAACAGTGTCATGTTCGACAGGCCGGCCACTATTGAAGATACCATTGTGAGCGCCACCGGCGAATACAATAACCGACAGGTAGACATCGACAATTTTAACAGCTACACCCACGAGTTACGCGTACTGCACAATTACAATCTGTTCGGCCATACCAGTAACCTGACAGGCGGCATACAATTCATGCATAATGACCTGCACAGGAGGCAACTTGGGGTGGGCACTACAGGAAGTGATTATGATCTCACGCTGACCACACCGGGCTGGGGGCGCGACCTGCATTTCAAAACACAAAACATAGCATTATTCGCTGAAAACAGATGGGTACTTACCGAGCGATTATCCTTGCAAACCGGTGTGCGTATCGAAACCGGTGAAAGCCGGATGACTGGCGTGATCACCTATTATCCCGATTCCACATTGCCGAATACCATCACCCACCGCTTTCCCTTGTTCGGTGCAAGTGTGCAATACGACATCAGCAGCACAGCCAATGTATATGCAGGATGGTCGCAGGCGTATCGCCCGGTGATCTTTAAAGACATCATTCCCGCCTCCATCTACGAAGTGGCGGATAAGGATCTGGAAAACGCCTTTGGCTACAACGCCGAAGCCGGATTCAGAGGCAGCTGGCAATTCCTGAAATGGGATGTCACCGGCTTCTATTTGCAATACAACAACCGCCTGGGCTCCATCGCTCAAACCGATACTGCCGGCAACCTCATCATCTACAGAACCAATATTGGCGATTCTCATACCGCCGGCCTGGAAATATTCCTGCAGGGCGATTTCGATCTGGGCAGGAACAGCAGTCTCTCTGTTTTCACATCTACTTCCTATATGGATGCGAGATATGACGAGGCCACCATTCGATCCGGCAATGAGAACATAAATATTGAAGGCAACAAAGTGGAAAGCGTACCCGCATGGATCAGCAGAAATGGATTTACACTCCGCTATGCAGCCTTCAGCTTGTCAGGCCTGTATAGTTATACTGCCGAAAGCTATGCCGATGCACTCAACACGGAGCAACCGAATACCACCGGTTCAGCCGGCCTGGTTCCGGCCTATGCATTGATCGATGTGAACATCGGGATAAAACTCAGCAGCCGGGTGAAGCTGCAACTGAACACCAATAACGTGCTCGACGAACAATATTTCACCAAACGTCCGCAGTTCTATCCGGGGCCTGGTATATGGCCGTCTGATGGACGGACATTCTCGGCTACTGTTTCCATTAAAATTTGAGAATACAGATAATGCTCTTATGCAGACATCCTGAAAGGATGTGCGTAAAAGTTATTTCACTGGCGGCAGTTTCCTGAGCATTCGTGCATACTCTGCATCCTGCACTTCCGTGCCGGTGCAGCCCAATTCATCGGCATGTGCACGAATACGTTCCGCTCTGTTGTCCGGATTGGGATGGGTGCTCAAAAATTCCGGCACTGCCGCGCCTTCCTCTTCTGCCTGCATGCCATCAAAAAAACCGGCCGAACCATCAGCCGCATACGGCGAACCGCACAAGTACTGAACGGCATATTGATCAGCCTGCGACTCATCACTCCTGCTAAAAGCCAGCTGTCCCAATCCTGTGGCTATATCAGTGATCATATTCCTGTTCTCACCCATTACCAGATTGAGCAGCAGATTGATGCCATAAGCAGTGGTCAATTGGTCAGTGCTGTGCCGCAGATCGGCATGGGCCATCTCATGTGCAAGCACGCCTGCGAGTTGCGACATATCATCCAGATAGCGCAGCAGTCCGGTATACACATAGATGTAGCCGCCGGGCGTGCAGAAGGCATTGATCACCGTATCGTTGCTGATCACACGTATCTGCCATAAAAAATCCTCCGCATGGGCAACCTGACCGGATCGCAGGATCACATCCCGCAGCGCATACAACTGTTCGTATACCTCCGGATAGGCTGAGCTATCCAGAACCGGGAATTGCGCCTGGTCTGAAGCGATCTCGGCTGCAATCTGAGCGCCCAGCGCCCGGTCGTCTTCAATGGTGAATAGATTCACGCCTCCCCCTTCAGAACAGGAGGCCGATCCCATCACCAGCAGTGATCCTATAAGCAGAACATACAACCGGGAACTCAGTGAAACGCGCGCCGACATATGGGTGTTTAAACGATGTTTCAGGCAGAAAAGTTGCAATTTTCAGGTAGCCGATCCGGGGTCCAAGGTCCCGGTAACAAGGGTCATCCCAAAAATCGGCTTTGTATACTAACTTGCAGCCCGGATGGCCGACCTCAACCGCATACAACAGCCCATAGCCGCCGAACTGGCCATGTTCGAGGATAGATTCCGGGAATCCGTAAAGAGTAATGTGGCCCTGCTCGACAGGGTGATGTATTACATCGTGAAACGAAAAGGCAAGCAGATGCGGCCGATGTTCGTGATGCTCAGCGCCAAGATGTGCGGGGAGTTCAATGACTCTACCTATACCGCTGCCACCCTGATAGAACTGCTGCATACGGCTACCCTGGTGCACGACGACGTGGTGGATGACGCCTACGAACGCCGCGGGTTCTTCTCCATCAACGCGCTTTGGAAAAACAAGATCGCCGTGCTCATCGGCGACTACCTGCTGGCCAAAGGACTGCTTGTCTCTCTCGATAATAATGAATTCCGCATGCTCAAGATCACCTCTGACGCCGTTCGCGAGATGAGTGAGGGTGAATTGTTGCAGATCGAAAAGGCGCGTCGACTGGATATTCAGGAAGACATCTACTTTGAAATTATCCGAAAGAAAACGGCCACCCTGATCGCCAGCGCCTGCAGCGCGGGTGCTGCGAGTGTCACACAAAATGAGGAGCATATTGCCGCCATGCGCACGTTCGGCGAAAAGATCGGCATCGCCTTTCAGATCAAGGACGATCTGCTGGATTATGGCAGCGATGATATCGGCAAACCCACAGGCATCGACATACAGGAACGCAAACTTACCCTGCCCATCATCTATACGCTGAACAATGCACCGCGTGCCGACAAGCGTAAGATCATCGATGTGATCAAGAACCACAATAAGGACAAAGCGCGTGTAGAGTGGGTGTTGCAATACGTCAGACAAAGCGGCGGCATTCCCTATGCCGAAGAAAAAATGCGCGCTTATCAGCAGGAGGCATTTGCACTGCTGGAACAATTCCCCGACAGCCCGAGTAAAGAGTCACTCAAAGACCTGGTGATATTTACTACCGAACGCAAGAAGTGATCACTGCACGATCAGTGTAACAGCTGCCACATGCGAAGCATCTGTTACCACTACCTGATATACACCTGCCGGCCAATCACTACAGTTTATCGAAGTCATGCCCGCCGTGGTGCTGACCACCCGATATTCTATCAGCTGTCCGGCGATATCTACAACTGTGATCACTGCCTGTTCGACAAATCCCTGTGTGTAGAGATACACCAGATCATTGGCCGGATTCGGCATGAGCTCAACTTTTGGTGTTGACGGATCCCATTCTTCCACATCCACCACACAATCGGCATCATACACAGTTCCCGGAGAACCTTCGGGACAACCGGCGAACCAATTCTCAGGTTCATTCATCCGTCCGTGTGCATCGAGCAGTTCCAGCGTTTTTCCGCCACCATCCGCCTCTGTAGGCCAGGGTGCGGCATCATTATAGATCATGGTAAACTGCAGCATACCGCTGTGATCGAATAACCGCACCTCCTCACCACCGGCATCCAAACCGAATTTGAATGCCCCGGCATAATTATCCACTGCAGGATGCCTGCTCTCGAACATATCCGGGTCACGCACTAAAACAATGCGCTCGCCGGGTTCCAGCACGGTGGCATCCGGAATAGTGAAGGCCAGCGAATCAGCATCATCAGCAAATAGCCATCCCGAAATATCCATGGTCGCATCGGATGCATTCAATATTTCTATCCAGTCACCGGCATCAGTTGCAGTCGCACTGTTATAATTGATCTCCCCGAACACCACAGCATCATCACACGGCACATACGCAGTACCGGGCGATCCGCCGATACAACCATCGAACCAGTTGTTCGGATCGTTCATACTTACACCTACATCCGCTAACTCCAGCGTGCGACCTGTTCCGTCGGCCCCCTGCGGCCATGCTGCATCATCGGAATAGGTCATGCTCATACGCAGCTGACCACCGGCATCGAATAAACGGATCATATCGCCACTGTTATTCCAATCGAAATAATAACCGCCTACCACATTGCTGAGGCCGGGATGCCACACCGCAAGCGCATCCGGATCACCGGCAACGACCAGATATGCACCGGGTGCCAATGTTGTACCCGCCGGAATGGTATAACTGTATGCATCACTGCCATCGCGCACCTCCCACATGGAAAGGTCAACGGTAAAATCACCGGCATTATGCAACTCCATCCAGTCGCCCATGTCTACATCATCATTGCAGTTATAATTGACCTCACTCACCACGATCTCAGGTGTTAAAGGGGCACCGTTGAACACAGCAGTGAATGGTTCACTTTCATCCATATTGATCGTGATAGAAATATCTGTTGATCCGGTGGGCAACAACGCATTCGCTTCCCAGTTGCTGAACGTATAGCCCGGATTCGCGATCGCTGTCATAGTCACCGGCACACCGTCAAAATAAATACCTGACCACGGAAGCTCCTGAGGCACGATGGTATTCAGCAGAATATAGCCTGCACCTTCCGGTGAAACTTCCAGCGTAAGTGTGCGCTGCCCGCTCAAACCAAAGGAGGAGTTGATATGCGCACGAGCATTCCAGCGTCTGCTGCTATTGTACGTGAGCATGTTTTCTACGTACGTATCTACCGTTGCTTCCGTTGGCGCACCCCATCTTTCGACCTGATGCGGTATCTCGGTAATAATGGAATCGCGCATCGTATACACAATGGACTCCATGTTATCATTCGTATAGATCGTATTGATGAGGTCTGCGAACCGGTTCACAAAATAATTGCGGTATTCGATGTTATCCAACACGCGGTCGAACACCTGCGAAAAAGTGGAAGGATACGAAGGATTGCGCGTCAGTTCAATGTAGTTATCCGCCGGCAGCGATCCAAAAAAGCCCATGGCGCCGTCCAGATCATACATCAGGAAACGCCACTTGCCGCCATTGCGGTCGCGCCAGAGTTTCATATTGTTGGCACCCCAGTAATAACCGCCGAAATCCACATTCTGATAATAGATCTGGCCGATGTAATAATCTGTATAGTTCTGCAGATCAACATACTGATCGAAAGTGGTATAGAACGCATCTGTGCCGGGCGACAGGTCCATCAATGCATAATACATATTCAACCAGCCGGTGTCACTGCCGTTGAGTACCGACCAGGCATTCAAAAAATCGACCTGATCATTATCGATACCATAGTTACTTTCAACAAAATGCTCATCGGCCTTCTCGCGGAGCTCATACAAACCCCACGGATCGCCGTTGATGAACACCATCACCGGTTGCCATTCCTCATAATCAATGTAGGTATCCTTCATCACCTGCGCTAAAAAAGCATCCTGTATCTTATAGGTCCACACATGCTGTCCTCCTGACCGGATATTGAAATTATTGATCGGCCCCATATCCGGTTTGCCACCCCAAAGCGGGTACTCAAGCTCGCCGTCATACTTACCTTTGAAATCCACACGAAATCCTTTTTGCGCTTCTGCGCGGCTCCAGCCGCCGTGTATCTCCAACGACATTTCTTTCTCCCATTGCGGATCACCCTCGGCTGTAAAATAAGCGGCATGGGCGTAACGCTCCCAGGGCTGCCAGAAATTCGCGCCGAAATATGGATACCAGGCATCATAACAACACCCCAGCTCATAAATGCCCGTATCATAATCAAATAAACTACCGGGATCAACGGATATGGAAAGGATAGGCAACGTATACGCATCCTCATCAATAAAATAGGTGCGCTTTAACTGATCTCCTGGCAACAGCGCTCCCGTGCTGTAACAGCGTGCCGACAATACGGTATTCTCATTGATCGTAACGGGACCGGTGTATACCGTTGATGTTGGCGTAACCGCAGAACCGTCGGTGGTATACCGTATCTCTGCAGTAGGTGATGCCGCCGTGATGGTCACTAATTGTGTCCCGGAATAAAAACCGGCTTCAAGTGAAAAGACAGGGTCGGGTTCATATCCGGCATAGCAGGTGGCGGTGTTGTTGGAATACGCCGGGGTGATCGCAGGTGTGATGCACCAGGCAGCGCCATCCGGAATGCGCGCAAACGACTGGCCGTACTCTACCTCACCGGTAAATACAGCATCCAGTATGGTACCTGTGTCATCCGATAGATAAATGGTTTCTCCGGTGTTGCCGATCCCGAAGCTGGTCTCGTTAAAAACGAAAGGTTCTACGAACCACACCGGCACGGGATCGAAAAAAGTGGCCGGACTGCTGATACCGAAGGAAAGCCAGAAATTCGATGAGAGGTCTGATGACCCCGCCGTAACATTATGCACCTGTATGCTCAACACATTCTCTCCTGTGGTGAGCAGAGCATCCATCACTTCTGCAGCGATATTCCATTCCTCTGCAGGATAACCTGCATACATGCCGGCTTCATGTTCCAGGCCTGCCAGTGTATTGTAAGCAGGAGGTGAACCAATGATGTTCCCTGAACGGGCGATCTCAACGCCGTTGATATACGCCACAAATGCATCATCATAATCCGCATGCAATTTTGCCGATTCAATAACAGAAAGATCATCGATCGTAAAGCTGCAACGCATATATACCGATATCGTTCCGGCGATCGTGGTATTGTCATCGCCGTCGCCATACCCTATGCCACCCGAACCGCTGCTCCACGCAGCATCATCAAATCCTGCCGTATTCCACAGTGCAGGCGGCTCACTTACACCAATGAAATATTTCCGTGTGTTGGTATTTAATACAGGCGATTCCCAATGATGAATATTGGCATATACATTATTACCGCTGGCCAATGCAAAAAAATGCATGCCGGGTAGGAGCAGCACATCCGGCATCGGCCATTTCAGCGGATCGAGGGCATCATCGCTCAGCGCATAGCCGGAGAGGTTCACCACTGAGGGACCGCCATTGAATACCTCGATCCAATCCTGCTCATCCCCTGCAGCATCCATGATACTGCCTACAGGAGCCACTTCATTTATTACTAACTGCGCAGACGCGGAAAAGCAGAAACATATCCCCGCCACGCAGGCCAAATATCTTGTCAACATACCCTGAATATTAATATAAAGTTAATACAACTATCGTGATGGCGTTGTTCAGCCGTTCCGGAACCCCTGCGAATCTTACCTTTGCAGCATCGTGACCCACAACGACCTCTTTCCTGCCCAATTCCTGGAACATCTGCAGGAGGCTCCGGGTTTTGACGGACAGGCATTGGCTGCAGCACAGGCCCTGCCGGCGCCCGTCAGCATCCGCCTGAATCCCGGGAAACCCTTCCCCCACACCTACGACCGACCCGTCCCCTGGTGCCGCTATGCTTTTTATCTGGAGTCACGTCCGCAATTCTCTCTCGACCCCTTGCTGCATGCCGGCGCCTATTATGTGCAGGAGGCCAGCAGCATGTTCCTTGACCATGTGCTGCGAGCACTCCATGCAGATACCCGACCGATGCGTATCCTCGACCTGTGTGCATCCCCCGGCGGAAAAAGTACACTCATCGCTTCGGTCATGCATCCTGAAAGTGTATTGGTGGCCAACGAAGTGATCCGAAACAGGACCGCCGCCCTGCGCGAGAATATCACCAAATGGGGTGATGCCCGCGTCATGGTAACGAATAACGACGCCGCTGATTTTACTGCATCCGAACAGTATTTTGATATCATTGTGGTGGACGCGCCCTGCAGCGGATCAGGCATGTTCAGAAAAGATCCGAATGTGATGACGGAATGGAGCATGGCGCATGTCGACCATTGCAGCAAACGTCAGGAACGCATCCTCGAAGATATTCTCCCCGCATTAAAGCCGGGCGGCTGGCTCATCTATTCTACCTGCAGCTATTCTGAGGAAGAAAACGAACAGATCGTTGACACACTTATTGCACGGGATTACACGTGCTGGATCGACAACACTATCGCATCGCAATTTCCGGGAATTATTTTGGGGAGAAATGGATATCGGTTCTATCCATATAAAGTTTCCGGTGAAGGTTTATTTATCGCCGCATTGCAAAAACCGGTCACGCCGTATACACCCATCCACCTGAACGGCAGAAAATATGATCCCTGCTCCAATCATGAGAAAGAAAAAGCGGCAGCGTGGCTGAAGTACCCTGAACATTTCACCTTCTTCAAACATCACCACGATATCATAGCCGTTCCGCACAGCATGCAACAGGTATTGAACACATGTGGCAGATGGCATATTCTGCAGGCGGGTGTGCGCATGGGCACCTGGAAGAATGATCAATTCATTCCTGCACACGAACTACTCATGAGTACCAGCTGGGCACAACAACTTCCGATCATACCACTTACATTGGGATCAGCATTGGAATATCTCCGCAAAAATTCGATCGAGCTTCCTGCACACACACTCGGATGGGTTGCCGTTGCCTATCAGGATATTGTTTTGGGCGCTCTTAAGATCATGCAAGGCCGATCGAATAATTACTATCCTATGGAATGGCGTCTGCGCAAATGATCGCCATGCATCAGTGCTCACTCTGCTAAGAGCACGAATAACTTAATCTTCAGTTAACCTAAACTTAACGCCATTCGGGCAGGGACCCGTAGGGCTAATTTTAACTTTGCATCAAGTTACTGTTTAGTTAAACATCCATTACTTAAGTCAACTTCAACAAAATGCAACGAAATTGTTTTATTCACCTGGGCGTAACATTCCTGTTACTCCTCAGTATCGGCACACTGCAGGCGCAAACAGACACGGCTGCAGTTAAAACAGACAAGCCTGTAGTAAAGGCCGCTGAAAAAAAATGGTACGATAACATGTCCATCCGCGGCTATTCGCAGGTGCGCTACAATCGTCTGCTCGAAACCAATGAAGACCTGGGTTGCGAACAATGCGACAGGTCATGGGGCGGCGATGGCGGCTTCTTCATCCGCCGTATGCGTGTGATCCTGTTTGGTCAGATCAATCAACGCGTTTACTTCTATGTGCAACCGGACCTCGCTAGCAATGCCAGCTCTGATCGCTTGCATTTTGCACAGTTGCGCGATGCCTATTTTGATGTAGGACTCGATAACGACAATGAATTCCGCGTGCGCATCGGTCAAAGCAAAGTGCCCTTCGGATTCGAGAATATGCAATCCAGTCAGAACCGCCTCCCACTCGACCGCGCCGACGCACTTAATAGCGCTGTGACCAATGAACGTGACCTCGGCGTTTTTGTCTATTGGGCCCCCAAGGAGAAACGCGCATTATACAGCGACCTCGTACGTTCCGGATTAAAAGGTTCCGGCGATTATGGTATCATCGGCATCGGTGCATATAACGGACAAACAGCGAATGCACCCGAACTGAACGATGAACCGCATATTGTAGCGCGTGTTACCTGGCCCTTCGAGATCGGTGGACAGATCATTGAAGCAGGTATTCAGGGATATACCGGTAATTATGTGATCCCTTCTGCCAACCTGAGTGCAGATGTAAAAGTGAACGAGGACCGCAGCTATCTGGACCAGCGCATCGCCGGTTCATTTACTCTGTATCCGAAACCTTTTGGTATCCAGGCCGAATATAACGTGGGTAAAGGCCCCGAATTCAATAATCACACAGACTCCATCGAAGTGCAGGATCTGTTCGGCGGTTATGCGCAATTGGAATATATGCTCAAACCCGGAAAGCATATCGTGATCCCATTCACCCGCTACCAATATTATGAAGGCGGAAAAAAACACGAAAAAGACGCCCGCAGCTATTTCGTGCGCGAATTCGAGGTCGGCGCCGAGTGGCAACCGAATAAGAACTTTGAACTGGTGGCTATGTATACCATCTCCTCCCGCAGGTATGAGGATTACAGTAATCAGGACAACTGGCAGGACGGCAGTTTACTGCGCATACAGGCACAGCTGAATTTTTAACAGGTCACAACTTGTATACAAGGCATCCTCAGGGATGCCTTTTTTTATTTCCCTACATGCCGCTGCCTGTGACATCCCCCTTCCGACGCCCCCGCTCCGAATGACCATTCTCATGCGCTTTTTTCTTATTTTTCGTCCAAATTCAATGCAATACATATGAAAAAACTTTCTACCCTCTTAGGTGGTTTGGCCGTCTGGGGCACCTTGCTGGCGCAGCCGGTAACGATAGGCACCACCACCTACGACCTGCAAACCAACGGCGCCAATAAAAGCCGTTTGCTGGTCTACGACGATGGGGATGTCTCTGCCCTGTGGACAGGCTCTACCAGTTTGGCCGCCACCTTCTCTGACCGTGGCATGTTCTTTAACACACGCAATGCCGGCACATGGGGTGCCTTCCCTACTGCCCGCATCGAAGGTGTGCGCACCGGCTTCGGCGACATTGTGCGCGTTGGCTCCTATGAAGTGATGCTGTCGCATGACGGTACCAATATCCGAGTATATAGAAATACAACCCTGGGCGGTACCAGCTGGACTGAGACTGCCGGATCGGTAGATATCACCGGTTTGTGGCCCAATGCCTACTGTCCCGCAGGCACCAATGATATTTATGTGGTGAATGCCAATACCGGCACACCTACCCAGATCTATTTCAGCCGCTCTACCGATGGCGGGGAGAACTGGGAAGTGCTCGAATACGTACTCCCCTTCCTCACTCCCGATGAAGGCTTTGGTGCCATATCCGGTGAATCCTATCAGATCGCTGTATATGGTTCAGATGTATATGTTCTGTATGGCTCAGTGTATACCGACCTCGTGTTGCTGCACTCCTATGCCAACGGTGATCCGGGTACCTGGGAATCAGAGATCATCTGGGATAATCCGCTCGAAAACTATACCGGTGCTGTAGGTGAAGACACCGATTTCGATGGCGATGGAAATGTGGACACCATCCTCACCACAGATGGCAACTATGAAATGCTGATGACCGACGACGGCACACTCCACGTATTCAGCGGTGCATACCTGATGCTCGATGACGATCCCACCACTGCCGGCTGGTCATACTTCCCAACGGTAGGCGGTATCTTATATTGGAAGACCGGATTGGTAGGCATGTACTATCTCGACCTGGTGATCGACTGGAACAATGCCGATGGTCTCGATGATCCATATGCAGGCATTGGTTCTCAATTTGCTGCGTATGGTGCCGAAAGTTTCACTACGCTGCCTACAGCTACCTGGGATGAAGCAACAGGTCGCATCTACCTCACATTCGTGATGCCGGTAGAATACACTGATCAGAATGGTGACCCCACACTTCCCAACTCAGAATCCAAATGCGATCTTTTCGGAACCTATTCTGAAGATGGCGGCGAATCCTGGACCCTTCCCGTAAACCTTACCTATAACGCATTCACAGGCAAGGAAAACTATTTCCCCATGGCCTACGATCGTATGGTAGATGGAAAAGTACACGTCATCTGGCAGCAGGATAACAATCCGGGTACGGCTGTAGATCCGGCACCTTACACAGATCCCATTCATACTAATTATATCATGTATGCCGCCTGGGATCCCGCACGTTTCGATCCTTATGCCCCTACCGTTGATTTCACCTATACACTCACGCCGGCAGGACCATCCTTCAATGCGGTCTTCAATAACCTCAGCGTGGATGCAGAAAGTTATTTCTGGGATTTTGGCGATGGCGCCACTTCCACACTCGAAGATCCTACCCATACTTATGCTGAAGGCATATATAATGTGTGCCTGACTGGATATAATGTTTATGGAGAATCCACTACCTGCCAGGAGATCATCGCCGTTACACCGCCAACGGCATTATTCAATTTTAGCGGTGATCCTACCGTTACCTTCACCGACCTCTCCTTGAATGAACCGGATGCCTGGTTCTGGGATTTCGATGATGGTGCTACCAGCACTGAAACAGATCCGGTGCACACCTTCCTCTTCAACGGTATTTATAATGTGTGCCTGACCGTATCTAATGCAGGCGGCAGCAACACCTTCTGCCAAAATGTGGTGATCAGCAGCTACGCAGCTCCGCTGGCGAACTTCACCTTTACCGGTGATCCAACCGTTACATTCACTGACCTCACCTCCGGTGACCCCACCGAATGGGATTGGGATTTTGGTGATGGCGCCACTTCTACCGATCAAAACCCGGTGCATACCTATGTCACCAATGGGGTATATAATGTATGTCTGACTGCAACCAATGCACTGGGATCCAGCACAACCTGTCAGGATGTGGAGATCGCCACCTACGTGCCACCTACCGTGCTCTTCACCTATGCGGGTGACCCGACCGTTACCTTCACCGATCTTTCCACCGAAGACCCCACTTCATGGTCATGGGATTTTGGTGACGGCTCTTTCAGCACCGAGCAAAACCCGGTACACATTTTTACTGCCGATGGCACTTACAATGTATGTTTAACAGCTACGAATGACATCGGCTCTAACACCGGTTGTGAAGCAGTGGTCATCGGCAGCTATCCGGCGCCTGAAGCGCTGTTCTCCTATACCGGAGATCCCGATGTGGCATTTACCGACCTTTCCGTAAATACCACCCTCTGGTTCTGGAATTTTGATGACGGCTCCTTCAGCAGCGAAGCCAACCCTGTGCACACTTTCGCCAGCAACGGAACATACAACGTATGCCTTGAAGCTTCCGGTCCCGGTGGTGTGGACGTATATTGTGAAGATGTAGAGATATCCAACGTGGTATTCGTACCGGTAACGGATTTTGATTTCTTCCTGGGTGCAGGCGGAGCGGTATCCTTTGTGGATGTTTCCACCAACAGCCCTACCTCTTGGGAATGGGATTTCGGTGATGGTGCTACTTCCACCGAACAGGATCCTATCCATACCTACACCGTAGGAGGCGACTATAACGTATGTCTCACTGCTTCGAATGCAGCCGGCAGTGACACCGAATGTAAGATCATCGGTGTGACCGCCATTCAGGATATGCACGCAACTACCCTGCAGGCGTATCCCAATCCGGCAAGCACCGTGGTATCCGTAACACTACCCGAGCCATCAGCGATCGTGCAGACACGTATCGTAAATACACTCGGTCAAACCGTATGGCAATCGGCAAACACGCCGGTCACCGGTTCCACACTTACCCTGGATGTGGTTCATTTGGCTGCGGGTGCCTACATGTTATATATTGATTCGGATGACAACCGTTTTGCGGCGCGACTGATCATTGAGTGATCCGATTTTACGAATACATACGAAAAGGCTGCCCTGATCAGGCAGCCTTTTTTGTTAAAACACTCGGAAAAATCCGGATTTGTGACAGGCATCTCTGAGCTCATTATGACAAAAAAGTACAAATTGCTTAGTTTTGATGTGCATAACCTGTCTATATCTATATAAAAATCTGTAAATCAATACATTAGGCATGAAAAGACACATACTCAGCCTCCTCACCGTCCTTTGTGTGCTCACAGCTGGCCTCAAGGCGCAAACCACCTACACCATTGGGGCAGATAACGGCATCAATGGTCAGTTCACGTATCCGACACCATTTGGCGACTATTACAAAACCCAGCGGATGCAGTTTCTGTATCTGGCTTCCGAATTGACGGCTGCCGGCATGACCTCAGGATTCATCAACGAAGTAAGCTGGACAGTGGAAACACTGCCGGGCGGCATTGATGCCACCGAAGGCTATACGCTCAAGATGATGACCACGGGCGTTGCCTCACTTGGTCTCACCACCTGGGAGGAAGGTGCAACCACCGTATGGGGCCCCACCAATTACACGCCGGTGCTGGGTGTGAATACATTTGTTCTGGCATCACCCTTCTTTTGGGATGGCACTTCGAATATCCTGATCGAGATCTGTGGTGGCGATGACGCCGGCGTTTTTACTAAAAATGCCCGCTGCACCTGGTCAGGTCCATTAGGATTCAACGCATCACATACCCGTATCAGCGATATTGAAACAAATCCCTGTAGTTATTCAGGTCCTGAGTATTATGAAACAGGTGTCGGCGGACCAGACTACCGCCCACAGGTAATTTTCACAGTTGTTCCGGGTGTCAATTGTGCAGACCTTCCGGTGATCGGCGCAGCTGCCACAACTGCAACGGATGTTTGTGTAGGCGAAAGTTTCACCGTAAGCATTACCCCCATTGCAGAAGTGGGCGTTACTTACTCATGGTTCAGCTCTCTTGATGGAGTCGGATACACACTGATACCCGGCGCTGTCAGTCCTACCTATACTACCACACAGACAGCAACCACCTATTATCGTTGTCGTGCCACCTGTACCTTCTCCGGTGATATTGCAAACTCTACACCTGTAATGGTCACACAAAACGCCCCCACAGAATGTTATTGTCAACCGGCCTATACCACCGGAACTACCGAAGGCGATTTTATTGCGAACGTGGTTTGCGGTGCGATCACCAACCCTACCGGACCCTCACCGGCACCGTTCTACACCTACTACTCAGGTTTGAGCACCAATTTGACCGGTGGCACATCCAATACTATTAACGTTACCGTCGGCACCTATCTGACCAATAACAACTTCGCTGTATGGATCGACTGGAACCAAAACGGCAACTTCGAATCCACTGAAAAACTTGGCGAGGTGATCAACCTGCCGGCCGGTGGTGTAGGCACTATTACTTTCACCGTTCCGATCACCGCAACTGCAGGTATTACCCGCATGCGCGTGCGCGAAGTATGGAATCAGGCAGGTATTTTGCCATGTGAAACCTATGGTTTCGGAGAAACCGAAGACT
Source organism: Chitinophagales bacterium (assembly GCA_036734545.1). Lineage (GTDB taxonomy): Bacteria > Bacteroidota > Bacteroidia > Chitinophagales > BACL12 > UBA7236. Next base: position 26,355 of record DAIMYJ010000016.1, read on the forward strand.
ATAACGTCAATATTATTCCGGGCGTAGTTCCAACTGCGGCCTTTACTTATACCGGTGATCCGACGGTGGCATTCACCAACCTGAGTACCGGTTTACCCACATCCTTTTCATGGAATTTTGGTGATGGCGGAACCAGTACCCTGACCAACCCGTCGCACCTCTATGTAGAAAATGGCACCTATAACGTATGTCTTACCGCCACCAACCTCTACGGCTCAAACACAGCCTGTCAGAATGTGGTGATCGACTCATACGTACCACCGGTTGCTGATTTCTCTTACACCGGAGAACCTACCGTTACATTCACCGACCTCTCTACCAACTCTCCTACCTCCTGGTTGTGGAATTTTGGTGACGGAGGCACTTCAACTCTGGAAAACCCCACGCATACCTATACCTATAACGGTGTATTCAATGTGTGTCTTACCGCTACCAACCTCGGTGGTTCCGATATCCATTGCGAGCTGGTCACCATCGATTATTATCTCGCCCCTGCAGCAGAATTCTCCTACAGCGGCGATCCTACCGTTAGCTTTGTAGACGAGTCACTGAACAGCCCTACCTCCTGGTCATGGAGTTTCGGTGACGGCGGAACATCGACACTGGAGAACCCGACGTATACCTACACCACGAATGGTTTTTACAATGTGTGTCTCACCGCAACCAACATAGCCGGTGCTGATACGCATTGCGAACTGGTGTCCATTGGTTCTTACCTGGCACCTGAAGTATTCTTCACCTTTAGCGGTGATCCCATAGTAAGCTTCGTGGATGCTTCACTCAACAGCCCGACCTCATGGTCTTGGGACTTTGGTGATGGCGGTTCCTCAACACTGGAAAACCCGACGCATACGTATCTGGCAGATGGCATCTATGATGTTTGCCTCACCGCCACAAATGCTACCGGTTCAAATACAGCCTGTGAAGAGGTGACCATCAATTCCTATATCTATGCGCCTGTGGCAGAGTTCACCTATTCCGGCGATCCGGATGTGTCCTTCACGGATCTGAGTACGAACGAGCCCACCTCATGGTTCTGGGATTTCGGCGATGGCACTACCTCCACACTGGCCAATCCGGTGCACCTGTTCTCTACAGACGGCACTTATCTGGTCTGCCTCACCGCCAGCAACATCATGGGTGGGGATGAAGAATGTAAGAACGTGATCGTAACCGGATATACTCCACCAACAGCACTGTTCAGCCATAGCGGCGACCCCATCGTTACCTTTACTGATCTTTCCAGTGGAGATCCCACTTCATGGCTTTGGAATTTCGGTGACGGTGGCGTAAGTGCCGAAAGCGATCCCGTGCATGTATATGCGATCAACGGCGTATATAATGTATGTCTTTCTGTGATCGGCCCCGGCGGAACTGACGCCTACTGTGCCGATGTTACCATCACCGGTAACGGCTCAGCCCCGGAAACAGACTTCACCTTTACGCTGATCTACCCGACCGTGCTGTTCACTGATATCTCTACCAATGAACCGAGCGACTGGCTCTGGGATTTCGGTGATGGCGGCATTTCCGGTCTGCAGAATCCGAACCACACTTATCCTGTATCTGGTACTTATGAAGTGTGTCTGACTGCTACGAACGACTTTGGTTCTATGGAATCCTGTAAGAATGTTGCGGTGTTCCCGCAGAGCATACTGGATCTGGAACTTATGGAGATCACTCTGGCGCCTAACCCGACCAGCACCTATACCGTTATCTCCGGTTTACCCGCTCAGGCGCGTATCGATGACTTGCGCGTGGTACATGTGACCGGTCAAGAGTGCTCTGCCGATTACGTAGTGACTACGGCAGGAAATATCCAACTGGATACCAAGGCCCTGGCCGCCGGCACGTATATGGTCATCATCCGCGCAGGTGATGCACTTTACGGCGGACAACTGATCAAACTTTAAGCTTACAAAAGCAGATAAAAAGCGGGCTAAATGCCCGCTTTTTTTTTGCCATATGTGACAGGCTGTCAACTCACGATTTATTACCCGCACGTGTGCTCCATAATGCCACTTTGGTAAATTCATGACCTTAAATGCGTGCATATGAATCGGATATTTACATTTCTCCTCTTCCTCTCCTGTGCACTACAGGCACACACCCAAACCACCATCGTTGGCAATACCACTTTCGATTTCCAATCGTACTGGGGCAATCACAACCGTTTGATCGTGTATCCCGATGACCGGGTGTCAGCCGCCTGGATCGGCTCTGACGGATTTGGTGCCGCCTTCAATGACCGTGGTATGTTCTTCAACCATTTTAACGGCACCTCCTGGGGCGCTTTTCCCACCGGAAGGATCGAAGATGAAAAAACATACTTTGGTGAACTGATCAAGGTGGGCGATCACGAAGTGATCGTATCTGATGAAGCCACGCGGCTGCTGGTAAATGCGAATAGCGCACCGGGAGCGAATGACTGGAATGAGACCGATGGGTCGAATGTGATCGACGGATACAATCCAATGGTTTTCTGCCCTGAGGGCACGGATGACATCTATGTGGTGAACACGAGAAAACTCACCTATGAATCGCTGCTGTTCTCCCGTTCTGATGACGGCGGCGAAACCTGGGCAGTAAATGAATATTTTCTTCCGTTCACGGAGGAAGCGTATGGCATTGAATTAGTAAATCCCGACTGCTATCAGATCGCCGTGCATGGCGATGATGTGTATGTGCTTTACGGCGCGAACTTTTGCGACATGATCCTGATGCATTCTCCCGATCGCGGAAACCCGGGTACGTGGACCTACCAGGTATTGGTGGATTTTCCGATCGATAATTACACAGGCGCCGCAGGTGAGACCACCGACTGGGATGGTGATGGCGACAAAGACACTTTGTTCGTGAGTGATGGCATGGTAGAAATGATGATCACCGATGATGGCACCGTGCATGTATTTTCAGGCCGCATGCGCATTTATGACCCCACCACTGCAGCAGGTTATTTTTACATTCCCAAAACCGACGGCATTTGGTACTGGCATACCGGAATGGCTGAAGCCACTGTGCTGGATGCTTTTTTCGACTGGAATAATGCCGACGGACTGAATGATCCGTATATGGGTATCGGCGGTGATTTTACCGCCTATTACGCCGAAGGGGTTACCACTATGCCCACCGCCTGCTGGGATGCCGCCACGGGTCGCGTATACCTGATCTATATCATGCCTGTCGAATACCAGACCACGCCCGGCAACCAAACCTATTACGACCTGTTCGGCATGTATTCAGATGATGGCGGCAGTACGTGGAGCGACCCGGTAAACCTCACCTATACAACACATCTCGATCATGAAAATGCATTCCCATCCGCATACCCGCGTGTAATGGATGGAAAAATACACGTGCTGTGGCAACAGGATAATGAACCCGGCACATCGCAGGATTCGCCTGATGATGATATTGAGGTGAATAATATCCGTTACGCAGCATGGGATCCCTCACGCTTCGATCCTTATAATCCCACCGTGGACTTCACCTTTACACTCACACCGGTGGGCGCATCATGGAGTGCCGTTTTCACCAATCTTTCAGTAGATGCCGAAACCTACCTGTGGGAATTTGGTGATGGCGCAACATCAACATTGGTAAATCCTACACATACATATGCCTCAGGCGAATATGAAGTATGTCTGACGGGATTCAATGTGTACGGTGAAACAACAGTTTGTCAAACCGTGATGGCCCTGAATACACCCGTAGCCGATTTCACCTTTATCGGTGATCCGGAAGTCGCCTTCATCGATCTGAGTACGGGTGACCCCTCTACATGGTTATGGAACTTTGGCGATGGATTCACCAGCACGGAATCTGACCCCGTGCATACCTTCGTCACCAACGGCACCTACAATGTATGCCTCACTGTTGCCAACGTGGCGGGCAGCGATACATACTGTGAAGATGTAGTGATCGATACTTATGTTGCGCCAACAGCATTTTGGATCTATTCCGGCGACCCGACCGTGACATTCACTGATCTATCCATCGGCAGCCCGACATCCTGGTTTTGGGATTTTGATGATGGCACCACTTCCACGGTGGCCAGTCCGGTGCATACGTTTGCAGAAAATGGCACCTATTATGTTTGTCTGACCGCAAGTAATGGCGTGGGCTCCAGCACCTCCTGTCAGAATGTGGTGATCGATAGCTACCTCGCACCATTTGTAAATTTCTCCTACACGGGCGATCCAACAGTGACCTTCACCGATCTGTCGACCAATGACCCCACCTCATGGAGCTGGGATTTCGGCGATGGCGGTTCCAGCACACTGCAGGATCCGGTACATACATTCCCCACCAATGGCAGCTATAACGTATGTCTTACTGCCACCAACGCTGCCGGTTCAGGTTCCGATTGTCAGATCGTGGTGATCGATGGCTACGCCGCTCCGGTGGCCATGTTCGATCATACCGGTGATCCTGTTGTAACATTCACCGACATGAGTACAGGCACCCCAACAGCCTGGTTCTGGGATTTTGGTGATGGCAGTTTCAGCACACTGGCAGATCCCGTGCACACATTTGCGGAAAACGGTGTATATACGGTTTGCCTTACCGTGACAGGCCCCGGTGGAGTGGATACCGGTTGCGAGGATGTGACGATCAGCAATGGCGCCGCTGCTCCATCAGCCCTGTTCTCCTACGCTGTAGCCGGTGCACTTACTGTGGCATTCACTGACCTGAGTACCAATGGTCCAACTGACTGGAGCTGGGACTTTGGTGACGGATCTATCTCCGGCCTGCAGGATCCTTCACATACCTATGCCAGTGTGGGTGAATACACCGTGTGCCTCACGGCTTCGAATGCTATCGGTGAAGACACCTACTGTGCAGTGATAGACCTGGCCAACGCCATCAATGACCCTGCACTGCAATATCTTACAGCGTATCCGAATCCGGCCATGAACCAGATCACGATCACGTTGCCCGGCGCCCTGCATCAGGGTACAGTACAGGTGTTCAATACACTGGGACAACAGGTCAGTGTTGCCTATACGGCAGTTTCGAACGGCGTTTGCACGGTGGATATGGCAACTACTCCACCCGGTGGATACTGGATCATGATCACCACCGATACGCAGCGCTACTGCGCACAGGTGGTCAAACTCTAAATATAAAGTCCCGGTATGGATCCATACCGGGACTTTATATTTACTTTCCTCTTTTCTCCTGTCAGTTAAGCGAAAATCGAATCGGCAGCATCATGTCGAAATCTGCCTTCTTTCCATCCACCTCACCGGGCGTCCAGTCAGGCATATTGCTGATCACACGCACCGCTTCTGCATCCAGATCAGGATGTACACCTCTCTTTACGTTTACATCGCCAACCTCTCCATTCTTTTTTACTGTAAATTCAACATACACGACCCCTTGAATTTTGTTCTTGGAAGCCTCAGCAGGATACTCCATGGCAGATACCAGGTATTGCATCAAAGCATCATTGCCGCCGGGATATTCCGGCATCTTTTCCACTTTATCCGTAGTGGTTTCATTGGTCACCGATTGTGCGTTAACGTTGATCAATCCCATGATCGCCATAACCGGCACCAGCATGCATACGCGCAACCATGTGCGCACGGGAGCAGTAGTTTGTAAAGCCATAAGTCGTTGTTGTATTTGTGAAGGTTGATAAAATGCATTATGTAAAACCGTAGGATCCACATGGAAATGACGCGCCACCAATAATTCGGCATAATGCCCGGTGTTACCGCGTGCAGCAGCAGCATCCGCGAGACATTCATGCACCAAACGCATTTCGCGCAACATCAGCCATGCCGCAGGATTCATCCAGCACAGGGTGCGAACGACCAGCAGGTAGAGTACATCCGCACTATGCCATTGCCGCACATGCGTGCGTTCATGCAGCAAAATGATCGCGCGTGTATCAGCATCCGATATTACCGGCAGGCAGATAAACCGAAAAAAAGAAAAGGGCGCTGCAACTGAATCATGTTCGATCAGGGTATGATCCTGAAAACGCACAGCATGTGTCAGACGCAAACGCCTGATCACCATGAACAGTTGCATTACGATAATGAGTGCCAGTATACATGCTATGGAAGCGTACGCCAAAACATACCAGGGCCATTCCGTAGCATCGGATATCGGCTGCAGTATCATTGTCTGCGCCGTGCTTATCTCCATGAGCGGCAACACGCCCTGTATTGCAGCTGCCGGTTGTTCTATACTGCTGATCAGTACGGCAAAAACAGGCAGCGAAAGCAGATAAATTCTTCTTGCCATCAGAGACACCCCTTTTCTGAAAAATGCATGATACAGCAGATAACCCGCCAGAATGGTGATCTGCACTTTGAGGAAGAATACGATATCCATCATTTTTTCTTTTTGATGTTCTCTAATATATGCATGATCTCATCCACCTCCCGTGCATTCATCTTTTCCTTATCCGCAAAATGCGAAACCAGATTTTTCAATGAACCCGAGAAATAATCCTGAATAAGGTCGCGGGTAATGAATCGCCTGTAGGCATCCCGTGAGATCAGCGGATAATATTCATGTGATTTCCCATAGGCTGTATAGCTCACAAACCCTTTCTGCTCCAATATGCGGATGATGGTGGATACCGTCGTATAGGCCGGCTTGGGCGCAGGCAGTTCTTCCAGCACATCTTTCACGAAGGCCTTCTCCAGCTTCCACAATACCTGCATGACCTGTTCCTCGGCTTTGGTCAACTCTTTCATGGTCTCTTTTGCCATATAACGCAAACGTATAACTAATTTTTTAGTTATACAACTAAATTTTTAGAAATCGCATTGTTCTGACAATCCCGCTGAGGCGCCGACAACCGGCTGCTCCCGGGTCCGGAGTGTTACAGGGGCAAAAAAAATTCCCCCGGATCTGTCGATCAGGGGGAATTCCTGTTACGGTTTGGTCAATATCATTCGATGATCATACCCGCACCCACTGTGGTGTTGGTGGCCTCATCTACGATGATCAGCGAACCGGTGTTCCGGTTGCGACGATACTCGTCGTAGAACAGCGGTACGGTAGTACGGATCTTGATGCGGCCGATCTCATTCAGGCTGAGGGCATCTACATCCTGAATGCGGTGCAGGGTATTTACATCTACCTTATATAAGATCTCCTTAACCACACAACGTGCATCACGGGTGGTATGCTTGATGGTATACTTGCCATTCAATTGGAGTGATTTTTTATCATCCATCCAGCACACCATCAGGTCAATATCCTGACCAACTTTTGGTTGGTTGTTCTCGCGTACCAGCATATCGCCACGACTGATGTCTACATCATCTTCCAGCAGGAGTGTCACGGATTGTGGCGGGAAAGCTTCATCCAGATCGCCATCGATGGATTTGATGGCGGCCACACGCGTGGTGATACCACTCGGCAGGTGCATCACCTCATCACCGGGTTTCAGCACACCACCGGCAACACGACCGGCATATCCACGGTAATCGTGATATTCATTGCTCATCGGACGCACTACGTACTGCACGGGGAAGCGGCAATCGATGAGGTTGTGATCAGAGCCGATGTGCACGGTTTCCAGTGTATACATCAGTGTAGGGCCTTCATACCAGGGCATGTTCTTGGAGCGGTCCACCACGTTGTCGCCCAGCAGGGCGCTGATCGGGATGAAACGCACATCCTGTACATCCAGTTTAGAAGCAAAATGACGGAATTGCTCCACCACTTCTTCATATTTCTCCTGGCTGTAATCCACGAGGTCCATTTTATTGATACAGATCACCACGTGGGGTATCTGCAACAGGGAGGCGATGAAAGAGTGGCGATACGTTTGTTCCACCACACCGTTACGCGCATCCACCAGAATGATAGCGAGGTTGGCCGTTGACGCACCGGTAACCATGTTGCGGGTATACTGGATGTGTCCGGGTGTATCGGCGATGATGAATTTACGCTTCGGGGTACTGAAGTAGCGGTAAGCCACGTCGATGGTGATCCCCTGTTCGCGCTCTGAACGCAAACCATCCGTGAGGAGGGCCAGGTTCACATATTCTTCACCGCGGTTCTTTGAAGTTTGTTCGATCTGTTCGAGCTGATCCTGGAAAATGGATTTGGAATCGTACAGCAGGCGTCCGATCAGGGTTGATTTTCCGTCATCCACGGAACCTGCCGTAGTAAAGCGCAACAGTTCCATATTGAGATAACCGTGATGATCGAATTTGCCGTCATGAACTAAATGTTCCATTGTAAATATTCTGCTGATTAGTGAATTGTATTTCTGTTCAGTTTACCTGTAACCTTAAGCGGTGATCCGTTTGCCGGTGATCAAAAATATCCGGCCTTCTTGCGGTCTTCCATGGAAGTTTCACTGCGCTTATCGTCGGCGCGGTTACCGCGCTCAGTTACACGAGTGGTGGCCACTTCATAGATGATCTTTTCAACGGTATCTGCATCGCTCTCGATCGCTCCGGTGATCGGCAGGTCGCCGCAGGTGCGGAAGCGGATCCTGCGTGTTTCTACCTTTTCGTTCGGGCGGAGTTTCACCCATTCCGGATGCGTAGAGATCCAGGTGCCGTCGCGCGCGATCACTTCGCGGTCGTGCGAGAAGTACAATTTCGGCAGCGGGATGTTCTCCTGATAGATATATTGCCAAACATCCATTTCGGTCCAGTTGGAGATGGGGAACACACGGAAATGTTCGCCGATATGCTTACGTCCGTTGAACAGGTTCCACAACTCGGGGCGCTGGTTCTTGGGATCCCATTGACCAAACTCATCGCGGTGTGAGAAGAAGCGCTCTTTTGCACGCGCCTTTTCCTCGTCGCGGCGGGCGCCACCCATACAGGCGTCGAATTTATAATGCTCGATGGTTTCCAGCAGGGTAACGGTTTGCAGCGCATTGCGGCTGGCGTTGATGCCTTTTTCCTCTACTGCAGTACCGCGGGAGATAGACTCCTCTACGGAACCAACGATCAGGGTCGCACCCATTTCCTTCACCAGCCAGTCGCGGTATTCCATCGTTTCGGGGAAGTTATGACCGGTGTCGATGTGCACCAGTGGGAAAGGGATCTTTGCCGGCCAGAAGGCTTTGCGGGCAAGGTACACCATCACAATGGAGTCCTTACCGCCGGAAAACAGCAGGGCCGGTTTCTGGAACTGGGCCGCTACTTCGCGCATCACAAAAATGCTCTCAGCCTCCAGTTCTCGTAAATGGGTCAGACTATAACTCATGCGTAAAGCTTATTTATACGAAATAATAGGAATGATAAAATCGATCAAGCGTTGCACACCCTCCTGAATTTCCAGTTCATGCGTAGGAATTTCAAGTGCGGGGTGCTCCGGTGCTTCAAATGGCGCTGTGATGCCGGTAAAATCGGGGATGAGCCCGGCTCTTGCCTTAGCATACAGGCCTTTCACGTCGCGGGCTTCACAAACCTCCAGCGGAGCGTTCACATACACTTCGATGAAATCTTCTTCGCCGATGATACTTTTCGCCAAAGCGCGGATCTCATTGGTAGGGCTCACGAAGCAGTTGATGGTGATGATACCGCAATGCAGGAACAGCTTGCTCACTTCGGCGATGCGGCGGATATTCTCTATCCGGTCCTCGGCGCTGAAAGTGAGGTTGTTATTGATGCCGGCGCGGATGTTATCCCCGTCGAGCAGCATGGTCAGGAAGCCCATTTTGTGCAGTTCCTTTTCCACCGACTCGGCAATGGTGCTCTTGCCCGATCCGCTCAATCCGGTCAACCAGATCACCCGGGCACGCTGTTCCAGCAACCCCTCCTTGTCGGAGCGCTGCAATAAACGGTGGAAGATAGGGTGGATGTTATCCTGTACCGGGCTCATAGAATAGGCAAAAAGCGCTGCAAAGGTAAGGATTTCAGGGGAGAATTTGGCCTTTTCCGGATGATTTGTATCATTGGCAAGCAGGCTGAAATCCGCCGCATACGATACTTCCGGTCACAAAGCGATGTATCTTAGAGGCTATCTATGCCACTCATCCTGCGTCCATGGACCCTCAATGACCTCCCGGCACTGCTGAAATACGCCAATAATCCCAACATCGCGGCCAATATGACCAACGGGTTCCCCCATCCATACACAAAGGCTGATGGTTTGAAATTCATCGCCTTTGCCAATCAGGACGAGCCGGTGCACATTTTTGCCATTGAGGTGGAGGGAGAGGCAGTTGGAGGTATCGGTATTCATCCGCAGCCGGACATCCACTGCCGCAATGCCGAGCTCGGCTACTGGCTGGCGGAGGAACACTGGGGCAAAGGCATCATCAGCCAGGCCATCCCCCTGATGGTGGATCATGCCTTCAAAACCTTCGACATCACGCGGGTATTTGCCCGGCCGTTCGGACGCAACCTGGCATCACAACGGGTATTGGAAAAGGCGGGTTTTGTTTTGGAAGCCCGCCTGAAAAACACGATCTTTAAGAACGGGCAGTTTGAGGATGAACTGATCTATGCCATCCGCAGGCCCTGAACACGCACACACCATGGATCTGCAAGCCTTACAATATCCGGCAGGTAAATTTCAGCGGCCTGAAGCCTATGACGCCAACGCCGTGCGCGAGCAGATACAGGTGATACGCACCTTCCCCGCGGAATTGACGGCAGAGGCTACCGCTCTCAGCCAGTTACAACTCAACACCACTTATCGTCCCGGCGGCTGGACCACCAGACAGGTGATCCATCACTGCGCCGACAGCCATATGAACAGCTTCATCCGCTTCAAACTGGCACTTACGGAAGACAATCCCACCATCAAGCCCTATCAGGAAGATGCCTGGGCCGTAATGCCGGATTATGAGGAGGACATTCAGTATTCACTGATGATCATACAGGGAGTGCATGCACGGTGGACGACCCTGCTGGAGAAGATGCAGCCTGCCGAATTTGAACGCACTGTATTCCATCCGGAAAAAGGCCGACGCATCCCATTATTTGAGTTGCTCGCCTTGTATGCCTGGCATTGCCGGCATCATCTTGCACATGTGCGACTGGTCAGCCGATGACAAGCGGTGTATCGACTAGCCTTATATCAGGACATTGGTTCATTTCCCTGCAGGTAACGCGTCATCGGGATCACCACTGACCAGGGAGAATATTTCGAGCCTATTTGGAGGAGCCTGACACTCAGGCTGGGGATGGCTACACGTTTTCCTTTCAGCAGGGCCCGATATCCTTTTTTCGCTATCGGCGCGGCGTGCGGCACGGGTAATATCTTCAACAGGCGGGAGGCGTGCATGTCTGCACGATCCTGGAATCCAGTCTTGGTTGGGCCGGGCATGAAACAGGTGACCTTTACTCCATGCGGTTTCAATTCATTATGTAATGCAGAACTGAAATAATACACGTATGCTTTCGATGCATAATACAATGCCATTGTAGGACCGGGCTGGAAAGCGGCGTTGGAGGCCACCTGCATGATATAGCCGGATCGGCGTTGCACCATACCGGGGACAAACAATTTGGTCAGGCGCGTGAGGGTCATCATATTCACCTGCAACATTTCCTCTTCCTTTTTCCAGTCTGTTTCCGCAAACAATCCGTACACTGCGAAGCCGGCGTTATTGATCAGCATATCTACCTGTAATCCCTGCGCCTGTACTTCAGCGAACAAAGCATCGGCAGATGAGGGATCACTGAGGTCGTAGGGCATAACAAATGCCCTGATCTCATATCGACTCTCCAATTCCTGTCTTAGCGCTTCGAGCTTTTCTTTTGAACGCGCTACCAGGATCACATCGCCGCCCTGTTGAGCATGCAAGTGGGCGAATTCCAAACCGAATCCGGATGAAGCTCCGGTGATAAGTGCCAGCATATGATGATGAAGGATGAGGAATGAGAAATGAGAAATCGTTTTTAATAAAATCGAGAGTGGCGAAGGGATGTTTGTAAACGATCGACCTTTATGCCGCGAATCATTTTTGTAACAGACGAAACTGCGAGTTGTTTATTGTATTCAATCCTCCAATAAAAACATGCACGCAATTCCCCAAAAAACCTCCACCCCTCATCCCTCATTGTTCATCCTTCATCCTTCATTCTTCCTCCCTCACACCACCACGGTCTTCCATTTACCTCTTCTGAATATCAGCACATAGATCACTGCCATGATCGCCTCAGAAATGGGCACGGCAGCATACACACCGGCAGAGCCGATCTGTAATTGAATGGCCATGAACCAGGCGAGGGGGATCTGCAATATCCAGAAGCCGAAGAGGTTGATCAGTGTTGGTGTGCGTGTATCGCCGGCGCCATTGATGGCATTTGCGAGTACCATTTCATAGCCGTAGGCGATATAGCCCAGACACACAATACGCAGACAGGTAACCCCTTCACGTATCACCGTTTCATTGTCGGTGAACAGGCGCATGAATGTTTCCGGAAAGCCGACGAATATACAGGTGACCACGGCCATGAACACCATATTGAAAAAGCTGGTACGCCATACGCCCTGTTCGGCGCGCTCCGGTTGTTTAGCACCGAGGTTCTGACCCACGATGGTGGCCGCCGCATTGGAGATACCCCATGCCGGCAGGATAGAAAATATGAGGATGCGGATGGCGGTGGTATAACCGGCGAGCACCTCATCTCCGAAATTGGACATGATGCGCATCAGGAATATCCAGCTGGCGGAGGCAATGATGAACTGCCCGGCGCTGCCTGAAGATAATATCGCGATGCGTTTCACCACTTCCATGCGGAGGGTGAAGATCTTACCTTTCAAATGCACCAGCGCAGTGCCGCGTGTCAGGTGATACAGTTGGAACAACACACCGCAGCTTCTGCCGATGGTTGTAGCTACTGCTGCACCGGTAACACCCAGTTCCGGAAAAAACCCGATGCCGAAAATAAAAAAGGGGTCAAGCAGGATATTGATGGAATTGGCGAGGATCAGACTTTTCATGGCCAGACCCGCATCACCTGCACCGCGAAAAATACCGTTGTTCAAGAACAGCAGAATGATCGCAAAATTGCCGGTGAGCATCCAGCGTGTGTATCCTGTGCCTTCGGCGATCATGGAGTCGCTGGCACCCATCAGTCGCAGCAGGTCCGATGGAAAGAAAATACCCACCATTGAGATCAGGAAGCCGAGGGTGAGGCCGAGATAAATGGCCTGCATGGCTGCTTCCGCAGCGCCGTTGGTATTCTGCTCCCCTACTCTTCTCGACACCAGCGCAGTGGCACCCATGCTGATGCCGAAGCCCAGTGAATATACAATGGTGAGTGTGCTCTCGGTAAGACCAACAACGGCTACAGCTTCCACACCGACCCGGCTGACGAAGAATATGTCGACCACGGCAAAGAGACTTTCCATGAACATTTCAAATATCATGGGCACGGCCAGCATGAAAATGACCTTGTCCATTTTTCCTGTGGTGGTATCTATGTTTTCCCCTTTCAGGGCTTGAAGTAATAATCGAAAAAAATTGCGCATACCTGTTTTATTAAGGTTTGGGATTCGTAAAAACACATTGGATCACTCTGCAGTTATCCACTGCAGGCAGAGTTAGCTCGAAAGGGAGGGGATGCTGAGTGTGCTCACTCGTGTGGATGCATCCGGGTCACAGGTACATATGCCAAAAAATGAAGCGTAAAAATAATTAAATAGCCATCAAACACTTAGTGCGGGAGGGTTATCTAATGTTAAAGTTTATGCGATACGAAGTATCGAAGTGGGGTTTGCCTGTTGACCAGGGATCACCTGTCGGGTAAATACCAGCGGAACAGAAAATGCGGGAAGGAGAAAAAATGAGTCGGGGCGAGTGGATTCGAACCACCGGCCTCTACGTCCCGAACGTAGCGCTCTAGCCGGGCTGAGCTACGCCCCGATAGGAGATCGGATCTGCGTGATGCTCACGCAGCAAAAACAATGCAGTCGGGGCGGCTGGATTCGAACCAGCGGCCTCCTGGTCCCAAACCAGGCATTCTAACCGGGCTGAACTACGCCCCGAACGATTGCTGAATGCGGTGAGGGAGAGATTCGAACTCTCGGTACGGTTTAACCCGTACGGCGGTTTAGCAAACCACTGGTTTAAGCCACTCACCCACCTCACCGGGTGAAAATACATTAAGAACTACATCTGATGAGGAGGCGGTTTTGCATCCGCCGCGGCGGATAAGCCACTCACCCACCTCACCGGGTGAAAATACATTAAGAACTACATCTGATGAGGAGGCGGTTTTGCATCCGCCGCGGCGGATAAGCCACTCACCCACCTCACCGGGTGAAAATACATTAAGAACTACATCTGATGAGGAGGCGGTTTTGCATCCGCCGCGGCGGATAAGCCACTCACCCACCTCACCGGGTGACAGAAAAAGAACAAAATAACCCCTGCCGGGCGTTGAACTTCCGCAACAGGGAGGGCAAAGGTAACAAAGGAACTGCTTTTTGCCAAGCGGGACAGAACATCGGCATAAAAAAAGCCCCGGTAGTGGTTACCGGGGCTCAGGGTATAAGCTAGTGCCTGTCAGGAGATACTCATTTGGATCTTCTTCTGCAGGTCGTCCACACTTTCGCGGAATTTGGCATCGGTATCCATCAGGTTCTGGATAGCCTGGCAGCTGTGGATCACTGTTGAGTGGTCGCGGCCGCCAAAATGTTTACCGATGGCTTTGAGTGAATGTTTGGTAAAGTTCTTGGACAGGTACATACTCAGCTGACGGGCCTGAACCACCTGACGCTTGCGGGTCTTTTCCTTCAGCTTTTCTACCGGCACCTCGAAGTAATCGCATACAGCCTTCTGGATGAAGTCGATGGACACCTCGCGCGACATGTTCTTTACGAAGTTCTTTACGATCTTCTTGGCCAGGTCGAGGTCTATCTGTTTTTTATTCAGGGAGGCCTGAGCGAGGAGGCTCACTAAAGCGCCTTCCAGTTCGCGTACGTTATTCGTGATATTATAGGCTACGAACTCCACTACATCTTTCGGCAGTTCGATACCATCGGCATACATCTTCTTTTCGAGGATGGCTACGCGGGTTTCGAAATCCGGCGCCTGTAGGTCGGCACTCAGTCCCCACTTGAAGCGGCTGAGCAATCGCTCTTCAACACCTTCGAGGTCGCGCGGCGGACGGTCGCTGGTAAGCACGATCTGCTTGCTTTCCTGATGGAGGTGGTTGAAGATATGGAAGAAGATATCCTGCGTCTTGGCCTTGTTGGCGAAGAAGTGGATGTCGTCAATGATCAGCACATCAATAAGCTGGTAAAAATGCACGAAGTCATTTACCGAGTTATTCTTCAGTGATTCAATGAACTGGTTGGTAAAGCGTTCGGCGTTGGTGTACAGGACCGTCTTGTTCGGGAAGTTCTGCTTCACTTCATTGCCGATGGCTTGTGCGAGGTGACTTTTACCCAAGCCTGTGGCGCCATAGATCACGAGCGGATTGAATGCAGTGCCACCGGGCTTTTGAGCTACGGCGTACCCTGCACTCCTGCATAAACGATTGCAGTCGCCCTCGATAAAATTATCGAAGTTGTAATTGGCGTTGAGGCCCGACTCAATATTCACCTTCTTGAGGCCGGGGATAACGAAGGGGTTCTTGATGCTTGTTCCCATAACGAGTGGTGCCGCAATTTCGGGGTTTTTATTTGCCCCGGTATTGTAATTGGGGTAATCGATCGTGAACGGTGAATTGTTGCCTGAACTGTTCTCTACCACTATGCGGTATTCCAAACGGGCATTTACTCCTAATTCGCGCTTGATCGTTTTCCTTAATAAAGTTACATAATGTTCTTCTAACCATTCGTAAAAAAACTGGCTGGGCACCTGGATCGTGAGCACATCGTCTTCCAACTTTACCGGCTCGATCGGCTCGAACCAGGTTTTGAAACTCTGAAGATTCACATTGTCCTTGATGATCTTGAGACAACTGGCCCACACAGACTGATAATCTTTGCTACTCATCTCAGAATTCAGAAATTTTTATCTATTTATTAACAGCGAGGTAACGAAGGTGTGAAAAAATATTTTCTTAAAAAAATTTTTATTCGCTTGTTTTTTTCGAAACCATAACAGGTTTTCCAGAATGCCATTTTTTACCCCTCCGCTTCTCAAAAAAAACATCTATCCTGCCCAGCCATACGCCGGCCCAGCCAACCTGATTCACATACACATCAAGGTCGGCAGGATTTTTGTATTTTACAGGTTCCTCCAGAAACGTATGTGTATGGCCGCCCAGGATCAGATCAATACCTGTAGTGGATTGCGCCAAACGAACGTCCGATATTTTTTCGGAGTCATAAGTATACCCCAGATGCGACAAGCAGATCACATAATCGCACTGCTCATCATACCGGAGAATATTGGCCGTTTCCTGCGCCACAGTTACCGGATCCAGATATCGTGTGTTACCATATAAGGATGCGGGAACGAGGCCGTTCAATTCAATACCCAATCCGAAAACCCCCACCTTTATCTCCTGTTTTTTGAAGGTAGTATAGCGTAACACCTTGTCATGCAATACGGTATCACTGAGATCATAATTCGCCACCAAAATGGGAAAGCGGGCATGTGTCAATTGCTGCGCAAAACCATCGATACCGGCATCGAAATCATGGTTACCCATGGTGCCGGCATCATACCCCATTTCACTCATGAGTTTCATCTCCAGCTCGCCATGATAAAAGTTGAAATACGGTGTTCCCTGGAAGATATCGCCCGAGTCGAGCAATAAAACATTCGGCTCCTCGCTGCGGATCTTGCGGATCAGTGCGGCCTTGTTAGCCATGCCGCCCATGCCCGGGAATTTCTTATCATCATCGGGGAAAGGGTCTATGCGGCTGTGCACATCATTGGAATGCAATATCACCAGCTTCTGCGCCCCCGATGCTGCCATAGCCTCCAATGGAAATCCACCAAGACCGGCCAAAGCCCCTCCTGCCACCACCTGCTGTATGAACCTTCTTCTAGTCGGCATACACTATCCTCCCTTCCATTTGTGCCGTAGCGGCCTTTCCCTGGGCCTGCAGGGCAGATAAATAATGCAGCATCATATCGCGTATGGTAACGCCCATGACCGTCACCTGGTCTTTTTTAATGAAAGGCATGCGGTCGCCGCCGTTGGCCATATAATCGTTCATCACCACATGGTATGTGCGGGTGCTGTCGAACGGTGCTCCATCAATATATATAGAGTCCGGTGCATTATTGCGCACAACGATCTTGAGTCCCGCCGACACAGGCCAGCCGCCTTCCTCCACGATCTTAGTGACGAGAGCGTATGTGGAGGGACCGTCGAGGGTAACAATGGCGCCGAAATTTTCGAAGGGCAGGAGCTCATAGATCTTGCCTTTGGTAACGGGTCCCTTGTTGAGATATTCCTGGCGGATGCCTCCATAATTATATACGCCGAAGTCAATGGCTGTCCCTGTGATGCGCTCTGCTTCAGATTCTACTACATCGCAAATGAAATTCCCCAGGGTGGACTCCGGTTTTGCCCGACGCATGTCTACGCCGATCTCTCCCACTACCGACTGCATCTCGGCATCGAGCGATGACTTATAGGGCGCGATGATGGCCTGCACCGCCGAATCGGGTGCAATGCCGTAAACCCGCACCTGTGTTGGGGTTACTGCGGTGTTGGCGTAATAGGATGTGCAGGCCGACATCAGGCCTGCCAATAGGATGGCAGGGATGCAGAATGCCCATAGGGTGATCAGGCGATATGTGGATGGTCGCTGCAGCACAGTGGTTGTTTCTGCGCAAATTCGGTTGCGCGCCGGTAGATAAGGGATGGGTAGAGTATCCAGCGGGATCACTTGCCGTACAGCAACATGACCTCTTTCTTGAGCTGAAGGAGCACGCGCTGTGTAACAGCCTCGTCATCACTTTCAGCCAATTCCGCTATGATCTTCTTATGTAATTCGATGCCGGGCAGTTCAGGCAGCAGCGACATCGCGTTACGATTGATAATACTGATGATCTCCTCCTTGGCGGCCCGGATCATGTTCCAGGCATCAGCAGATACGTAGACCTGCTGGCTGAGGTTGTGTTCGTATTCCTGACGGATATTATTGATCAGGGCCGTCCGGAACTCCGATACGTTCATTTCCTGCCTGCGCACGCGCGGCAGCATGTTGTTGAGGCTGATGCGCTCCATAAAGAGTGTCAGCCGCTCATACGCCTGAAGGCGAATAGGCAGGGCTTCCCGCAAATTGGCCTGACGGAACTCGATGAGTCGCATTTTTTGCTCGCGGTCGAGAAATGCACGTAACACCAGATAGGTGGTGCCGAATACCACCAGAGCCGGTATTACGTAGCCTACTATCTGCCAGAAAAGTTCCATGGTCGCTTTTTGAAGGGTTGCAAAAATAAAATTAAGTAATCACTGCGCAATAGCCGGGATAAAAAATATTTTTTTTCGGGCCCCTGAAGGCAGAAAAGGCCTTCATATGCCTGTAATTCGATGCACAGGACACTATAACGGAAATCCTTGGTCGGCAGGTATCTGCTTAGCCCCGGGCCATAAAAAAAGGGGAGCGTATGCTCCCCTTTTCTTCGCTATGAAATAGATCTATTACTCTGTGATCATCAGTCGCTCGGTATATACGGCACCGTTCACCTGCACTACCAGGAGGTAGGCACCGGCTACGGGAGCCATTTCGATCCTGGTGTTCAGCATACCGGCTGAGATCTCAGCATCGAATGATTGAACAGCCTGACCGGCCATGTTCAGGATCTGCACATGGGCATTGGCACTGATATCCTGTGCGAGCGCCATCTGCAGGTCAAATGTTCCGCGTGACGGGTTCGGCAGGATCAGCATGTTTGCCTGTCCTTCTTCCTCAGCCATACGGCAGCTGGTGAACACCACTGAGGCGGCTGAAAGCGTGCTGCAACCTGCTGCGTTGGTCACCCGCACCTGGTAGCTGCCCGGTGTGGTGGCATAATACAGCTGTGCAGTAGCACCGGCAATAAGTGAACCACCCTGGAACCACTGATAAGTGAACCCTGTTCCATTGTTACCACGCAGACGCACGAAGGATTTACCACAAAGGTCGAGGCCGTCGAGTGCTGCGATAGTGGCATTGGGATTCAGGTTTACAGTTACCGTGATGGTAGAAGAGGTAGACGTACAGGAAGGCTTGGACACCACACAACGGTAGTTACCCTGAGTGGTTACCACGTAACTGGAGGCGGTAGCACCGGCGATCGGGTTACCGTTCCTCTGCCACTGGTAGGAAAGACCGGCGCCCAATGTAGTGCTGTTAAGCGTAACGCTTCCGCCTAAACAGAAGGTGGTAGGACCGCCGGCAGCGATCGTAGCTGTCAGATCGATCACACCGTCGCAATCTTCATCGATACCGTTGCCGCAGATCTCGGGAGCTCCGGGATAAACGGTATTGGAGGCATCATTACAATCGGCATTGTTGGCCACATAGCCTGCAGGTGCGGAGCATGCATCAGTAGTAGAAGCAGCATCACCAAAGCCATCAGCATCCGCATCGGCATAGAAGGTGATCAGTGTTCCTTCATCCACAAAACCATCGCAGTCTTCGTCGATGCCATTGCAGATCTCAGCTGCTCCGGGGTTGATACCACCATCTGCATCGTTGCAGTCGGTGTTATCGCTTACATAGCCGGCGGGGGCGGAGCAGGCTTCTGTAGTAGAAGCAGCATCACCATAGCTATCGCCATCGGCATCCGCATAGAAAGTGGTTGTTACACCTTCATCCACTGAACCGTCGCAATCGTCATCCACGCCGTTGCAAACCT